>LNEX01000268.1 GCA_001464165.1 bacterium Ga0077546
GATCTATATTCTGCACAAAGGGCAAGACCACTCTCTGCCTTTATATTCCAATCAAGTATGACCAAGTCGTAGTCATAAATAAAAAGTCTCTGCAAACCCTCTGGAGCGGAGTCAACCCACTCCACGGTATAATTCGCGAACTCAAGGGCATCGGTTATAGCCTCAGCGGTGTCAGCTTCGTCTTCAATCAAAAGAATTTTGGCCATAACTCTCGAGGGCTCAGAAAAGCTAATAACGGTGCAGGAAACCAGTGCGAAGCCTCAATTTATCACACAAAGCCTTTGTTCTCATACTTGTTCCTCTATTTTTTGAGGTTCTCTTCCTTACTGCCACAAACATAAGCCTAGCTCAGCTTGACAAGGCTTATGAATTAGAAAATCAGACGCGCGGTGTTCTACAAATAGTTAACTTGCAGACAAGAATATACCCCGATGCCGCCGCTGCGCTAGGTCTAGCAGCAGCCAATCGCGATATTAGCCAGCTGAACAAGATGCACAGATCTCTGGCAAAACTAAAAAAAGATAGAGCACTATTGCTCAGTCAAGGCGACCTCGATACTCGTATTTTGCGTCAGTTTAATACCAGCGTAGAAAAAATAATTGCCGCTCTTGAAGAAGGCGAGGTAGCGGCTAAAAGAGCCGACCAATCTGCCTTTATGCGCTGCTTAGAGAAGCTACAGGTACTTATCGGCGAATGCAACGATGAAGGCGACCGAGTTTCGGCAATTCAAATCAAGAAAGCCTTAGAGCAGCGTGCAGAGCAAGAGCGATTGAGAGGTGATGTGCAGGCATTTTCTACAGCAGCAGTCGTGATCAGTATTTTTATTTCGATTTTACTGGTAATAATCTTCAACCGCAGCATTGCCAACCGTCTTAAAATTATTAGCAAAAACGCCATAGACTTTGCTAACGATAAGCCAATTGCACCAGTGCTCAAAGGCAACGACGAAATCGCTCAGCTAGATCGCATTTTTCACGATATGGCTTTTCACATGAACGATTTAAGACGTAGAGAAAAAGCACTGACCGAAAATGCTTCAGAAATCATCTGTTCTATCGACCCATACTTTGAGTTTGAGTCAGTTAACAAGGCAATTACGACCATTCTAGGCTATCTTCCAGAAGAAGTTATAGAGAAGCCACTGGCATCAATTTGCAGCGATGACACGCAGAAAATTCGCTCTACTTTCAAAGAAATTGCTGAGAAAAAAGAAAATAAAGAAAACAAACCATTTCTACTGACAATGAAAACAAAAGCAGGTGAGCTCCGCGAAATCATGTGGTCTGCTGTTTTCGACAAAGACGAACAGTCATATTTTTGCGTTGCTCACGATGTCACGGAAATAAACAAGACCGCTAGACTGAAGCGCGAACTTACAGCCATGGCTACTCACGACCTACGTGCACCATTAGCATCACTGCAATTGACTCTCGATCTCTTCTGCAAGAACACTTATGGCGAACTGACTGAGCGAGGCAAACATAGAGCCACTCAAAGTGCCGCTACGATTGGTAGATTAGTGCAGTTAATCAACTCATTTCTCGAAATCGACAAACTAGAATCGGGAACAATTGAGTTGAATCTGGGCGAAGAAATGGTATCAGACTTGATAAGGCGGGCCAGCTTGGCTGTGCAAGGCAAGGCCGAAGCGAAAGCACTGACTTTTCAAATGGAAGACAGCAATCTAGCGGTGGAATGCGATGGCAGTCGCATAGTTGATGTATTTCAAAACCTACTCGACAACGCCATCAAATACTCACCCGAAAACGGGGCCGTAAAAGTAGTGGCAGAGCAAGAAAAAAATATGGTGCGTATTTCGATTATGGATCAAGGCCCTGGGGTACCAGAAGAAAAAGCAGCAGTAATTTTTGAAAAGTTCAAACAAGGCAATGTCAATACCGCCACAGAGAAGCAAGGCACCGGCCTCGGCTTAGCCATCTGCAAAGCAATTGTGCAAGCCCATGGCGGCGATATTGGCGTATCGAATATAGGCGGAACAAATATTGGCCCATCGAATATTGGCCCAACCGGCGGCACCAACGCACCTGTTTCGGGCAGCGTTTTTTGGCTGACATTGCCAGTATGCAAAAGTCAAAGCTAGCGATCTAGCGCAGACTATCGCATTCGAAGCCATACTTAGGGCTCGCTTCATGGTTTGGATGGTGGATATATTTTGTAGCGAGCAGTGCCTTCATACGTTTGGTGATTAGTGCAAAAAACTGGAATGTCCAAAACTGCTTGACTCAAAGCAATACGGTTTTCTCCTCCATCATCGGGCGCGAAGGTTATCCTCAGGGCCGGCTGCTCAGTGCTGCCAGTCTCGAGGCTAATCTCTTCGGCCCGCTGTAAAAGTTGTGTTTGTTTATTCGCTGGTAGTTGCTGCGCATACTTGAGCAAAGCATTCCCCGCAGCCATACTTGTGCGGTACGAAAACTCATTTCTTGAGTCGGCCAACATCTCATTAAACTTTCGTGCCACTTGCTCTAAATTCTCGTCTTTCAACGGCTCGCTTTGTGGCACGAGATCAGGCTTTGCTGAAAAAACTCTAGTGTCTTGGAAAAGACCGTCGTTTATGTAGACTTCAAGACCATTGTCTGCACTCTCCTTTGAGTATACATCGGGAGCAGCAGTGGCTTTCGTCGCTGCCCCCAAATCTTTCACGAGGTTTCTAAAATCACTAGGCTCAAGCTCAAGATAGTCATCAGCAAGTCTATTTGTTACTTCAAGATTATTGCCGCGTTGCAAGTCGATTGCAATTTCTTCTGCAGAATGTTTAGCCATGTTTGATCATCCTTCCAAGAATTCACGGGACAGCGCCCTTTGTTGCGAAGATCTTATGGCAGGCAGCGTAAGAAAGAAGTAAGAGAATTAGGGGAGAGAAAAGAGCTCAAATCGGCAATTGCATAGCGAAAGTTGTGCCTTGGGTGCCCGTTGAGCTTACGTAAAGCACCCCGCCGTGGGCAGCTACAACGAACTGAGCGCTGGCGAGACCGAGGCCAAACCCTTTACTCTTCTGGGCACTGTCACCTTGATAGAAAGGTTCAAACAGTTTCTCTTGTTCCAAACCAGCGAGGCCGGGCCCCTGGTCTTTGACGGCAATTGCCAACATGCCGCTACCGCCATGCTGCTGTGCCGCCACGCGAATAAGAACAGTAGAAGCAGAAGGTGAAAACTTAATGGCATTACCGACAAGATTAATAAGAGCCTGCAATAGTTTTTTGCGATCACCAGAGATGTTCACGTGAGCACTATCATCGTCAACATAATCACAGACCAAACTTACGCCACGCCCCTCAGCCATCCCAGAAAGAACATCACAGACATCATCGACCAGAGTCGATGCGCTAAATTTAGTTCGAACTAAAGTCAATGCAGTCGGCTCAAGATTCTGCATAGAATCGAGACAGTCTAAATCTTCGATTAGAAGAAGCACAAGGCGCAGACTCTGTCGTGCCCGATTTAGACGCAACCGGGTCATATCAGAAATTGTCTTTGCATCTGCCAGCTCACTGCGCAATACAGCAATAAATGCCTTTCGATATTCGCTATTATCACGAATTCGCAGCATAGCTAATTCGACAGCTCGCTCAAGCACTGAGAGTTCGTCATTGCTAAAAATACCTTGAGACTTTTCAACATCCCCTTCGTCATTGTGCGCTGTTCGCCGCTCTTGTTCACGGCCTAGTTCTAAGCCTGAAATGTCTACCAGACTAGCCTCTAGCTGCCGATAACGCCTAGAGAAATAGATCCTAAAAGAAATGACCAATACTAATAGAAAGACAAGGTCAGCAAAAGCCAAAGAGCCGAGCACATTAAAGGAGCCCTTGTACTCTCGCAGAGCCACCAATTGCTGAGCTAAGAGTTTCTGCTCCTGTTCAATAGAGCTACGCACATCAGAACCAATCCTCTTCGCCTTAGCATTTAACTGCTCGGCTCTAGAGAAAAAATCTATCAACCCATCACCACTGTATGCCATCATCAACTCAGCCTGAGCAGCATTAACGCGCAAGACTTCAGCGATTAAGTCACTGACTCCCTTCAGTCTGCCCAGCTCAACAAGGTTGTCGTTAATGAACTCTTCCGTGATATGCAAAGCTTGCAAAGCTTGTTTCTTCTTCGTCTCACTGCCCATTAAACTTGCAGCGAATGTACCCCCAGCCACCCTCATACTGAGCAGTTCAAGCTCGTTTAAGAGTAATGTCGAATGCATTTTCAACTGCGTATCACGCAAGAGATTACCCGCTTCTCTTACTTGTTGCTGGACACCAAAGAAGACAACTGTAAGAAGGAGACAGGGGAGCGCCAGCACGCACATAAAACTGGCAAGCCAAGGTCTTGTTCTAGTACCTTTCAATAAGCCAGCCTCAACAAAGCGCTGGCTTCGCCGCTCGGCAGAAACAGAAGCACTAACAGCAGGCTTACCAGCGAAGTTATAGTGCTCCAAAATCAGGCGGCCGCAAATATCAGTATTTGAAGTTTCATAGCGCAATCTAGCGTCAAGATTGCCAACATGATACAAAGCCGGATGAAATTTGATTGTTCGAGCAGTCAAATTGGCTAATGGCCCCGCATCAATGTCTTCTTCAAGGTCAAGCAGGCACTGCGAATTCGCCAATTGAGTCTTAACAGTAAAAATTATGCGCCAGAAACTCTGCTTCTGAATTTCGCAGCCCACAATAATTTGATCGCCCTTACTTAAGGTAGCTAGCAAATACCCGAGAATTAGGGTGAGAGCAGCAGCCAACTCAGCTGATTCTACCTCAATTACCTGAGAGCCTAATCGAAATTCCAGATCAATACCCAACCGAGCAGCATTTTTTGCAAGGTCACCGAGTTCGGTATCACAGAAATCTTCGAGTAAAATTTCCTCAATTTGTCCTTCTCCGACATTCGATTGTGTTTTTTCAATTTGCAAAAGATCGTCAATGAAAGGAAGAACTCGTTCAATTTCATCAACAGCCTCAGAAATTGCAGGGGAGCGCGGCTCCTCACCGGCAGCCAACTCTAAGCTTATGGTTGCGGCAGCAAGGGGCGAACGCATATCGTGCGCCAGCATGCATAATAAGAATGTGCGCGCCTCACTAGACTCACGAAGTTTGACCACCACCTTCTCGAGAATGCGATTAAGTCGACTGAATTCATCATTACTAGCAAAGGGCTCTAACTGGGGTGTCGTATCAGCTAGTCGCAAAGCATTTACAGCAAGTTTTTCAAGTCTTCTACGAATACCAAAATAAAAGGTACGCAAGAAAAAAATTGAGCCAGTGAGAGCAGCTGCAAATCCGAGAATACATAAGGCAATCTGCGAAGTAAGCGAGTTCTCAGCCGCTCGGCTAGCTCTTTCCTGCTCGGCAAGCTGAATTTTTAGGGCTTCTAACGAATCTTCAACAACCTCTAACAACAACTTGAGGAAAATTGGTGCACTTCTGAAAATATCGCGAAACTGAGCCGACTTGAGCACTCCACCTCGGCCGTGGTCACCTTCCACTAGACGCTCAATTCTTGAAAAAGTCGCTTCCACTCGATCAAGAAGGTGCAAACGCATAGTGACTGTGCCCGATACGTCAGTCTGCGCCTGAATGGACGAGCGTAGCTGTGCACACTGGTCGTGCAAGCGACGTTTTTCCACTGGCCCATTGTCAAGCCACTTCAACTTGCTCTGCAAACCGTAGCTTATTGTAACCCCGCAATAATTGGAAATCTGCCCACAAAGATTGCTTACTTGAATAAAATAGCGAAGGTAGTCAGCCTCTTGCGACGCCAGCTCAATGGCCCGTGAGCGCTGCCAACCAAGAAAGGCCAGACAGCAAACCGCTGACAAGCAGGTTGCCAGCACCACGGCAATTCCCGTATCAACGAAGCAAAACTGACTTCTTCGAAACTGACCCACTTAACCTCTGACGCGATAAACTACATGCTGATACGAATGTGTTGGTTATAATAATTGGTTATCATGCCTTTAGAGCAGGAACATACGTAAATGGCTAAGATTCTTCTTGTCGACGACGATCAAAATCTTGTAGCTTCACTAAAAGATTTGCTCGCAGCTGAAAATTACGAAACAGAGACAGCCTATCTCGGCAAAGACGCCTTACAACTGCTGCAAAACTTCGCTTTCGACTTAATCGTACTAGACTGGGGTCTACCAGACTTAAGCGGCATCGACGTTCTCAAAGAATTCAGAAAATCAGGTGGTGCCACACCGATTATCATTTTGACAGGTCAAAATGACATACTCGATAAAATGGAAGGTCTCGGCTCCGGAGCCGACGACTATGTCACAAAACCGTTTCATACCCGCGAACTGGTGGCTCGAATCAGAGCAGTTCTGCGCCGTCCCGGCGCAATCCTCCCGACCACCAAGTCAACCGGCAACGTCACTATGATTGAAGGCAACAGAACTATAACTGTTGACGGAAAGCCTGTTAATCTGGGGCGGCGCGAATTTTCAGTGCTTGAGTATCTCTTTTCTCATCCAAATCGCGCGCACAGCGCCAAAGAATTGATGAAAGCAATCTGGCCAAGCGAAGCTGAGGCCAGTGAAGATGCAGTGAGAGTTTGTGTTAATTCGCTGCGCAAAAAAATAACGTCTGCAGACGGCAATTGTGTTGTCAAAACCATTCTTGGCTCCGGCTATATCATAGAAACAAACCAGTCTCATCAATAAAGGCCAGAGCCATATATTAGCTCTGGCCTTTACTGAATTAGGCATAGATTATTACTTAGTTACCCAGTTTCTTAGCGTCTCGCTTATCTAGATACTGGCCATACTCTTGATCAATCTTACTGCTCGGTGGCAAATGTTCACGCCCAAGCGGCACTGTCCTTGAACCACCTTCACCACGTTGGGGCAGCTGCTCATTGAGATGATTTGTGCGGCGCTCATCACTTGTTTGGTGATTGGGATAACCTTTGATTTCAACATTGAAATCAAGACACATGTCTTTCTTCTTATGGTCGCTCTCTGTGTCCTTTTTATTGTTCTTGTCTAGGTCTTTATTCTTGTCTTTGCTGAAATCGTCAACAGACAATCTCTTATCTAGAACCGAACCTGATTCAAGGGCATCCGATTTTCCTGAGGCATCTTTGCTCATTTCCTTAGTAGTAGCACCACCCGCAGCTGCTGCAGCTCCGCCGCCCAGTTTAGCTCGGGCACCGCCAGCCACGCCCTCAGAAGCACACTTGCTCTTGCTAGCAAATTTGTCCATGCAATCATAGGCCTCACTAGACAGTGAATTGCTTGAAGCCCGATTGTCATTGCCGGCTCTAAAAGTGCTAGATTCAGTCACTAAGTCTGGTTTAGCCATGGTAAATAACTCCTTGCACGGTGTCTTATGCAAACATTATGCCTAGGCAAGTAGACATGAAATAGACAGCCGCCTTTGGCTTCACCAACAAATCGCCCCAACGACTCCGCCACCATCTTGGCGTTGGGAAAATGGTGCGGGGTAATTGGTTCTTTATATATATGTAAAGGCGACCGAGAGAAAACTGACTGAAAAAAACTAACGTTTGGTCTAGTTATGATGTTTGCTCAAAGAGCTCAGGGAGATAGACATGAATACTCTCTATCGAGTGGCTTGTACTAGCGCTTGCCAAGCCGGGTGCAGCTCGATCTGACGCAGAGACTGGTGCAAAAGTGAAACTCCCGGCTCCTTCTTAAACCATGTAGAGGCCCCTGAAGGATGAGGCAGTGGTATCACATCACAATCTACGCCGAACAAGGTTCTTTCAAACTTCTGGCCAATTACATCAACCAACTGACATTTTCCCAAAGACTGCTCAATAGCCAATTTCCCCACAGGAATAACTAACTGTGGCTGCAAGATTCTAAATTCGGACGCGATCCCCTCCGCTTAACGCCTTGCCAGGAAAACAGCGGCAAACAGCAGCCATATACGCAAGCGACCGAAACTGTTCTTCACTTAAGCCGATAGTTGAGTACCATTTAAAAAGAGTCTTTCCTGCTGTCCATGCAAAAGGCTTGCCAAATGCACCTTCATGCGGACCTGGCGCCTGGCCAATCATATATACCTTGGACAAAAGCGGATGATGACTAACCACCGGACCCACCATCAATGGGCAAAGCGTGCAGCTCTTGAGAGCGGCTACGTGGTGTTCGATTGCAACCTGTGGCTTCATGGGCACTATCGCCTAAAAGCCTAATAATACTGCTAAAGTTGCCGGCCAGACTTATGATTTCGCCAGATTGTTATTTCGCTAGCAGGTCATTTCAGCAGTCTAGCTAGTAGCAATAACTTTGATTACCACAATTACAGCCATTTACACATCTATTGGTGGCACCAGCGGTGCAATAGTGATGGTATTTTGAGGCACTTATACTTGCAACAATGATCCAATATCAACTTGCCACAAAAAAAAGTTGCTTGAAGAATTTTGGTAGCCAACAGGCCTCAAATTGCCTTTCCCAGGCGAATAATGACCGGCTCCTTGACCACTAAGGCCATCGGCTCTCTCTCTTCAGCAAGCCGAGTAAGAGCTACCAAAGCAAATCGCTAAAACCTATATGCAGAAACTTTAGGCCTGATACTTTGCAGCCAAAGATAAAATGTGGTCTAATCTCTGCGACATTTGCCACGCTATCGCAACCAGCTGTTGCGTTAGTGCAAATGCTGTCATTCAGTATTGAGAATAAGTGCAAAAGAAATCGCTGCCAGTAGTAAGCAAAAGCACCTAAAGGGCACCTACTGAAGCTCAATCGTCCTCCCTAGAAGCAAGAGCAGAGCCGCATACAGCTACTAACGACAAGAACAGAAAGGGTCTCCTCAGAAGGAGAAAGCCACCAAGGGCGAAGGCATAAAAGCCAAGAGAATGCGACGGGGCCAATTTAGGCACAATCCAGCAGAACCCTTACAGAGAAAGCGATTCGGGGATCCAAATCAACATTCCAGACTTTGAGAATGAATGTCAATCTTCACATAATGGTGAGAGTTAAGACCTACCTGCCACAAAGGCTCTAATTGTGGGAAAATCACAGAGGAGACCATCGATGATGCGATTATCTGGCCACACTTTCAATCCCACTATTATTTACGGGCGGCCTACAGGCTACGCCTCACTAAAGTAGGGGTCGTTAATGGGAAAAGAAAGATAGGGCTCGTCAGCGAACCACTTGTCTCTGACAGCGATAACTAAGGAGAGCGAAATGTCATATACCATCGTGAGCGATATCTGTGAAGGCGTAGGCGACTGCATACCAGTTTGCCCAGTTGAGTGTATTCACTGGACAGAAAAAACCAACACCAAAGGTCACAAATATCCGATTATTGACGACAGTACCTGCATCGACTGCGGCGCTTGCCTATCAGCCTGCCCTGTAGAAGGCGCTATTCTCGACGATTGGCAACCTGAACTACAGAAGCCATAGTCAAGAGTCATTACAGCCAAAAGTCTGCCTTACGAAGGGCATGTTTTTGAGCGGTGGGCACTGTTACTATAACGATGCCGGGGAGTTAATCCTCGGCATTTTGTATTAGCATGCAACAAGACCACACCCATACAAAAATATGGTCCCGGTATTTAGGCAGATATTTCAGCCAAAATTGTCGAAGCCAAACGGCTTCTGCTATGAGCAGCCATACCCTCGGTATAGTGCACAGCAAAAACCACCGTGGTGTTGGCTGGAGCTGCCCCAATTTCAAGCATCGCAGAGGCTCTAACGCTTACAGTTTGATAGAGATTGAGCAGTTGTAGTGAATCGGCCTTAAAAATAGCAATCAGACCAGGGGCGTCATCCACTTCAAGAGAAGACTTATATGGCCCCAAAAAAGGCTCATTCCCCATGACGAAAGGCTGATTGACGACATCGTCTAAGTCAGGAAAACTTTTGAATTGCGCTTTCGCAATAGTCAGCATATTTTCTTTCGACCCCTGAGTAAGCAAAAACTGCAATCAACACAAGGGATAATAATACCCATAGCTCAAAGGTTATACTTCTTACACAATACCTTTATGTTGTGATTTGTGAAAAGGACGAGGGCCCATTTTGAGCACTCCTGAAGATCAAATTAGCGGCGAAAATAAAACAATTGTATTCACCACCCCGGCGAACACCACCCTTGAATATGCAATCGGAGATGTCGTTGGCGAAAGTTACATTTTGCTCTCACTTTTAGCTCGCGGTGGCATGGGAGTGCTCTTTAAGGCAAGACACCTCCAATTAGACCGCATTTTTGCCCTAAAGCTGTTACCCCCAAATCAAGTAAGCGAAACCAACTGGCGACGGTTTGAAATAGAAGGCCGGGCCTTGGCCAAACTGAACCATCCGAATATCGTGCAAATTTACAATATGGGCGTCGACAAAAAAGGTTGCCCCTTCTATGTAATGGAATTGCTCGACGGGCAGTCAATGGCTGAGTATCTTGAAGAGCAGACCATGCCCCTTGAGCAATTTGTGCAGTCATTCAAAGACGTCTGTGCCGCTCTGCAGCTTACCCATAGAAAAGGAATTGTGCACCGCGATATCAAACCATCAAATCTGTTCATGCTGCAGCCTAGCTCTAGCCCTAGTTCAAATATCAGAAGCACAAAAGTTGTTGACTTTGGCATAGCTCGCTTGAATGCCAGCGAAGGACACAACTTGCAAGGCCTAACACGACCTGGCGAAGTCTTTGGCAGTCCTGCTTATATGAGTCCAGAGCAAACAGAAGGAAAGCCAGTCACCCTAGCCTCAGATATCTACTCCCTAGGCTGCACCATGTATGCAGCCCTAACTGGTCACGCACCGTTTAAAGGCGCGACTGCCATACAGACAATGATGGCCCATCAAACCGAGTTGGCACCGCCAATCAATCGCCCTGATTTTAGCCGGCAGCAAAATGCTGCATGCAACGAAATAATTACTAAATGTATGGAGAAGGCTCCAGAAGATCGGCTAAGCAATGTAGAAGAGATTGCAGCATCGCTTAGTGATATGACACGAGAAAACTTATCTGCCCCCCTCGACGAGACAACAACAAATCACCTTCGAGCGCCGGCAACGAATCAAAAAAAATGGTTGATCATTGCAGCAATTGCCACCATAAGTCTAACTGCCACTATGGTGGCAGGAACTTCAGCACTGAAATCAATTATTCTCAAACCGAAGCACAAAAGTTTTTATCAAGATAGAGCAACAGAAGCAAACAGCTCGATGACAGATACGCTCACATCAGCGCAGATTCAAGAAGCTAGCACAAAGCTACTGCAAGAAAAGATGCCAGCCGTTTCAGATAAAATTGACTTAGAAGATTACTTCAGCAAGACCAATAAAGAGCTTTCTGAGGTAATTGAAATAGGAGGGAAGAAACATAGAGTTTTCAACTTCCCAACAAACCTGACAATCGGTAGAATTGCGCCAAATAGGACACGAGAAGAGCAGATCAAAGCCAGCAGCAGCTTAGGTAAAAGAGTGGATAAACCAGCACAAGGGAAGATACTCTGGCCTGACGCTGAACCCGTGAACTTCATAGCTGGCTTCAAAGTAAGTAAAATACCAGAAGTTTACGAGCACTTCGACGACCAAGCCATAGCTAGCCTCACGCTGAAATCCCCAGAAAGACTTCCACGCATTGAGACCCTAGCCGATTGGTCAAACCTCCAAATCCTAAATTTACAGGACTGCGCTCTTGATACGGCCTATACGAAGGGCCTAGAAAAACTGCAGCACTTAGAATCACTTACTCTTGACCATACGAAATTTGATCTAGAAGCACTAACCAGCATAAGCATGCTTACAAGACTAAGCTCTCTGCAGCTAGATTGCATCGAAGATCACTCAACAATTTTACGCTCGCTAGAATATGTTAGAAGCCTAACTTATCTTGAACTGCGAACCTTGATCTTGAACGAAAGCAATATGATTTCGCTGACCAAACTGCACAATTTAAAACAATTAGATCTACGCTATTCAACTCTGCCAGATACAGCAATGAAAGAGCTAAGCAAGTGTCCGGCTCTACAAATCTTAGATCTAGATCGCACAATCTACAACTCTAAATCAATCTACGATCTTGCGGCAAGCAAAAGCATGCGTATTTTGTATGTGGAAAAAGATAAACCCAGTGAGCAGATATTAACAGAGTTCAAAAAACGTTGTCCAAACGTTCAGGTGATCAGAAAAGCAACCAAAAGCATTTAACTACAACTGAGACTAGTTACCAAATTTTTGCTCGTTTATCTTGCTCTCTCCACATTGCATCGCCAGGTTTGATACCAAAGGCATCATGGAATTCTTGGAAATTTACTAACGGTCCAACAGAGCGAAATGGTCCAGGAGAATGGGGATCGACCGTAATTAGTCGACGCTGCTCAGCTTCGCGAATATTGATACGCCAGAGTTGAGCAAATGACAAGAAAAATCTTTGCTCAGGAGTAAGACCGTCTATATTTTTACGTTTGCTTGGATCTTTCTTTAAAGCCCTCTGCAAAGCATCATAACCAATACTGACACCACCCAAATCGGCAATGTTCTCACCTAGGGTAAGCTTGCCATTAACATGCAGCCCAGGAAGCGCCTCAAAAGCATTGTATTCTTCTACTACTTTTTGCGCCCGTGCGTCAAATTGCTTAGTGTCAGTCTCAGTCCACCATTCAGTCAAATTGCCATCCGCATCATAATGGCGACCTTCATCGTCGTAGCCATGTGTAATTTCATGACCGATTACAGCACCAATGCCACCGTAGTTGACAGCATCATCCATGGTGATATCAAAGAAAGGTGGCTGTAGTATCCCAGCCGGAAAGACAATCTCATTCATGGTTGGATTGAAATAGGCATTAACTGTGGGCGGTGTCATCATCCATTCACTACGATCAACAGCCTTACCAATTCGAGCGATTTGTCTTGCTACTTCAAAGGCATCAGCCCTGATGACATTGCCGAAATAATCATCTCTTTTGATAACAACAGCCGAGTAATCACGAAACTTATCAGGGTGACCAATCTTTTGCACGAAGCGCTCAAACTTCACCATAGCTTTCTTGCGAGTAGCCTCACTCATCCAATCAAGCTTTTGTAGATGCTCCGAAAACACTTCGCGAAGATTAATCACTAACTCTGCCATACGTTGCCTAGCGTCGGCCGTGAAATACTTCTCGACATAGAGCTGTCCTAAGGCCTCTCCAATCTCGTGGTCGATTACTTTAGCGACACGTTTCCATCTAGGCTCTTGTTGCTCTTGACCGCTTAGAGTTCTACCGAAGAAATTGAAGTTCTCAACCTCAACAGCATCGTGCAAAAATGGCGCCGCCTCGTGCAAAAGGTGCCAACGCAAATAGGTCTTCCATTCATCGATTGAATGGGCTTTGACAATCTTGTTCAAGGCCTCAAAATACTCTGGCTGCCCGACCACGGCATAGGGCAGGTCGCGAATTCCCCGCTCATCTAAATAAACCTGCCAAGGCACGACCTTGCTACCCGAAACCAGATCGGCAGCTTTAACCTTATTGTAGTTCTTAATAGGATCGCGCAAATCGACTCTTGAGCGACTCTCTTGAGCTAATTCTTTCTCCAATTTGAAGACTGTATCGGCATCTTTAGCGGCCTCGGAGCTGCTCTCTCCAAGTAGGACAAACATCTTCTTGAGGTGCTCAATATATGCGGCCCGTTGGCTTGAAAAAGTCTCTTTAAGATAGTAGTCACGATCGGGCAAACTTAAGCCACCCTGCATCAACTGAAAGGCGTAAATGCTGCTGTCCTTAGCATCAGCGTCAACACCACTGGCAAAAACTCCGCCTAATCCCTGCTTGTGAAATTCAGCCAGCAATTTAAACATCTGCTCTAAGGTCTGCAAATTAGCGATAGAGTCAAGTTCTGATTTTATCGGCTCAAAGCGTTTCTTCTCAATCAAAGCAGTGTCCATACCAGATGCGAAAAAATCTCCCACTTTCTGCCTGGCCGTTGTTGCTCCTGCATCATATTTCGCTTCACTAGCACTCTTCAAAATACCGTGAATGAGATAGTTATTGCGCTCAGCCAATTCACTAAAACTGCCCCAGCGAGCCTTGTCAGCAGGAACAGGGTTGTTCTTTATCCAGTTGCCGTTGGCGTAGCGATAGAAATCGCTCGAAGGTTTGACACTTTTGTCTATATAATCAACAGAAAAACGAGGAATTTTCGGCTCTGTAGCGCTATCCTTTGAACCAGTGAGCGCTATAGCGCTGCTAGCCAGAAGCAAACCGCTACATGACAATGCAGTTATAATGCCTGTAAGATTTTTCAGAACAGCCCTTTTCATGAAAGCCCCTTTCAATATTGGCAATATTGCCAGAAGTGCAAGTAAGAAGTGATTATAGAAGATTATTTCGGCCCTTCTTCATTTCACCATTTATCATAGGTTCGAATCGTTAGAACTGGAGGTTTTATGCACCCCGCAAGCAAGATGAAAGCCCGCAAAAGCGAACCGAAACTGTACGTTCTGCTTTCGCTGGGCATAATGCTCCTTCAATTTAGCCCAATTGCCCCAGTTAATCTAATTGTTAGCCCAGCATTGGCCGCCCCTTCTTACGCGGAGGCCGAAAGCGATTACAAAAACGGCAAGTATGCCCAGGCTCTAGCTTCGTTTCAGAGCTTAAGTGCAGCCTACCCAAGCAATGTTCTCGTGCACTACTACCTGGCTCTCTGTCACCAGAACCTCGGCCACATGGGCCAAGCCAAAGCTGAGTACCAGTTAGTGGTTAATAGCAGACAGCCACAACTCGCGCCTCTGGCAGCGAAAGGCCTCGCGACCCTTGCTGGTGCACGCTCTGGTTCCGGTTCACCTAGCAGTTATAGCCCCTCAAGTAGTGACACAGGGGTCAAGGTGGCAACGGCCAAAGTGAAAAAGGTGCTCGAATTCTGGGCCGAGTGGTGAGGGCCTTGTAAAACATTTGCGCCCGTGTTTGGCGCAACCAAGTCTAAGTTTTCAGATATTCGATTCGAAGAGCTCAATGTAGATGATAGTTCGAGCAAAGAACTATCAGCCAAATATGGTGTCAGCGGCATACCTTGCGTGGTCTTCTTAGACGGCTCCGGTAACGTACTCTTCAAGGGCGGCCCAAGCAGAACCATAGAAGGGTTTAGCGCACAGATACAACAATTTCGCTAACAATAGAACGTATGTAACATAATAAGCTGCCCTTAAGGTGCCGTAGAAGAACCCTTTGCTAAAATGCTTGGCATCTATGCCTGCGGCCCAGCCTTAAGCCAGAGTGAACAACTGTGAGCAAAAACGTTAAAGTCAGAGAACAAGTAGTGGCACCAATCACGACACCAAATAAGGTGCCCGTTCTAGATTCAAATATAATCGCAAGTCAAAATTTGAAACATGGCACCCCAAGCAAAATCGTCAAAGCAAAAGAAACAATGAGCTTCGTCGCCACTACCATACCAGTGTTAGGCTTTGTCGGCACTTTAGCAGTTTGGGCCGCAACAAATTACTATGTTGGCGACGTTGTAGTAGAAACCAGCAAACCATTCACGACACTCACAGTTAAAGCTTTCGATAAAAAAGGTCAAGAATCAACCTTTCACACTCCCCGCTTTCAACTCATGCCCGGCAGCTACCACTTAGAAATTCAAGCAGATAACTTCAAGCCTCAACACGCAGACGCTGAAGTGGTCTTTCAAAAAATAGCAACTGTGCCCGTTTCAATTACAGAAGAAAACAGCGCAGCAAGTAATCAGGCTGAAGATTCGACTAACAGCCAAAAGAAACGTCACTGGTGGCAACTCTGGCGACGTTCTGAAAATTGAGCGAGAAATTCAAGACAGGCTCATTGATTGCCGGCACGTATAGAGTCTTGGACTTTATTGGCGAAGGAGCAATGGGTTACGTATACAAAGTCGAGCATACCCTTCTCAATAAAACGCTAGCCTTCAAAGTCTTAAAAACAGAATCTCTTTCTGAAGCAATCTGGAAGCGCTTTCGCCTTGAGGGCCAAGCAATTGCTCGCCTTGATCACGTTAACATTGTCAAAATTTACGATATGAGCCAAACAGAAGATGGTCTGCCATTCTTCACAATGGATCTACTTATTGGTCAATCGCTAGATGACTATCTTCAAGATTACGGAAGACTTTCAGTAGAAGAGGCCTTACCAATCTTTCGACAAGTTTGCGCTGGCCTTGCTTATGCAAACGATCACGGCATAATTCACCGTGATATCAAGCCTGGCAATATCATGTTGATTGATAGTAACGATGGATCAATAAGCAAGTGCACAGTAAAGATTGTCGACTTCGGTATCGCTAAACTAGTCGATGATGGCAACACCTCCCAACAGGGTTTAACTAGGCCTGGTGAAGTTTTCGGCAGCCCGCTCTATATGAGCCCAGAACAGTGCATGGGGGCAAAGCTAGACCAACGCACCGACATGTACTCAGTTGGCGTCACTATGTTTCAGGCTCTAACAGGCAGGCCACCACTTTTAGGAAAATCAGCGGTAGAAACAGCGGCTCTGCACCAAAGCCAAGAGCCGCCAATGCTTTGCGATGTAGCTAAAGATGTCGATTTCCCCATCGAACTCGAAGAAATAATTGCCACTATGTTGGCCAAGTCACCAGATGATCGTTATTCATCGCTAGCTGAGGTGGCTAACCTACTGTTGCAAATTGAAAAAGGCGAACACATTACTAGACCTAGCACCAGAGTAAGGGCGGAAAACCCAGCTGTTAGCCAGTCTTTACGGCAGTCACGCAATGAACAAGCAGGTGAACAAGAAGATCCACAAAAAGAGACTAACGAACAAAAGCAGCAAATTACAAAGTGGCAGATCTGGCTGATGGCATCGCTGACCATTATTTCACTGGCTACAGCACTTTTTCTAGCAGGCGTAAATATTTCACTGTTGTGGCAACAAAAAGACGTCTCAAAGCCTGCAATAAAACACCCCAAAACAGTAGCAACAGTAGACCAAGTAGATTCACTAACGAATCTAGACTACGGTTTTGACGAAACTAAACTCAGCCCTAAAGATAGACAAGAGATAGAAGCTTTTAAAAAGGCAAAAACCGGCACCTATACACGAATTACTAGAAAAAATGGCCAACCAATTAAAGTCTTCAACTTTTCAGAAAAATTCTCACTGGGAACTATCTCGTGGTCAACTAGAAAAGAACAAGGACAATTTTTTGCTCGCGGCACCAAAGAAATGCCTCTACTTAAAGGCGTAAAGCTTGACTCGGATCTCGCAATTCAAACCTATCCTGAACTGCTAACCAAATTTCGCCCGAACGATATTAATTGGTTAGTGATAGATGGTGTCAGACCACGAAACCCTTTGCTAGCAAAGAGCATCGTTCATCTATCTTCGCTGAACTACCTTGAAATTAAAAACTCTGAAATAAACAATGCCGATCTAAAAACCCTAGAGCAACTCAAAAACTTGTCGTCGCTAAAGCTGAGTGGAACTAATCTAAAGGGCAGCGACTTAGCGCAGAGTAACCTGCTTAAGCAACTCGTGTTGATTCAAATTGAATCAATGAAAGAGCCATCACCTTTACTAGAATCACTACTGAAACAAAACCGCCTTGACAATCTTGACATTAGGCACATGGTGCTGCAGCGAAAAGACTTTGTCACGATCTCGAAAATGTCGACCCTGCACCTTCTTACCATTAAGAGCACCAATGTCACTGACTTAGATTTGGAAGCCTTGACCAAGCTGACCAACTTAACGCAGCTAAATGTAGACTGCAGTAGCAAACTAACCATTCAATCTATAGCTACCATTAGCAAATTCACAAAATTGAAAAACCTCATACTGCCAATTCATCTAAGAAATCAGCCAAACGAAAGCAAATTAAAAGAGCTGCTACCAAATCTGACGATAAAAAACCCTGAAGACTAGCAACACAAACCGAAGACTGGAGGCAGACTTGGATATATATTTAGTTGATGGCACCTACGAGCTCTATCGGCACTTCTATGCCCTACCTGAAGCAACAGACGATCAGGGCCAAGAGATTGCCGCCGCAAGAGGTGTTGTCAACTCGTGCTTGACCATGTTAGAGCACGGAGCTACTCATCTCGGAGTGGCCACAGATCATGTAATCGAATCTTTCCGCAATGATCTCTATGATGGCTACAAAACTGGTGACGGCGTGCCACCAGAGATAATGTCACAAATTGCACTCGTATAAGAAGCACTAGGAGTGCTCGTTTGGCCGATGGTTGAGTTTGAAGCCGATGATGCCCTAGCGGCAGCTGCCGTCAAAGCAGCCGCCCGAGAAGACGTCAATCAAGTATTGATATGCACCCCAGACAAAGACTTATGCCAATGTGTCAGGGGCTCAAAAATAGTGCAACTAGATCGTCGGCGAGACAATGCTATTCGCAACGAAGAAGGCGTACTAGAAAAGTTTGGAGTCAAACCTCAATCAATTCCTGACTATCTAGCCTTAGTTGGGGATACAGCTGACGGTTACCCAGGTCTGGCTGGTTGGGGAGAAAAGGGAGCTGCCACCATACTTTCTCACTATCATCATTTAGAAAACATCCCTAAAGACTTCTCGACGTGGCCAACGCTTCGGGGTGCTGCCAAACTCGCAACCACTCTATTTGCCCAATGGAATGATGCACTCTTGTATCGCGATCTGGCGACCCTAAGACTTGATGTACCGGTCTTTGACGATATAGATGAGCTAAAATGGCAAGGCCCAACAGACAGGTTTGAAGCTGTTTGCGAGCGACTAAAAGCCAAAAATACATTCAAACGAGTACAGAAATTAATCTCTCATAAATTCTGACTGACTGACTGACTGACTAATTGACAGATAGATGCAAAAAACTCAGGGAAAATACTGACCCAACGCTAAAGACCTTATGGTAGTGTCAAATCATATGCTCAATCGGCACACCTATCTGAAAGCAAAGCGACTGACAGAATTTAGACTGGCAGAATTGGTCAAGGTCGTAGTCGCCGCCAGTACAATCATCACTCCGCTGAGCCAGTGCTTGCCCTGCTGGGCCTCCCCCCAGAGCAGTTCGCCCCGTACTGTTTCACAGGGGCCGCCGACCCTAAATGCTAAAAGCAAGCCAGCTAAATTGGGGGACAAGATCATAACTAAATCGGTAATTGTCACCGGAGAAAAAGCAGCGCAGCAATCTTATGGTGAAAAAATCAATCAAGCAAATCTAATTGTAAGCGCTGATTATCAAGAGAGCGGAAGTATCATCGTTAGACAAGTCTTGAAAGGCGACAAGAGATGGCTAGGCAAGACCATTAAGCTAACAGATCCAATCAAAATGGGTTGCCGTCAACAATCTGTGCCTTCAATAAAGAACGCAGCCATATTGCTGCAAAGTAAGAGCAAAAAAGAATTCAGCGTAGTTGAAATATATGACAGCCCAGATCAAATTTCATTCTTGCGTCTCTTTGTCCCTATCTATGCCAACAATTCATCAAAAACAGAGCGCCTTAAATTTACGGCACTAGGCAAACTATTTACAAGCACTAGTGGCAAAACCAGCGAATTTGAAGTCGATCCAACAGCAACTTTAAAAAAAGAATTTCTCTCTGCCCTAGGTACCATGAGGCAACCGGAAAATTTCGAACTTATAAAAGAGTTGTATTTGCGGAGCGATCTTTCAGCCAAAGATAAACTATCCTTGCAAGAATGGATGGCTAACACTGGCGACAAAAGAGTGATACCAGTTCTCTATCAAGCACTTAAGTCAAAGGACAAATTTATCAATAGTGATGCTGTTTCAAGACTAACCTATAACTATCAGAGCCCAGAAACAGACAAAGCCATTGCTGAAGCCTATAACTCACTACCTGATGGAAGCCAAGCAATGGCTGCCCGCTACTTGATCAAGCGAGGTGCCAGTAAACTAGTAAAATCACCGGGGCTAGTGCTCAATTCTGCGGCAGCGATTCCTACTCTTTTTCAGAAGGCTACTGAACTTGAACACCAAGGTAAAGTGAAAGAAGCACAAGCACTTTACCTATCGGTTTTAGAGTCGAAGGAAGACAACACTTATGCCGTTCCGCTAGCGATAAATAAAGTGCTAAACGGTGGGGACAGTCGCACTAAAGTTCTACAGTCAAGGTTGCTGTGGCTCAACAAATTTGCTGCCAATAGTAACTATTTAGAGGCCCAAGACGCTGCGTCAATTCTTCGGAGGCTACACAATGCTGACTGCTTCGAAGCACTGATGGCAATAATTCAAAAACAACAATCAATATTTTCAAAAGCTAACCAACAAGCCACTTTTGCTATAGTTGAGCTAGGTGCAAGTGCACGAAAAAAAGCGACAGCGATGCTCTTAACAGAAATTGAAAGTAATAAAGTGCTTGCTCACAAGCCTGATGAACAAACACTATTGCTCCTAGAACTGGCCTGGATTCAAGAAATCAATGACAAAC
>LNEX01000269.1 GCA_001464165.1 bacterium Ga0077546
ATTTTCTAGCACCGCCATTTCTTTGCGCTGCATGGTTACTAGTTCTTTGTACATGCGGTGATATACGCGGTCAATTTGAGCCAATTCGTCGTCACCGCTTAGTCTTATGGTCGGTGGCTTGCCGAGGCTCATTCTTTGAGTATTGTGCATAATCACATTGAGGCGATCAGTGGTACTGCGGTTAAACAGAATTGCTAAGCCGAAGGCTGTGCCGACGCTTAGGGCAATTGAGCTATACAAAATGAGATGGAGGATCTCATCGTCTCTTTTCAGTCGAGCCAGCTTCTCTTTATCCAGCAGTTCGTTTTTTCGTGACATTTGGTTCGCCAAATTGATTAGCTCGTCTATATCACCTTGTATTCGGGCCCAGGTTAGTCCAGCTGCCAATTTATTGCCGGCATCATAGTCAGTTTTGGCAGCGTCGAATCCCGTTCTAATTTGATTGAGCAGATTGGCTAGTTTTAGCCATGTTTCTTTGTCAGAGCCTTTACCTTGTTGGGCAAGATCGCGAATCATCCTGACTTCGTCCACTATTTTGCCAGCTAAGCCCTCTTGGCGCGCCTTCAGTTTGGGATCTTGCGTCGTGCTGGCCCAGATGACAAGGTTGCTGCGTTGCATGTAGAGAAACATGGCTGAATTAACATGAGTAATTAATTCACGAGAGTAACTTTCTTCTCGTCTGGCTCGATCGACATTGCTTAGTTGATAGAGCAGGGCGCTGACCAAAGCCAGTTCAGCGACAACCGGTATGGTGACTATGAGGAGAACTTTGCGCGAGAGCTTCAAGGGAAAGACCGCTTAGCCAAGGCTTTCAGGAATAATCGTTAATTTTAGCATTTGTCCTTACTCAGGACTTTGTTCTTCACGCGATACTTTCTCTCTCAAGCGCTCGTCAATAAAGGGCTCGATGATGTGCAAAAACTCAGTGGGATGAAGATTGTTTGGCACAACTTTTCGAGCACCACTCTTTATTGCTTGCAATTCGGTGGCTTCATCGGGCATCTGATCAAGGCAAAATAGAAAGGGAATGGCGCTTAGCTCAATGTCTTGTTGAATCTCTCGTAAGAAGCTCAATCCATCACCGTCTCGCATCTGAAGATCGCTGATGATCAAGTCTGGTAGGTTCTTATGAGCTAGGAATAGGGCTAGAGACATGGCGGGGGATGGCACAATCTGGTAGCCAAGCTGTTCTACTGCTTGCCGAACCAGATTTAGTGTCTGCTGTGAAAGGCCAGCGATTAGTAGTTTAGGGGTTTCCATATTGACTCGTTGAATTAAGCGAATAAGTGCAACTATAGCGCCTTTAGCTGAGTAGATGTAATTTGAGGTTCATTCTAGTTTGAATTAGTTTTCGCTCTGGGTTTCTTGTTGCTCTGCGTTACTTGTCGCTCTGGTTTACTTGTCGCTTAAGTCTGTCTGTTTCATGCTTGGTCTCTGTGCTTGTTTCGCTGTCGCTAGATGATTTGATTACAGCAGAAACGGAAGTCTCAGCTGGTTTCAGCACTTTTTTCAAGTAGCGATCGTTGGTTTCCCAGGGCTTAGGGCTGTACCCGGTCAATACTCGCAGGCGTTTTTTTGCTTTTCCTGCCCAATCTTCATCAGCGTACTGACCTGACATAAAGCCTATGCCTTTGAATGTCATTCCTTTTTCGAGGCCAACTTCTTGTCTGGCTACCATTAGCCAAGACTTAATACATTCATTGAAAATTTCTGGTTCTTTTTCTGATTGGTGACTGAGTTTTTCGTCTAGTGCTTCAGCGTACAGAACACGAATGTCCATGTCGTCATCGTTTAGTTTGATGGCGCGTCTGAGAAGCTTCAAGGCCTTGTTGTAGTTGTGGTGACGCATGTATTGCTTGGCTTGCAATAACAGAGCACTGGCCGTCTCTTCTGTGAAAATTTCACTACCGTGACGCTCTGGAGGAGTAGGGTCTTCGTTCAGTCGCTTGCTTTCAGCCTTGGCCTTGCTGCTACTTGTCTGTAAGGCTGAATTGTCAGACTCTATAGCTGTTGCTTGGTCGGTCGTGATCAACCCGGCTGACAATAGGCAGCTGATTGATAGTGCCGTGCTCGTTATAGCTTTGGTTGTTCTTGCTTGGGAAGCGGCCGACAATTGATTTTATTCCACTCAGATAGCTGTCATTTTACCTTTGTATGAAGACATACTGTCGAGACCTTGTCAATTGATTAACCTTTTGACAATTAAGAACGTGCAACTGGTTGCATATATTATGGTTAACAGTGGCTATTTTGCTCCATAACATCTGTAACCGAAAAATTAAAAGGAAAGCTAGAAGACATGCGATTTGTGAGCAAGAGATATAAGTTAGAAAGATATGTAGTTCTGTCGCTATCTGCTTTTGTTGTGGCAAGTGTTTCTTTGACTTGGCTGCCAGCGCTGTTTGCTCAAGCTAAACTACCTCGCGCAAACAGCAGTTCTGCTCAGGCCCGGGGTAAACTGGCCTGGTGTCGCGCCGCTGTCAGTCAGCCGGTGCCTAGCGGACCAGTAGCAGGCACTATCGGCGGCCAGCCCTTTAGGCCAGACGTTGTGCAGTGGAACAGTCATAGTGTTACCCTGAAACAGAGCCGCAAGCGCTATTGTAAGGTTGTGGTCAATATGATGAAAAGGCAGAAACCGCTGTGCAATATGGCGTTTACCTCTGAGTCGAATAAACTACCGCGTATTTCTGTCTATTCGCGCGCTTCTAATTCGGAACCGGTATTGGAGCAGCACTATGTTAACAAAGATGGCTACGGGCTTCAGTTTCGCTTGCTGTCACCCATTGGTGGTGGTCGTATTCCTGGAGCGATGTTGCTGCGTTTGCCGGATGGCAGTTTCGTGGCTGGTACTTTTGAGGCAGAAAAGGCACCACGAATTATTTGGGATGATCAGGCTGTGGATTCCAAATAGAATCTAGAGTTAGTCTTGCAATCAAGACTGTTGTGACACCGCTATAGACGTTAGTTCTAGCGCTTTGGCTGTTTATAGCTGATGCGATAGATAACGCCAGCTGTGTCATCTGACACAAACAGTGATCCGTCGTGGGCAACCACTATATCGACTGGTCGACCGGCGTATTCTTGCTTAGCTTGATTGAGCCAGCCTTCGGCGAAGGTCTCATATTTAGCTTTTTGATATGCTGCTTTGCTCTTGTCTTTTGATTCATTCCGCGGGCTGTCAAGAACGACTCGCGAAACTCTGCAACCTGTCTTTTTGCTGCGATTCCATGAGCCGTGCTCGGCGATGAAAATGTTTCCCTGGTACAGCTGCGGAAATTGTTTGCCAGTATAAAAGCGCATGCCCAAAGCGGCTACGTGTGGACCAAGGAGCAGGGCTGGTGGTGTGAAGTTGCTGTTTGCTTTGGCTTTGGTGCCGAATAGTGGGTCAGGAAGATTGGCGCCATAGCGGTAGGGAAAACCGAAGTTGAGGCCAGCTTTGGCCGCACAGTTAAGTTCGTCTGGTGGAGTATCGTCGCCCAGTAAGTCTCTGCCGTTGTCTGTAAACCAGAGCTGCCCGGTCTGTGGATGAAAGTCGAAGCCAACAGTGTTGCGGATCCCGCTGGCAAACAGTTCTAGGTCGCTACCATCTCTGTTTAGGCGCATGATCGAAGCAAAAATGTTCTTTTCTGGTTCGCAGACATTGCACGGTGCTCCGACAGGCACATAAAGCTTGCCATCCGGGCCAACACGAATGTATTTCCAGCCGTGGTGACCTTCGCTAGGAAAAGCACTACTCACTACTGATGGTGGCGTTAGTTTTGTTGTTGTCTCTTGATTCGATAGCTTAGATAACTTGTTCTCAATGTCTTCGTATCGCAGGATTCTGTTGATTTCGGCAACATATAAAGTGCCGTTGTTGAAGGCTACACCATTTGGGCATTTTAGATTGTCGGCAATTGTAACTATTCGATCGCCAGTTCCGTCTTTGTTTGAGTCAATGATGGCGTAAACTTTGCCGTTACGATTTATTTTAGTGCCTACAAAAAGTGTGCCGTTCGGCGATAGTGCCATCTGTCGCGGACACTCTAAGCCTGTAGCATAGATGGTTACGATAAATCCGGGTGGTACCTTGATGAAACTGGTCCGCGGATCTTGTTTGGTTGCTTGGTTGGCAATAGCTTTATTAGCAATAGCTTCTCTAGTATTAGAGTTATTGGGTCTAGTTTGATTAGGTGCAGATTGACCCGGTTCGATACCAAATAATGTTAGGGCTGCGAAGGCGGCGAAAAGGTTTTTAAATTGCATATTTCTATTCTAGACTGTTTGGATATCAGTACATTGCTTGCTTTGGGCACTGATGTGTTCATCGTAAAATCGCGCCTAGTGCGCTGACGCTTGCTTTTGCCTGAAGTTGCGCGATAGAGTATACACTGAACTGGAGGACGTAATTGGTGGAGCGAGTTAGGGTTAAAAGCAGCACTCTGCTGTCTGATGATTGGTTCATACTTAAGAAACATCATTTTGAATATTTGCGCTCTGATGGTAGCTGGCAAGAGCAAACCCGCGAGACCTATGATCGTGGCAATGGCGCGACCATACTCCCTTACAATTTAGAGGACAAGACTATTGTTCTCGTAAAGCAGTTCCGTCTAGCGGCCTATGTTAACGGTCACAATGGCTTCTTGATTGAGGCCTGCGCTGGTCTTCTTGATAGCGATGATCCCGATACTGCAATCAAGCGGGAGCTGTCTGAAGAAGCTGGTCTTGAAGTTAAAAGTATCGAGAAAGTTTACGACTGTTTTATGAGTCCTGGATCAGTTACTGAGAGACTGCACTTTTACATTGGTGAGTACGAAAAGCGTGAGATCGCAGCGCAAGGTGGTGTAGATGGTGAGGATATTGAAATTCTTGAATTGCCGTTTGCAAAAGCATTAGCAATGGTCAAGAGCGGCGAAATTATGGACGCCAAGACAATTATGCTCTTGCAGTATTTGCAGTTACATGTTTTCCACTAAACTAGAGAATTCGTGAGCCAATCTTTTGAATTTTGACTGAATCATCGAGAATTTTATTAGCTTGTTCTGAGCCATGGGCGGGTAGCCGAAGGCCGCCCTGTGAGTCTTCGTCAGGCAATATGCCGACCTGCAGAATTACACTTGCTTGATCCCAGTAAACATTCAAGCGAGAAAGCTTTTCTAGGCAAAATGTTGCTAGCATCACCAGTGGTATCGTCACTTTTTTTTGAGTAGGAGCTACAGCGGGAAGGATAAAATCCATCGGTCTGTCGTGGGTAAAGGAAAGGACCAGCTCGTCCACTACTCGGTTGGCGTTTATGGTGCGTGAGATCGTCGTCAACTGAGCATCTCCACCTAGAGCTTTAAACAAATCTTTGTAGAAGCGTTGGAGTTCGTTTTGGCCGTGTCCACCGCTGAGGGTTGGTACGAAAGTGACCACGGCGTCTTCAGTAAGTGTCTCAAGGGTTCCATCTAAATCTTTTTGATTTAGGGCCGTAAAGAGATGGTGATCGAACAATTCTTCGATATTTACTTTCGGGCCTATGCAGGCATGAAGAAACTCGATGGTGCGAGCTTGTGCTAGTAGAGCGGCTCGCTGATTATAACTAGCTCTTGCTTCGCAGTTGAAGCCGTGGCCAGCGTTCTCGTATACATAAACTCTAGCGTCATGATTGCTCACCATTTTCAACATCACTTTTTCCATTGATGCAGCTGGAATTAATGGGTCGTCGGCACCAAGATGAAAAATAATGGGAGAAGCGATCTCATCGGCTTCATTTAAGTGTTTGTCGATATCGGCGCCATAATAGCTTACTGTGCCTTCTAGCTTGGCGTGAGCCGCTAGTCGATAGGCTAGCCTTCCGCCTAGGCAGTATCCCAGGGCTGCCACTCCTCCTGTGACTTGCGGTAGGGCCCGTAAGTAATCCAAAGCCGCTGCCAAATCGAGTAAGCCTTGAGCTTCATCAAATTTCTCTTTGTATGAAATGGCTGTTTCCATGTCGCCGCCGTTGTAACCAAGTTCTACGTTTGGCCACATGCGGAAGAACAAATCTGGCGCCAGGACAACATAGCCCTCTTGGGCGTAGTAGTCTGCTACTTTGCGTATGTGTGGGTTAACGCCAAAAATTTCTTGAATCAATAGTATCGCTGGTCCTTGGCCCGACTGGGGCAGTGCCAGATAAGCAGAGAAAGACTCTCCATCTGCTGCTGTTATTGATACTTTTTGATGAGACATTCTTTCCTCGACGATTGTTGAGCTAGGTTTTTTATTCGAACCAATTTAGTAGTTCGACTTTTATATATTCTCCCTCGGGATGAAATTCAAGTTCTTGCGCAAAGTGCATAAGGCAGTCTGCCTTTGCTAGACCAGTTAGCATATGCGACTCTTGGCCTACCGTAGGCATTACGGTAATTTCGATAGAGTTATCTAAGCTGAGTTTTCCTCTGACAAAATCAAGGCGTCCTGCTTTTTTCTTGAGGTGGCGGGCTGCCTTTGCCTGGACGTGTCTATTAGCAATGCTTCCACCCTGCAAGCGAGCAATGGCAGGTTTGACAAACAAATTGAATGTCACCAATGCCGATACCGGATTGCCGGGTAGTCCAAACACTATCTGGCCCGGCTTAGTGCTGCGATTCACGCCAAAGTAGACAGGCTTTCCTGGCTTGATGGCAATTCGCCAAAATATTGTTTCTACGCCCTGGTCTTCGCAAACTTCTTTTATAAAGTCATACTCGCCTACAGAGACACCTCCTGTTGATATGACAATATCGGCAAATTCAAGGGCTTCTTGTAAAATTTTGCTTGTCTCTGCGCGATTGTCTTTAGCGTGGAAGCGCTTCACTTCTGTCACGCCTAAGGCGTTGAGAGCGGCTACTAGAGCATACGAATTTGAATTGTAGATCTGCCCCGCGGCGATTGGTAGACCCGGTTCCACTAGCTCGTCACCAGTGGCAATGACAGCTACTCTCGGCGTGCGAAACACTGATAATTCTGAGATGCCGAGGGTGGCTATTAGGCCTAGCACGGGGGGCGAAATGCGAGTGCCTGGTTGGAGAACAGTTGCGCCAGCTTCTATTTCTTCACCTTGTAGTCTGATGTTCTCGCCGATTCTTGCTGAAGTTCTGACGGCAATTGTTTCAGGTTGACTCTCTTGCGCCAGGTGAACTTCGTGCTTGTGGTTGGCGTCTTGCTTGAGGCAGGCTTCTTGCATCACTACTGCTTCTACGTCTGCTGGCACGGGGGCTCCCGTTAAGATGCGGATGCATTGACCGGGATTTAATCTCGTACCGCTGTCTCCCAGAGTTGGATTGGCTCCGGCTGGCATTTCTCCTACAACTGTTAGGGTTACTGGATTTGTCGCCGAGGCGCCAATGAGGTCTTCCACTAATACTCCGAATCCGTCTACTGCAGAGTTATTAAATTGAGGCAGATCGAAACTGGCCTTGACCGGTGCAGCAATCACGCGACGAAGCGAATCGCTCAGGCTGATTGTTTCTGTCGACAAGGGCCGGCAGATGTCGAGAATGGCTTTGAGCGCTTGATCGTAGGTCAACATTGTCAATCTAATCTAACCCTCAT
Organism: bacterium Ga0077546; assembly: GCA_001464165.1. Next base: position 7,534 of record LNEX01000269.1, read on the forward strand.
TTGCTTGTTCTCTGATAGCTTGTGTTCTCTGTGTGGCCGCCCCCTTCGAGCATCTTGAAGGCATGATTTATAGCCGGAAATAGCACCGCAATTCCGTCTTGGGCCGCTCCAAGGGAGCCAGGGAGGCTTACTATAATTGTTTGGTTGCGCACGCCAGCAATGCTCCGGGAGAGCATGGCATACGAGTTGCGTTCTTGTCCGTATCGTCTTATGGCCTCTGCTATCCCTGGTAGCTCTCGCTCAATCAAGCGTTTAAGGGCTTCTGGTGTATTGTCTCTCGGGCTTAGACCGGTACCGCCAGTAGTGATTAGTAGATCAACTTTTAGATCGTCGCAAATTCTCCTCACGGCCGGAACCATGGTTGACTCGTCGTCGGCTAGGACGGTCAGCTCGGCAATTTCGAAACCTCTGTCTTGCAATTGTTTGGCAATAAATTGTCCTGAGCGATCTTCTGCTTTCCCTGCTGAGATGGTATCTGACAAAACTAGAACCGCGGCTCTTCTGCTAGGTTGCCGCTCTGGTGCAATTAAGTAGTCACTCTTGCCGCCAGTTTTGCTCATTAGGGTAACAGATTCAATTTGCATTAGATCGTCAACCATTTTTGCCATGTCGTATATGGTTAAAGCCGCTACTGATGCTGCTGTCAGCGCTTCCATCTCTACACCGGTCTTATAGACGGCTTTGACTGTGACTACTACCTCGATAAAGTCTTCATCGAGCTGAAAATCTACTCCTACGAATTCAACGGGCATTGGATGGCAATATGGAATTATTTGGCTTGTATTCTTCGCCGCTTGAATTGCCGCTACCTTTGCTACTTCTAAGGGGTTTCCCTTGGGCAGAGTATTGCCTTTAATTTGCTGGATAGTGCTGGGACTGACTCTCAAAATTGCTTTTGCTACTGCCGTTCTTAGCGTATTTACTTTATGCGATACATCGCGCATGGTAACAGTCAATCCTCCGATCTCATCTGTGCTGTCAAACTCATCTATCCGCCGATCTCAATCATTGCTCTGTTCTCTTCCGCCACTATTTCCTCTGCAGGCGGGTGAGCTTCTGGTTTTTTAGCCAATGAATAAAGAATCATACCCTGTAGCTCTTGGTCGGTTGCGCCCGTTCTCATGGCGTCGCGCAGATTTATCTCCGCAGCGTAGAAAAGACACGATTTGATTGAGCCGTCTGCCGTCAAGCGCAGTCGATTGCACGCAGAGCAAAAGCTTTCTGACATCGATGTAATGAAACTTACCGAACCACCGCCAGTTATGGCATAGTCTTTTGCCACTGCTGAGAGGTCACTTTCAATGCGCTTTAGCTCATAACGACTCTCGATTTGGCTGAGCATTTCTTTATAGGTAACTACTTTGTCGCTAGTCCAGGAATTGTCCTTGAAGGGCATGTATTCAATGAAACGCACGTTGATTTTATGGATTGCTGCAAAATCTGCGAAGTTCATAATTTCATCGTCGTTCACTCCAGCCATCACCACCACGTTCAGCTTCAGGCTATCGAAGCCGCAAGCGATTGCCGTATGCAGTCCTTCCATCACCTGATTGAATTGGTCAAGACGAGTAATTGCTAGAAACCGCTCTCTAGAAAATGTATCAAGACTGATGTTCAATGCATTTAAACCAAGTTTTTTTAGTTCATGGGCGTGGTTCGCAAGTAAAGTGGCATTGGTGGTCATGGCCAATGTTTTCAGATTGGGAACTTTTCCTAGCGCTTTGATTAAGGTGGGCAGTCCGTTTCTGACCATTGGCTCTCCGCCAGTCAATCTGATTTTATTGATGCCCATTGCCGTAAAAATGTTAGCCAGGCGGGTTATTTCTTCATAGCTCAGAAGCTGGTCGCGCTTTTTCCATGCTATGCCTTCGTGAGGCATGCAGTAGACGCAGCGAAGATTGCAACGGTCGGTAACTGAAATTCGCAAATAGGTGTGAGCACGACCAAAACTATCGACTAGTTGATTGGGGCGATCAATTTGATTTGGTTTTTGTTTGTTCACAGGTTTGCTCCTGTAGGAGGCTTAGGCCGGTTCTGAGCGGCGCAATTCTTTTCAGCGTGAGTCTTTTCAGCGTGAGTCTCGCTGGCTGCGTGTTGACAATTGACCCAATCTGATGAGCCGTCTTCGTAAGATTCTTTCTTCCAGATAGGAAGACGAGTCTTGATTTCATCGATGATATAGCGACAGCCTTGGAAGGCCGCGTCGCGATGGGCCGATGTGACGCCAACAAAAACAGCGGTTTCGCCGATATTGAGCAGACCGGTGCGATGAACGCAAACCGCTGCCAGAATTGAGTAGCTCTGGGATGCTTCAGCGAGAATTTTCTGTGCTTCATTCTCGGCTAAAGATTGGTAGGCTTCGTACTCTAGTGTGCGAACGGCCTTGCCATCGTTGTGATTGCGGACGATTCCCTCAAAGCAGACCAGCGCTCCAGCTTTTGGGCTTTCTAGGCTAGCTTTTAGCTTGTCTGTTGCGATTTTGTCCTGTGAAAGTTTGAAGCTTAAACTTCCTGTGTGGCTTTCGCTCCGCTCTATTTTGTTGGTCAGCATTATCCTCAACCGCCCGCTACTGGTGGTATGAAGACTACTTCTGAGCCGTCGCTTAATGGGTCATGCCAATTGGCAAAGCAGTCATTAACGGCAACTCGTAGTTGATCTTTCTCCAGAGAAAAGTGATTTCTTCCTGAAAGTTCAGCAAAGAGGCTCGCCAAGTCTGCGGCATCCGTGTGAATCTGCTCGCTAGCTTGGCCGCGTTCTTCCTTTAAAATAGCAAAGTAGCGAACCGTGATGTTTACTGGCACAGATATCGATTGACCTCATAACCTGCCTGCAATTATATACTGTGCACATGCTGCTATTTTGTATGTAGTTTCAACATGCTTGTAGTTTCTATCGGCTTGTGATTCTCCATTGGTCTGCAGCTTTCTTGCGGTTTACAGTTTTAGGGGGTTGCAGGTTTTATGCGCCGGCAGCTGTCAAGTTTGGAGAGTTTATGCCTGAAGTAAAGAGTGAAGCTGCTGTTAACAGGTCTTATGGCGCCTGGACTTCGCCTATTGCCGCTGAAATGGTTGCCCGTGGGGCACTTCGTCTTAGCCAAACGACTTATGACTCTGATGGCAATACCCTTTACTGGTTGGAAGGTCGTCCCACTGAAGGTGGTCGCTCGGTACTTGTGAAGTGCTGCCGTGATAGTCAAGATACTCTAGAATTCACAGACTTAAATCCTTCACCTGTGAGCATTCGCACGCTAGTGCATGAGTATGGTGGTGGTTCGTTTCTTACCGATATCGGAGAAGTTATTTACGTAAACTTCGAAGATCAACGAATTTACTACTGCCGGTTAGAGAACGGTTCATTAACCGAACCGGTGGCTCTGACCCCTGCCTACGATGCCGCGCATTCGCACCGCTTTGCTGACTTCTGCGTTGATCGCAAACGCAATAGGCTGTACTGTGTCATGGAAGAGCATAGTGCAGACTGCAAAGAGCCGGTTAATACTATTGTGGCGGTGGCACTGAGAGCATCTAGCGACAAAGGCCCAATCGCTGAGCCGGTGGTAGTCGCGACTGGTTTCGATTTCTATTCTTCGCCACGTATCAGCCCTGATGGTAAGGCTCTTGCTTACCTTTGCTGGCAGCATCCCAATATGCCTTGGGATGGCTGTCAGTTGCATTTGGCTTCGATTGATTCGGCAGACTCCCAAGGACTGCTGCAGGAGTGGCGATTGGTTGCTGGAGGCTCTGATTGTTCTGTATTTCAGCCACAGTGGTCTCCTGACGGCAAGCTCTTTTTCATTTCGGATGATTCAGGATTTTGGCAACCTATGGTATTGGCTGACCTAGATGGTCTTGAGCCGCGGCCATTAATTACAGAACCTACCTACGCCCAGTGTGAATTCGGATTACCCATGTGGGTATTCGGTCAGTCAACTTATGCTGTAGTTTCTGAGCGATTAGTTGTTTTCGCCTTTAATCGTCGCGGCGTTTGGGGTTTGGCCAAAATTGAGCTTGATTTCACCAGAGAGGGGGGGCATAAGCTGGTTGAAATCGATTCTTCGTATACGGAATTTTCTTATCTTACTGCCGGTGAAAACAAGGTTGCCATGCTGGCTGCTAGCGCCTCCTCGCCTCAGGTGGTTGTTGAGCTTGACTTGCCAACAAGTCAATTTAGTACTCTCAAAGCTACAACTTCGAGTCTTCCTGCTGCAGCCTATATCTCCAGGCCTGAGGTTATCGAGTTTCCAACAGATGCTGATTTAACTGCGTTTGCCTTCTACTATCCACCGACCAATCCTCATTTCACGCCGGCTACTGATGAAGTGCCTCCATTGATAGTTAAGTGTCATGGTGGTCCCACTGGTGCGGCATCAAGCTCGCTGTCACTGGGAATTCAATATTGGACCTCGCGTGGTTTTGCCGTGGTTGACGTTAATTATGGCGGAAGCACTGGGTTTGGCCGAGAATATCGCAAGCGTCTCAATCAGAATTGGGGTGTTGTTGATGTGGCCGACTGTTGCAATTGTGTCAAGTTTCTCGTCAACAAGAAACTGGCAGATCCGCATAGGGTTGCTATTTCTGGCGGTAGTGCAGGTGGTTATACTGTTCTCTGTGCCCTTACCTTTACAGATGTCTTCACCGCCGGTGCTAGTCACTATGGAATTGGCGATCTTGAAGCTCTAGCACGCGACACTCACAAGTTTGAATCTCGTTATACCGATAATTTGGTTGCGCCATATCCCTCTGGACGGGAGCTCTATCTGTCGCGCTCTCCAATTAACCATGTTGAGAAGTTAAATTGCCCCGTGATTTTCTTTCAGGGGCTAGACGATAAAGTTGTTCCTCCCAATCAAGCGGAGGCTATGGTCAATGCTCTGAGGCACAAAGGTATTCCAGTTGCATATATCGCTTACGAAGGTGAGTCACACGGATTTCGTAAAGCGGAGAACATTATCCGGACAATCCAAGCTGAGCAATATTTCTTCACTCGTATCTTCCAAATAGACCTTGATGCCAGCTCCGTGACGGTTGAGATCGAAAATTTGTCGTCAGTGGAGAGTAAATGAGAGGCTAGCTTGAAGTCTTACAGAGAATTAAATTGTCAACAGCTTTAGAACTGGCGTGAACTTGAACTATTGGCCTTAGAATACGCGGCAGGTATCAACTCAGAGGGCTGGGGACATTTAATGGCAAGCACCTGTACCAAGTTGCTCGTTTGTACAAAAGGAAAGCATTGTTCTGCTCGTGATTCGCACGACGTCTTGGCTGTTTTGCGCAAAACCGTTGAGAGGGCTCAGTTAGAAGATATTTTCAAAGTGAAGAAATCAGGCTGTTTAGGTCTTTGTAAGCATGGTCCTGTAGTCATGGTTGACCCATTAGGCTTGAGCTACGGCGGAGTTGCTGAGGTCGATTGCATCGATATTATAGAAAGACATGTCGCAAAGAAGAAACCAATTAAGAGATTATTGATTAAGCGTGGCAAACATAAATAGTGTTTCTGCTGTAAATTAGCAGTAGAAATTGACCTCCTGAACATAGTTAAGGAATGCCATGTCCAATCAGCCCATCAATCCACCTAGTAAAATTGGCGGTGAGCCTTTATTTACCAGGGTCTTAAATGACTTGCGCCAGCATCGACCCCAGCTTGCTGAGAGAATTGCTGCCAATTCATCGGTTTTGGAGCGTGTCCGAGATTATGAGAAACAAACAGCCTTAGTGACGAAGCAAGTTACTTTGTCGGCTGCCAAAGGCGAAGACATCGAGCGCCTAGCCTTGTTAGATCCAATCACCGAACTCTACAATCATCGCGCCTTCGTCAAGGAACTCAAGGCTGAACTCGCACGTGCTAAACGTTACAAGCACCCAGCGTCGTTGGTTCTGCTTAGCATTGATGGTTATGATGAGTTAGCTGGACAGTATGGCCCGTTGACCGCAGAAGCAATACAGAAAATAGTTTCGCATGCACTTCGGAGTGCACTCCGCGAAGTTGATGTCGCTGCGAAATATAATCAGTGGCAGTATGCCGTGATTCTTCCGCAGACCAATGCGGCGTGTGCTTCATTGGTTGGTGAGCGAATTCGCCTGCGAGTCAATAGTCAAGCCATTAACCATAATGGCCAGAATTTTTCAGTTACTGCTAGCATCGGTGTGGCTACTTTTCCGGACCATGCTAATGAGTACGATTTGTTGATAGCTTGCGCTATAGAAGCATTGGAAACAGCTCTTCTTCGCGGCGGGGACAGAGTCGTTTCAGTCTAGTGGTTTTGAGCTTTGCCTAGTCTGGTAGAGGATGCTCGATTGCCTGAATTGATTATTCGATTACCAGGTTTGATTACTCGATTGGTGTCAGTGATACCGTTAGTGGTGACACGTAGCTGAGTATCTCTTGAAACTGAATTGGTTCACCTCGCAATAGTATTTTCAATAGTGAGCCTTCTGGCCATCTAGTACCGTCTTGATGGCACCAGAATGCTGCTAGATAAAGTTGTAGGTATTTTCGGCTTACGCCGCCATAAATTTCGCCAATGGTCTTGAACGCTCGCCATGCAATTGCTGCTGCCGATTCTTTTACTTCGCTTGCGAAGTTAGGAGCAGGGGGCCGTTTACAGCGTGCAAATAAGTTTCCGGGTAGCATCTGAATTAGTCCAGATATTTCGAGCATTACCAGAGATGATGATACCTGTGCTGCAGTCATACCGGTTGTAGCGCAAAGTGAGTCTTGCGAAGTCGGTGTCTGTCGAATTGAGTCAAAGACCTGCTTGTCAGTGTCTGACAAATCTGTATCTGTGAACTCTTTATCTGTGAACTTTTCAGGTCGGTCATTAAAATCACTGGATAAATTGGTGAAAGTTTTTGTCTTGCGATTCTTCTTTGGTTGAGCAGTTTTACTATCGCAAGGAGCTTCCCTGTTTTTTTCGTCAGGCGGTTCTGAAGGATGCTTGTAGGACCTTGAAATGAGGCTGCGTTTGAATAGTACTTTTATGAATAGAGCTAGCGGAGCGGTGTGGACTGCATCGCAGTGTCTTAGCTCAAGTTCTTTGTGGATATGGCACCCGAGCGTGGTGACGATGTTGTGAGCTGTAGCTGACGCTATGTTGCATAGTCTCGCTAGTCTATAGCTTGTAACTAGCACCCGTCTCTCTTTTAAGTAGATAGCTCCCAACCAGGCCTTTAGCTGTTTAACGTATCGAAAGCATGTATTTGCCATGAAGCGGATCTTTCGTGAGCAGTGTAGGCAGCCTAGAATGCGCAAGTCTATTCTGGCAAAATTTTGCGGCGAGTTATTGCCGCAGTGGCAACGAATCATCCCGTGTTCGAAGAGCTCTTGTAGCACATATTCTAAGGCGGTGATGTTGTCTGGAATTAGAGACTCGAATTTTGGCCACAGCTCGGCAACTGCGTCTTGATTGGCTTCATGAATGGTTTTGTTTGGTTCTAGCATGGTGTCTGTTCCTCCCTCGTACTGTAATAACGAGTGAGCGTAAGGAAAAGTTCAAATTCTGTTGGTTTTAGTCTGTTTTTTTAAGTTTCTGAGGTGATCAAGGAATTTTTTTACCGATATCGGTAAAAAAATTCCTTGATCACCAATCAAAACGGCAACTAAAAAGCAAAAAAAATGAACTTTTTAACGACAACTTTAATGTCTGCGGACCAGAGTCGTTCAGATTATCTCTCGAAGGACCCATAGCCACCGCCGCCTGGTGTTTTTATCTCGATTGCGTCGCCGCATTCTACATGAATCGTAGCTGTTGAGCCGAGTTCTTCTATTTTGCCGTTGGCTCGCACTATTTGATTGGAGCCGCATTCGCCGTCATTGCCACCATTAAGACCTGGTGGTTTTATTCTGCGACGATTTGAAAGAATAGAGGCTGACATCGGTTTGAGGAAGCGTATGCGTCGGACGGTGCCTTCTCCGCCCTTAAACTTCCCAATGCCACCGCTATTTTGGCGAATGGAGAATTCCTCAAGTAGCACAGAAAAGCGTGACTCTAGAATTTCAGGATCTGTCAACCTTGAATTGGTCATATGAGTTTGAATAGCATCCGTGCCAGCAAATGAGCGGCCAGCTCCAGAACCGCCGCAGATAGTTTCGTAGTATTGCTTTTCATGGTCCCCGAAGGTGAAGTTGTTCATAGTTCCTTGAGAGGCTGCCATGATATTGAGAGCTCGATAGATTGTATCGACAATTACTTGAGAGGTTTCAACGTTTCCTGCTACCACTGCCGCCGGTTCATGGGGGTTGAGCATTGAACCGGGTGGAATAATGAGTTCTAGCGGTTCCATGCAGCCGTCGTTTAGCGGAATGTCTGCTCTTGTTAAGGTGCGAAAAACATAGAGTACTGCTGCTCGACTTACGGCCAGTGGTGTATTGAGATTGTTTTGGGTTTGGGCGGAAGTGCCTGAAAAGTCAATTACAGCAGTGCGATTTTGTTTGTCTATACGAATTGAGACTTTGATTTCGCTGCCATCATCCATGGTGCTTGTTGCTTGACCATCTTCTAAGTCTAATAATAGGTTTCGAATCGCAAGAGCTGCGTTCGCTCGAACGTGTTCCATGTAAGCTGCAACAGTCTGCCTCCCATATTTGTGCACAAGCCCCTTGAGCGCGGCTATACCCTTATTGTTGGCCGCAATTTGCGCTTTGATGTCGTTTATATTCTGGCGAATGTTGCGTGGTGGGTAGAGCGCCGATTCGAGTAGCTCAACGAATGGTGTTTCGTTGAATTCACCATCTTTTGCAATGAGAAAGTTGTCGAGTAATACTCCCTCTTCTTCTATGTTTGTGCTCGTCGGGGGCATTGAACCAGGCGTAATACCTCCGACATCGGCATGATGCCCTCGCGATGCTACGAAGAATAGTCGCTCTTGGCGATCATCAAAAACTGGGCTGATAACAGTAATGTCAGGTAGGTGAGTGCCACCATTAAATGGGTTGTTCATAACGTATACATCGTTGACTGCGATTGGCTGCTTGCTTGAATCGCAATCCCGTGACTTGATCAGGCTTACGACTGAATCACCCATAGAGCCTAGATGAACTGGAATGTGCGGGGCATTGGCAATAAGCCGGCCTGTGCCGTCAAAGAGCGCGCAGGAAAAGTCTAAACGCTCTTTTATGTTCACTGAGTGACTGGCTTGTTGTAAAGTAATTCCCATTTCTTCGGCAATCGACATGAACATATTGCTAAATAGTTCTAGCTTCACCGGGTCAGCCCTTTCTGTTATGGCTGGAAGTGTTTCGTGGCAGGCTTCTTGCTGGTGTTTTTTTTTCTCTCTCTGTCTCAGAAGCAGAGAACCGTCGCGCAGAACCTCAGCGTACCAACCAGGCTCAATGATCGTTGTAGCTGTGTATTCTGCAATTAGCGCTGGGCCCTCAATTATTGCACCACTTCCTATCCGCTCTCGCACATGAACCTTCGTCATATGCCACTGTCCTTGAGAAAAGAGAAATTGATCGGTAGGTTTGTTAGCAAATGTACTTGATGTCTGGTGTGGCTGTGCTGCAGAAGTATCCTCGCAGCTCAAGTTTGCAGTTGTCACATTTTGAATTGACTCAATCGCCAGGTTATCCGGTTGGCTCTGGGCCGTAACTCTTATTTCTTCGAGAATTGGACAACTAGTTTCGAGTGCGAAACCAAAGAGCTTTTTATGACGGTCATGAAATCTTGCTCTTACTTCCTCAAGGTTGTAGTTTAATTCAATTGGAATAGTCGTATCAGAGTCTGGATAGCGCAAGAAAAGCTGATGGTATAAGGTTACATTTGTTGCTTCGTCTTGAACCCGGAGTTTTTGTATGGCGACTTGGCAAAGTTTTTCGATGCTCATTCGAAGTTCAGCTAGTAGAACCTCAGATAATTCCTTCCTTACTGATTGCTCGACGGTTGCAGATGTTGTAGTGACTCCTATACCATAGGCGGAGAGCACTCCAGCTAGCGGGCTTATTAAGACTTGCTTGACTCCCAGTCTCTCGGCGATTAGGCAAGCATGCTGCCCACCGGCGCCGCCAAAGGCTACTATTGTTGCTTCACTAACGTCGTGACCTTTTTGTGTTGAAATTTTTGAAATGGCTTGAGCCATCTTCTCAATTGCTACCGTGAGAAAACCCCAAGCGATATCTTCGATACTTTTACTGTCACTACATTTAGTTCCGTTAACATCGTCTCTACTGCGAACGATCAGAGAGCTTAGTTCGTTGAAACGATTAGTAGCAGCTATTAAATCTAGTGGCTGATCGTGGTCCACTCCAAATGATTGAGGGAAGTGGGCTAGCGATATGCGACCCAGCAGTAGGTTTGCATCGGTTACCGTAGCTGGGCCGCTGTGCCCATAGCAGGCAGGGCCCGGTTGAGCTCCAGCAGATTGTGGTCCAACCAAGAAACGTGCCCCGTCAAAACTGAGTATGGAACCTCCGCCGGCAGCTACCGTGTGCACGGCTAGCATAGGCGCGCGTACGCGGATGCCGTCAATGATTGTTTCGAATAGGCGCTCGTACTCACCTTGAAAATAGCAAACGTCTGTGGAGGTACCTCCCATATCAAAACCTATGATATGGGAAATACCATGCACTTCTGCTGCTTTTTTCGCTCCGACGACACCTCCCGCTGGCCCAGAAATTAGGGCATCACGACCACGGAAATAATCTTTAGTTGTTAGTCCGCCATCTGACTTCATAAATTTGATCTGCAGATTTGCGTGGCAGTTTTTAAGATCTTTGTGGAGCTTGTCTGTGTATGCTTTTAATGGTGGTGTTAAATAGCCATCGATCAAAGTGGTATCACCGCGACTGATGAATTTAATCAATGGATTGATTTCGCTTGACCGAGAAATGTTCTCAAAACCCAATTCTTTGGCGATGGCGGCGCATTTCACTTCGTGCTGCGGATATTTGTAGCTATGCATGAAAACAATAGCTATTGATCTAATACCTCTATCTTTTGCCCTTTGCAGCAGAGCTTTTGTTTGCTCATAATCGAACGCCTGAATTTCTTCTCCGTTAGCTCCAAAACGGCCTGGTAATTCAATAACGTGAGTAAAAATTGGAGCTGTTTTGATTAGCTCTAAGGCAAATATATCGGCTCTATTTTGATATCCGATCTTGAAGGCATCTTTCATTCCTTGATTAGTGACTAGCAGTAAGGGCTCGCCTTTTCGTTCCAGTAAGGCGTTGGTAGCTACTGTTGTACCAATGCGAACCTGGCTAATATTGGTATCATTTGCGTTGGCTGGTTGCTTGCCTTAATTAGATTAGCCGGTTGATTTGTGTTGGCCTGCTTGAGAATGGCGTCTATCCCAAGTATTGCAGAGTCTTGGCTTTGACCTGGAAGCTCGGAAAGTATCTTGTAGACGTACATTTTTCCATCGGGCCCTTTCGCCACGATGTCGGTAAATGTTCCGCCTCGGTCTATATAGAATTCGAATGTCATGGCCAGATTGTAGTTCGTTTGGTATAAGTTCGATCGCAATGTACAAGTTCAATCTCAATGTACAAATTCAATCTCAATGTAAAAGTAGCAGCGCTTTCTTCTCCGTGATACTTAAGTTCTAAGTATTGATAAGTGCAATCCGCGAGCTAAAGAAAAATTTTGATTTGAAAGTCACTGCTTGATAATTGTTATTCGGTTCTTCAGTTTTCTTGTTTCCCTCTGCTTTAGGGGTTAGTTAGTAATTTCTTTTGTTTGCCAGCGTGAACCTTGAAAGCTTACACTAGCGACTCTTTATGGCTAAATTAGCCCCGCCGTTGGCCCGAACTTCTGAAGCAATTGTGGTCACTGCGATTGTTTAAAATGAAAGTAAAGTGATTGGCTAGAGAGAATTGATTAGTTCCGGATTTCAGTTGAGGGCTTTCCACTCTGTGTTGTCCATACAAAGGTATGCGTGCGTGCAGCTCTCGCTTTCTCAATAATCGATATACTATTCTTTTATAGGCGAACCATAATCAACGAGCGGTCTCGGTTTCGGACTGTGAGCTGATAACAAACGAGAGTAAGCGGAGCAATGAGCGCAAATAAAATCGAGACAAGTACAACAGCTTCTACATCTAGCGCTGCTAATGACAATGCTGAGCGCCTTGCGCAAATCGCAAAGTGGCAAAGCGTAAGTGAGGAAGCTCATTCTGCCTTTGAAGTAAGACGTTATACGCAAGCTGAGACTCGCTTCTTGGACGCTTTGATTATTGCTGAGCAGCTCTCTGGTGTTGTTACTGCTGAAGCGAAGGATGAGCTAGAGCAGGATATTATTACTTCGATCGCGACCATGGCGAAGAACGCTGTTAATACCAAGCCGCAGAGCCCAACTCAGTTCTTGCGACCTGCTTACAAAATTGTCGATGTTAGCGAAGAAGATCTCACGAGGCTAGCTAAGAGCCTCAATAATCTGGCCGCGCTCTATCACTTACAGGGAAAGTTTTTCTTAGCTGAAAATCTCTATGACCGCTGTCTCGACATAAAGTTGGCTTTATATGGCGAAGAACACTTAGAAACTGCTATTAACTTGCATAATTTAGCTGTTCTCAATTGCGCCAAGAAGAAGTGGGAAAAGGCAGAGATTTTGTTTAAGCGGGCTCTGGAAATTCGTGAGAAGCTTTTGAGTGAAAGTGACCCCGAGCTGATTCCGATTTTGAAGAATTACGGCATTATGCTACGCAAGACTTTCCGTGAAGAGGATGCTAAGGCCGTAGAGGCTAGAATGGCAGCAATTGAAGCCCACAAGGGTTCCTAACATTTTTGTGCCTAATTTAGCCTGGGTCGACACGCACCGTTCATTCTTTCTTCCCTTTCTCTGCTTCTCTGTCAAGTAGCGTGCGTTTCCGCTCAACCCCCCAGCGATAACCCGAGAGTGAGCCGTCGGTGCGAACCACTCGGTGACAAGGAACTACCACCGCTAGGGCGTTTGCGGCACAGGCGCTGGCAACTGCACGGACGGCTTTCGGTGAACCGATGTTTTTACCGATATCGGTATAGCTTCTCGTTTCGCCTAAGGGAATGTGCTGCAATGCTTGCCACACTCTCTGCTGAAAACTTGTACCGCGTATGTCAAGAGGAAGGTTGAATGCTTCGAGCGGTTCTTTAATGTAAGAAATTACATGGCCTACCACTTGGTCGAAATTTTCATCCCCTCCTTTCAGGATGGCACGAGGAAATCGATCTTGCAGATCGCGCAGCAGTTCGCTGGGGTCATCTCCTAACAAAATGGCGCAAATTCCCTTGCTACTTTGGGCTACTAGAATAGAGCCGAGAAAACACTCGCCAATGGCAAAGTAGATTTCGGCGTTCTCCCCACCAGCTTTAAAGGCTGTAGGTGTCATGCCGAGCATGGCGTCTGACTTCTCGTAAAAGCGACCGCTCGAATTGTAACCCGCTTCAAATATTGCTTGAGTGATGTTGTCAGTGCTTGTTAATTCATGGCGAATTCGTTTGGCTCTATGGGCGGTGGCATATGCTGTTGGTGTTAATCCGGTAATTGACTTGAAGAGTCTGTGGAAATGATAGGGGCTAAGACCGGCTACGCTGGCTAGTTCTGAGAGCGAAAGTTTACTGTCTGACGTTTCAATGAGTCGACAGATATTTGAAACCATCGCTGAATGGTTCAGATAGGAATTTTGCTTTGGTTTGCAGCGTTTGCAGGCTCTGAACCCTGCTAGCTCAGCGTCTTCGCAAGTCTTGTGAAATTGTATGTTTTCGTGCCTAGCTAAGCGCGCGCCACAAGATGGACGGCAATATACGCCAGTGGTTTTGACAGAATAGAAAAATTGACCATCAAACTGGCGATCGCGATCGACTATAGCTTGCCAGCGGCAATCTTTGTTTTGGATGTCTTTCTGGAGGTCTTTCTGGAGGTCTTTCTGGAGGTCTTTCATTGGGTCTTTTTGAGCTCGTCCATGACGTCTATTGCTATTTTTCATGAGGTCAATCAAGCGGTTTTATTGGGTACTACATGCCGTTTTAATAGACTCAAGCTTAGCAAGGGAGGAATCACTAAGCACTCCGAGTCTTGCTTTTGAATTGGTGTTTGTCAAACGAGCTAGATTGAATTCTAAGTAATTGGCATGGTGAAGTAGGTTGTGGTACCCCGTCCGGCTTCAGATTCGGCCCATATCAGACCACCTAGAAGTTCGACGTTGCTGCGGGCAAGATACATTGCTAGTCTTGAGCCGTAGGTATCTTGTGTATGTTTGCCTTCGATAAAGCCAACGAACATTTCGGCTATTTCAGACTCAGGCAACGCCGGACCAGAACTTGACACGCCAATGCGCATCTCATTGCCTCTTACCTGGCTTTCTACTCTAACGCGACCACCAGCGGCCGTTACCATTGTTTCCTAAGATTGGTGGCAGTCCTGTTACTGTTTTGTAGTCGAGTAGGAGTTGACGATCGCGTGCCAATGGTGTCACTTCTTCTAGACAGTCGGCTACTACTCGTGTGATATTTATCTGTTCTTTAACCGCGGCCGGTGGTGGCACAAAGCCGCCATACATCATAAGTAAACTGTCGACTACTCCGACCAGTTGGCTGTAGTGCAAGTGTAGCTCAGCTAAGGCCTGACCTACTGATGGATGCATAGTGTTGCGAGCATTGGCAAGAATGGCCTGCCAGCTTAACTCTGCTCCAGTTAGTGGGCCGCGAATATTGTCCTGTAGCATGCTGACTATTTCCTGGCGCAGCAGTTGGTTCTCGCTGCGCAATGATTTATCCCGCAAGACCATTATGTAGCCCATTATCGAACCATCATCACCTGAAAGTGGTTGCAGGTGTGCTAAGACTTGAACTGTTTTTTCGCTAGCTCGCTGGAATATTACACCCTCTGGATAGAACTGATTAATCAGCGCCATTGGGTCGCCACCGTGCTGCGTAAAGGCTTGTCCCATGCCGTGGCTTTGCGGCGTTTCGCCTGGTTTGAGCACTAAGTCAAAGCACAGTCGACCGGCTATTTCTCCTTCTGACATACCGGTCCAGTTAAGGAAAACTGGGTTGGCGTGCAGGATGTTGCCATATTGGTCAAGAATGAGGAAGCCTTCGGTAGAACTTTGCAGAACAGCGTCTAGTTGCTGTTGCAGCACTGTAGCCTGACGGCCAGCTTGATTGACATGCCTTGAAAGTTCAGCGACTTTCTGTGCTTGAGTGGTAATTTGGCGGTTTAGTGTGTCTACCTGCTGAGTTGACTGCTCGGCAATTAAGCCTCGCTCCTTTACAGCCTCCACTTGTTTGTTCAGCTGAATCTTGAGATTTTGTGTCGTAGAGCGCATCGACAACACTGCTGTATCAATTAACTCGCCTAGCTCTAGCCAATCTCCCGATAGGCCTTCTAGAGGCGGAATTACTTGTTTGTTGTTGGCAATGGCTTGGGTGCGTTTTACCAAAAAGCGCAACGGGGTATCGACCGATTGGGCAATTTTTGCTGCCAAGAATAATCCGACTAGCCCGCCAAAAACGCCAACCAGACCGCCTAGTAGTAGTACTTCAACTAATTTAGACTGCTCGTTTGGTACTGGTTTGCAGACTAATACGTAGCCAATAATGACACGGTCGCTTTCAAGGGGAAGCGACATCCACCAGGCCCCTTCTTTTTCAAAGCCGTTGGCTGGCACGATTAGATGATCTAGTTGTGGAATGCCTGTTCCCAGCGGGGAGCGAGAGACTACTTTGCTGGCATCATGACCATTTAAATCGAGCAAGAAACGCATCGGCCCTGGCAGATTTTTGATTCCCTGGGAAAAGGCCGTCGTGGTTTTGATTTTTTCTGAATAGACAGCAAGCTCTACACCCAAGACATTTGGATCTTCAATGCCGAAGCGGGCAGCGAGCGCTGTCAGGAAATCTGAATTGAGCGGCTGATTGACGGCAAGGATGCCTTTGCGGCCGCCAGCTGAGAATGACTTGACTGTACTTATTGAGATAACGCCAGTTTTTTCGCTAAAAGTAGGACCTTTGTAAAAGTCATGAGCAAGAGCGAGGTCAATTACTGTATTCTCTGCTTTTAATGAGTATCCGCTTTGGTTGGGTGTCTCGGTGCTAAAAAAGACAATGCCCTTCTCATCGGTAACTTGAACACTGCCCGGGAAGAATAGTTTGTCTTCGGCAGCGCGAATACTGGCCGCTGCTTCTCCTTTGTTTTTGCCGTCGTAGGCAGACAAAAAGCGTTGATCGCGCAGCAAGCTGTCAACCAGTCGCTGGGTTTGATCTTGTGCCGCTGTCAAACTAGTATTTAGCCGTGGGCCGCGCACATTGGCTACTGCTGAAGCTGCCAGGGTTCTAGTTGAGCGAAAGTCAAAATATACAGAATAGAGAACGTGGCCAGAGACCACGATCACCACTACGGTAATGAGCGCAAACGTGAGCCTTGAACTCAGATTCAAAGAGCTACCACCAAGCTATTGACACCTTACAAAAGAACCATAAGAAGTTTAACCCCTTATGCGACCTCTTGGAATCGAGTATTCCCTATTTACCGGCTTGAGCCTTGCGGTATTCGGCTTGCACCTGAATCGCCCGGATTAACTGGTTGGGGCCTATAAAACCCAACTCCAAAAGAATTTGGCCTAACGGCTTGGGATCTCTATCATGATCTTTGTCTTCACGTTGAATGCGAAGAGACTCATCAAGCTGATAGATCGTTATGTAATCTAGTTCAACGAGAATTTGCCCCAGCAGCGTGCGGCTTGGTTCCTGCTGTGAGTTGTCTTGGGCTTCTTTGGAGCTTTTGGATTTCGGCATTTTCTTATTTCGTTTATTACGTGAGTTGGAAAGCAGACCGCTGGGCAACACCCGAAGAATTCAACTTATGGCTGCTGGGTTTCCCCCCTGACCAGGTTCGTCGGTCTTCGCCGTCACCCAACGATCTGTGAATAGTGATTATAGACGAAATGTCCTTTCAATAGCAGTGCAATGTAAATACTCGCTTTGCTAGACTTCGTTCTCAACCTTTTGACAAGGGCTTACACTTGTTATTCGGATAAATTGAAACTTTACCGATATCGGTAAAAAATAAAGCGAACTTGGCAAGTGGGAGTGAATTTTTCATGTTGAAGTACCTTTCAACCCTCCGTTTGATTCCGCCTTCGCTCATAACCTCAACATTAGAGGGGAGCTGGGCGATTCAGGTTTTGAAATCGGCAGTAGATCTAGGCATTTTTGAGTCACTAAGCGATGGCCCAATGTCTGCTGCATTAATTGCTAAGAAGCAAGGTTTGCAGGTGGAAGGAACTAAATTAATTGCCGACTCACTGGTCGCCATGAATCTACTCGACCGCGCCGATCTTAACGGTCATGTTCGCAGTACCGAAGCAATCTATGAATTGAATATGACTTCGCAGACTTATTTGATTTCAGAAAGTCCACTATTTATGGGCATGTATTTAAAACAGCATGATGAGCTAGATAAGATGTGGCGCAGTTTGCGGGAAACCATTCGCACTGGTACACCAGTGATGGCAGTCAACGAAGACGCCAAAGCACAAGAGATTTTTCCTAGCTTGGCCGAAGCGATAGTGCCTCTAAACTATTGCATCGCTGCCGATGTAGTGAAATATTTGAAGGAACGCAAGCAGGGTGCTAAAAGCGCTCAAAGC
>LNEX01000270.1 GCA_001464165.1 bacterium Ga0077546
AAAGAGCATTGAATATTCTTGACCTGGCTGCTGGCTCCGCTGTTTGGAGCATCCCATTTGCTCAAGATAACCGCGACAATCATATTGCAGCACTCGATTTTCCTGCTGTTTTGGCAGTTACGAGAAAAATTACCGAACGTTTTGAAGTTGCCAATCAGTATACTGAGGTACCTGGTAACTGGCGTGATATTAAACTTTCCCCTGGCTTATATGACGTAGTTATTCTTGGTCATATTTTGCACTCAGAAGGCCTTGAAATGAGCAAGAAATTGCTCGCTTATTGTGCTGCTGCACTTAAAGAAGGTGGCACACTAGTGATTGCCGAATTTATGCCCAATCAAGAGCGCACGGCCCCGTTGTATCCTTTAATGTTTGGTTTAAACATGTATCTTGCTACTGCCCATGGTTGCGTCTTTAGTTTTGATGAGATTACAAGCCTCTGTCGTGCAGCTGGTTTCTCCGATGTCTATCGTCATCAGGGTGTAGAGTACGATTCGCCTGTAGTCTTCGCAACGAAATAAGAGTGGTGGCGGCCTCAATGACATACCAATCTATGAATCATAAGAAGAAGAGATCAACAAAGGATATTGGCAGGTATATAAAGAGTTGCAATTGCCTCATCGATTGTTTTCGATGTTCGCACTTAGTTTCAGTGTGGCAATGGGGTATGTCTTGCTTTCCCCTGAAAGTCCTGTATCTTCAGCCAATACTTTTTCTGAGCTTATGCAAATTGAGTACCTGCCTGGAATATTGATTGCAGGAGTGGGCATTCCCGGCACTTGTATGGCAATGGTTTTTTTGTTGTTGCGACATTTATCTGAAGGATGTTTTCGCAAGCGACCAAATTTTCATTTTCCTATGATGTATGTTCTTTATCCAACTGGAATTCAGGTGCAGTTTGCAACAGGCACAGGCATGATCGACTGGCGGCAATTTTCACTTGCTCTTGAGACTAACCAATTTTTTTGTCTAGCTTCTAATGTCAACGATGTTTTTGTTTTGCCAAAGAGATGTTTTGCCTCAGCTCAAGAAGTTGATGCGGTTAGAGCGATTCTTACTGCTAGTTCGCGCAATTTTAAGCAGATTGGCAAAGACTTCAATGGCGCTGATATCAAATATGAAAAGAAGGCCATCTCATCCGTGATGATTGATGGTGTGCAGTTTCCCATTCCTGATATGGAGCCGCCTGGTAGCACAGTTGAGGCTGCCAGCCGACCAACTCCGCTGGTTATTGAAGGCAGGTCTAGTCCTAGCAATATCCCTAGTAATAGTAATAATAGTATTGATAGCTCCTCTGCTGGTGCAGAGAATCAAACATTGTCTTATCCAGTTTCGCAGGCTCTTGAAAGTAGCCTGAAGACCGGTCTGGAAGTAGAGGTTCTGTACCTCTCTGGTGAGATTGCCCAGGCCGAAAAAATCTATTTCTTTCGCAAAAGATTGGTGCTTCTAGGCGTTATCTATATAACTCTTGCTTTGCTTATGCCCATCAATTTTCTGGCCTTGGGATATGTTTGGAATCTGCCTCAGGCCACAGAAGTTGTGCTTAGTCTTTATCAACATTTTGTCCTGTTGCTAATTCCTATTTATATTGGCCATGCTGTTTCAATTTATTGGAATATTATGCAGCGCACCAAGGTTAACGACGCCGCTGCTCAGGTGTTTGTCTTTCAACTTACTGAAGAGGGCTGCGGCGTTCGCACTGGTGAGCGCTATGTCGTATTGGCGTGGTGGCACTTTGAGGAATGTTGGGAGACTGATGAACAGCTAATGCTGCTCCTCGGTAGTCGGGGAAGAACGATGTTTGTTATCCCCAAGCGTGCATTTCCCGATCGCCTTGGTCTAGCCTATTCAACAAACTTGTTACAGCGCAAAATAAAGCGCTATAAAGTTCTCGCCTAGCCCAAAGTGCCAGCTTAGTTTAGCCTATCTAGTCTTGACCACCAGCGGCAAAACCTGGTCCGCTATCGGCGTCGTCTACATCGGTATCTGCATTATTGAGACGCAATAGCTCACGGCGCCATTCTAGGTCGGCCTGTGCTTCTTTGATCAAACTTGCTAGACCTTGAAAATCGGCAAACGAAAGATCAATGGCTAAGCCAATGTCGAAAGTTAGTTTGACTCGCTCGCAATTGGGTGAGCAGGACATGCAGACCATGTGATCGGGTCCGCAAACTTCGAACATTTGCGTTTCGTCGCATTGCAACGGATCTTTCTGCCAATCTAGATACTCAATAAATGTGTCATCCTCAAGACTTTGCTGCACCAGCAGAACTAGGGCTTGATACTGAGTGTTATTGAGGTAGATGGTGACTTCTTGCCGACGAAAATCTAGTGCGAACTCGCCGTTTTCTTTGTCTAGATATAGATCAGCAAAAGCATTGGCGAAACTGATTTGAAAAGCGGTGCTTGTCTTCATCTTTATCCTGGTTGTTTGAGCCACTGAGCTACATCTTTAGCATGATAGGTGATTACTAGATCAGCCCCTGCACGGACTATACCCGTTAAGCACTCCATCACAACTTTTTGCTCGTCTATCCAGCCGTTGGCTGCCGCAGCCTTGACCATAGAATACTCTCCAGAGACATTATAGGCTGCAATGGGCAATTTAGTCAGATTGCGCGTCTGGCTAATGACGTCAAGGTAAGGCAGGGCTGGCTTAATCATAACAATGTCGGCCCCTTCTTGGATGTCTAGCTCAACTTCGCGCAGAGCTTCGCGACCATTGGCGGGGTCCATCTGATAGCTTTTGCGGTCGCCGAACTGGGGAGCCGATTCGGCGGCTTCACGGAACGGTCCATAGAGAGCCGACGAGAATTTAGCACTGTAGGCCATGATTGGAATGTTTTCGAAGCCATTGGCGTCGAGGGCCGCACGAATTGCCGCTATGCGGCCGTCCATCATGTCAGAGGGGGCAATGATATCCGCACCAGCTGCCGCTTGGGATACGGCAGAACGGGCGAGTATTTCCAGGCTAGGATCGTTGAGAACTTTGCCGTCGTGTACCAAGCCGCAATGGCCGTGGTCCATATACTCACAAAGACAAGTATCGGCAATTACCATTAGCTCTGGAAATTGCTTCTTCAGCTCACGGGTGGCCCGTTGTACGATGCCATCGTCTGACCATGCACCTGTCGCTTGCGAATCTTTGCTTGAAGGAATGCCAAACAGCAATACTGAGGTGAGGCCAAGCTTTACTGCTTCTTCTGCTTCTTTTAGCATTTCGTCGATGCTTTGTTGATGGATGCCTGGCATTGACTTTATTGGGGTTTTTATACCTTTCCCTTCGACAATAAAGAATGGGTAAATGAGCTGTTCAAGGCGCAGATGGGTTTCGCGCACCATGGCACGAAGGGGGGCCTTTGAGCGCAGTCTACGCATACGCATGTCAGGTGTTACTCGAGGCAAGACATATTTGCCGCTGGTCTTATTAAACTCTGACACTACGTTGGTTAGCTCTGCCGCTACATTGTCTAACTCTGCCGCTACAGTCTCTTTCATCAAATGGTCCTTATTATTGTGCACAGGCCGTATAGCTACTAAATATATCGCCTTGACGTGCTGTGGTTGTGCCTAGTTCGAGTGAATCTGTTAGGCCCTTAACCGTGTGCTCTTCTGCGATCAAATCGACCCTTCCTAGGCTTTGCTCTGCTGCGGAGGCTGTTATTGGCCCAATTGCTGCTATTTTAACTGAGGCAAGCAGTTCTTCTTTCGCCTGCGCTAACTTCTCTTCATGATCGGGTCTTAGCTCTGTACCAAGATTAAGTTCAAGGCTTAGTCCGAGTTCAAGTAGCTGTCCGAGATTTCTGGCGGTTTGAGCGCTAGCCAAGGTGATAATGTCTGCTGCTTTCTCTCGAAGCATACATACTAGTTCACGACCCAGGTGCTCTTTGTTGCTAGGCAAGCCACTTTCGTAGGCAACTGCGGTGTCAACATGGGCTCCTGCTGCCCGCAAAGCCTCTGCAATTATTAGTCTGCCGATGTTTGTTTTGGGCCAGAGCAGGCGCTGTCCGGCCACGCTTGCCTGTTGCGGAAACTCAGTTACGAATACTTCTGCTACATATACTGTAGGCTGGAATGCTACAGACAGTCCAGCTTCCGCTAAGTAGTTGCTAGTTGCGGGGCCGATGCTTGCAAGCTGGCATTGGCTTAAGGTGTGGGCCGGAAGACCAAGTTCTTGCAGGCGTTGCATAGTGTATTTGACAGCGTTCTGACTGGCGAAAATAATCCACTGGTATTGATTCAGTTGCATTAAAGCCTTGTCTAGGTCACTATAATCAGAGGCCGGTTTGACAGCTAAAAGTGCTCTTTCGATAGTTGTGGCGCCTTGTTCGTGGAGCAGAGCGGCAAAGCGGTCTGCCTGCTCTTCAGCTCTGGTCACCAAGACCCTTACGCCATGTAATGGTTTGTCTTGCATAGTTCATTGACGGTTGAGGTTTGGGCTACTGATCTTTTATGGAGGCGATACCACATTTGGTGTGGACAAGCGCAGCTCTTCTAAGATTTTATCGGCACCCGCATCTTGTATTTTTTTTGCTAAGGCCTTGCCGAGTAGATGAGCATATTCTCTCGGGCCGCTGATTGTGTCGCGATAGATCTCGCTGCCATCTAAGGCCGCAACGCAGCCAGATAGTGTCAATTTGCCTTTGTCGTCGGCCTGTATCCTGGCAAGAGCACCAGCCGGTACTGAGCAACCGCCACCAAGAACATCTAAGAATGCTCGTTCAGCAGTAACTTCATCTTTGGTGGCTTTGTCTTCAATGCTGGCAAGCATCTCCAAAATGTCATTATCATTCGCTCTGCACTCCACTGCTAGAGCGCCTTGACCTACCGCTGGTGTGCAAATGTCGAGGTCGAAATATTGGGTAATTTTATCGTGAAACTCAAGGCGCAAGAGTCCGGCGGCTGCCAGAATCATGGCATCGCATTGACCTTCTTCTAATTTGCGAATGCGTGTGGGAATGTTGCCACGCATATCGACGAACTTTAGGTCTTGGCGTATGGCCCTAAGCTGTGCTGCTCTTCGTCTGCTCGACGTGGCAACGGTGCTGCCTGGTGCTAGTTCCATGAACGAAGAGGCTTTGTTACTGACGAAAATATCGCGTGCATCTTGGCGATTGAAAACGCAAGCAAGAGCCAGGCCGTCTGGTAGATCTGTTGGTAAATCTTTGAGGCTGTGAACGACAAAATCAACTCGATCTTCGAGCAGAGCTTCTTCCAGCTCTTTGACGAAAACGCCTCGGCCACCTAGTTCAACGATTGGGCGATCTAGAATTTTGTCGCCACCAGTTGTGATTGGGTGAACTTCAAAATTGGTATCCGGAAAGTTTTTCTTCAGTGTATCGATGACGACATCGGTTTGTAGGCGAGCGAGTTTGCTCTCTCTTGTACCAACGCGAATAGTGCTAATTTTTGAACTTTTCACAAAACTCGCAACCATCACTAATTTAAAATCGGACGTTGTACTGTTGGCGCATTGGCCTCATGAATCTTCTCTTGCAGTGCTCTTGTCTTGCGGGCTTCGCTGCAGGCAGACGACTGCTGGGATGCGAACTTTGCCATAGTGTGTGCGCTCAGCGGCGAAAGCGGATCAAGATTGAAGAGGGTACGCAGAGCCTCGGCTTGCTGCCTCAAAATCTCGTAATCTTTAGTCGCCTTCAGCTGAACGGTCGGATG
>LNEX01000271.1 GCA_001464165.1 bacterium Ga0077546
GTCAGCCTTGTTCAACAGCTGTCCGATAGCTTCCACTGGCAACTTGACGTCGAGAAGACTGCTCAAGAACTGACAGCAAGCTTGGAGCAGAATATTGGAACAACAGAAGAAATTTTGCATATCGGTGGTCTGCTCTCCAAAAGCTTGCTGGCCGTTCTAGTTTGCGTAGTTTCCTCAATTTATCTAATTATTGACAGCCGCAGAGTTGGGCTATTTTGCCTGCGTTTCATTCCAAAGAAGAACCATGAGATGGTGATCAAACTCTCCTCTCAGATGAATATTATGCTCAGCAAGTATGTGCGAGGCCAACTGCTTCTCATTGCGCTTATGTCTTGCGTAGCCTACGGTATTCTGCACTTCTGGCTGCACATCAAGTACGCATTGCTCATAGCAATCTTAAGCGGATTCTTGGAAATTATTCCCGTCCTTGGACCGTTCTTCGCAATAAGTATTGCCACTATTGTTGGTGTGGCCCAACTGGGCGTCGGCGTAGCTATAAAAATTATCTTGGGCTACTGGGTGGCCAGGTTGATTGAAGACTACGTAATCGTTCCTCGTTTCATTGGACATGCTGTTGAATTGCACCCGCTGGCCATTATTTTTGCCGTGCTTTGCGGAGAGGTAATGGCTGGCGCCCTCGGTATGCTTATCGCTATTCCGGTGGCAGCTTCAATCAAAGAGATCTTAGACTTCCTCTACCCAGCCGACGGTTCGCAACCTGGAAGTAAAAGCAACCTGCCCTCCCATGATAGTGAGATGGCCAGAGCTACAACCACCAAACTTGAAGCTATAAAAGTTGAATCAGCAAAAGTCGAAGCGACAAAACCTAATGCACTAGAAGTTGAAGAATCAAAAGTTGAAAAAGCAGAATCTGGATTGGATACTTAACCAAATCTCACAGCTAGACTAGCCCTGAGATTTGGATACTAGATAAAAAGCTCTTGCTGCACTAGTCTCTAGACTAAGCGTTAGACTAGGCTCTGTTAGCGCGCCCAACAAAAGCCTAGTGCAGCCGAGGTGGCATTACCGGAGCAATGTAAATTATCGTTGAAATGGTCGCTACGTAGGCGACAGCTCCTAACACCAAATGCTGCGGCTTAAGGCGGCCAAAACTAAGCAGCGCTAGATATATAGTGGCGAAGAGCACAGCGACGCAGCCAGAAAGCAGTGTGCCGTGATCAAGGTTCCAACTAGTACAAGCCACACCAAAGGCAACAGGGAAACAGCTCTGGAAAACAAGAGCGCCCGTAACGTTGCCAATTGCTAGCGTGTCTTTGTTACCACGCAACCACAAAACGCTGTTTATCTTCTCTGGCAACTCAGTGGCAATTGGAGTAACTATCAACGAGAGCACCAAGGGAGAAATATTGAAGTCATCAGATAAGTTCTGAATACAGCCAACGAATAGATAGGCACCACCAACAATACCAGCCAAAGAAAGAATAATTTGCGGGATGATCAGACGGAAGCGCTCCGAGCCAACCTTAAATAAGCGATCTAAATAAAGAGTCTCAGGACACTCACCGACTTCGCCCTCGTGGCGGAAGCATACATATAGATAATAGGGATACAACAGAATCAAGACACCGGCCAAGAGATATCGCAGAGCCGGATCTGGAGGAAGCAGGGTGCCAAGCAATGCCAAGCTATATGCAACTATGAAAAACTTCAAATCTCTTTTAATTACAGCTTTTTTTATCTCCAATCCAGGTTTTCTTCGTTTACTCGCCGTATACGCAAGGCAAGCAATACCGCAGATTCCCAGAGTTAGGGTGCTAAGCATAAATGGAGCCCCGGCAATGGCGCCAATGCCCACCTCAACGCCGTGCTGTTTGCTGAAAAAGATTAGGGCTACTACTGGTATCAAGGTCTCAGGAAGTGCTGTTCCCACCGCGGCCAATACACTGCCGACCACCCCCTCGCTCAACTGTAGACGCTGACCGAGCCATTCAATACCATTTGTAAAGAGCTCTGCACTGGCAACAATGAATACCAAAGTCAAAACTAAACTAACTATCTCGACAACGAAGCCAAAGTTCACAGTTCACACCTATCGCTCTTTCTGCGAGAATACCAGAAGATTGATTACGTTGCCTAACATAGAAACTTACGCCGCAAACTAATATAGTAAGCAGATGATTACTGTCAAAGATGTCCAACATGTTGCGAAATTGGCCAGGCTGAGCCTGACTGATGATGAAAGCCAGCGCTTTACCGAGCAGCTGGACCGCATTATTGGCTACTTTGACGAGCTTAACCAAGTCGACACTAACGGCGTAGAACCGATGTCCCACCCCATCCCGGTCTTTAATGTCATGAGGGAAGATGTTGTCATAAGCTCTCTCGGTCGAGAAGTTCTCATGGAAAACGCGCCTCTAAAAGAGGGCGCTTTCTTCAAAGTTCCCAGGATTGGGGAATAGCTAGCAATGAAAAACGAAACGAACAGACCTGAGGAACGCCGAGATACGGTCGTTCCCCCTACTAAACCTATGGCAAGAAGAACTACATTTAAATTAGAAAGAGAGGAAGCTATATGAACACCCGATTTGTGTTTGTCACTGGTGGGGTGGTTTCTTCCCTTGGGAAAGGCATCGTAGCGGCCTCTCTGGGCCGACTACTGCGCGCCCGTCAGCTTTCTACCAGCATAGTCAAGCTTGACCCATATCTCAACGTTGACCCTGGCACCATGAGCCCTTACCAACATGGAGAAGTCTTTGTTACCGAAGACGGAGCTGAAACGGACCTTGACCTTGGTCATTATGAGCGTTTTATCAATATCAATTTAAGCCGGATGAACAATATTACGGCCGGCGCTATCTATAAAAATGTACTAGAGAAAGAACGCCGGGGTGATTATCTAGGCGGAACAGTGCAAATGATTCCTCACGTAACAAATGAGATCAAAACGTTCCTACGCAAAGGTGCCACTGAATCAAAAGCCCATGTGGTTATTGTTGAAGTCGGAGGCACAGTTG
The DNA here is from genome assembly GCA_001464165.1 of bacterium Ga0077546. The sequence continues at coordinate 2,976 of LNEX01000271.1, forward strand.
GCGACATTGAGAGTCTGATTTTCTTAGAAGCAATCCGCCAAATGCGCAAAGACATTGGTCGAGACAATGTCTGCTACATCCACGTCACAATTATTCCAAACCTACGCACAACCAACGAACTTAAGACAAAACCGACACAACACAGTGTCGACACCCTTAGAAGCCGCGGTATTCAACCCGATATTTTAGTTTGCCGGACAGAAAAGAACCTGCCATCTTCGGTGAGAGAAAAGCTATCACTATTCACAGACGTTGACGCAGACTGCGTAATTCAATGCCAAGATGTTCAACACCTGTATGAAGTGCCACTATTCATGGAACAAGAAGGTCTTGCTGGTCGCGTGCTAGAACGCCTGCACTTGCCCAACACAGAGCCCGATTTGCACGCCTGGAAAGAACTAGTGGAACGGGTTAAGCGACCTTCAAGGCAAGTTACAGTAGCCATTGTAGGCAAATATGTAATGCTCTCTGACGCATACATCTCAGTGGTTGAATCGCTAAAACATGCTGGCGCCAAACATAGCTGTCAGGTCAATATCAAATGGGTTCTCTCTGAAGACGTAGAAAAACACGGCGCCAAAGAGTATCTAACTGACGTCGACGGCATACTAGTTCCTGGTGGCTTCGGCGATCGCGGTATTGAAGGCAAAATCATGGCTGCCGAATATGCACGTACGCAAAAAATTCCCTACTTGGGTCTCTGCCTTGGTATGCAAATTGCTGTCATTGAATTTGCCAGAAATGTAGCGAATATGGCTAAGGCACATTCAACAGAGTTTGACGCCAAATCTCCGTTCCCAGTCATCGACCTCATGCCAGATCAGCACAATGTTACACATAAGGGAGGCACCATGCGCCTCGGCCGCTATCCCTGCGTACTGACAGAAGGCAGTGTGGCGGCTAGAGTATACGGCAGCACCGAAATTTCCGAACGACACAGACACCGCTACGAAGTCAACAATGATCTTAGAGAAGCGTTGAGCAAGCATGGTCTGCTCTTCTCTGGTCTTTCACCAGATCAAAGACTGGTTGAAATGATTGAACTTCCAGAGCATCCCTTCTTCGTTGCTTGTCAATTCCATCCAGAATTGAAGAGCCGTCCAGATAACGCACACCCTCTATTTGTAGGCTTTGTCGAAGCTATGATTGCAGAATCTGAGCGTCGAGCAATTGCCACAGGCAAAGAAAATCCAAAACCAGAAATAGCTGCTAGCAGCGTCAAAACTAATCCCAAGGCATCAATAGCAAAAGCATCAAACAACTAACACTAATTATCTAGGTGTTTTGCGCTTTACACTAACGGGCAGTATCTTTTGTCAACGGTTTTGCAGCTGGCTCTTTTGACGAAAATCGATCAGAGCGGAAGAGAAGCAACAACATCAGGCTCGAAGTGATTGCCATCAAAGCCAAGGCAAAGAAGTAGCCATAGCCCCAACTCAATTCAGGCATGTTGTAGGGCGAATCAGTATGAAAATTCATACCGTATATTCCGGCGATCAGAGTTGGTGGTGCACAGATTGTAGTAATAATAGTGAGCATTTTCATCACCTCATTGAGGCGATTTGAAATACTAGAAAGATAAACGTCCATTAGATCAGAGCAAAGTTCGCGGTAAGTCTCAATCAAGTCGGTAATTTGAATAACGTGATCATAGCAATCGCGCAGGTGCAATAGAGTCTCGGCAGTAAAATTAGCCGGACTGGTGCGCAAAATAGAGCCAAGAGCTTCTCGCAAGGGGAAAAGTGCACGACGCAAGCCTAATAATTCACGCTTAGCAACATGCACTTGCGAGACAAGCCGCTTGCTAGGCTCCTCAAGAATGCGATCTTCAATCACTTCTAAGCGTTCACCAAAAACTTCTAAAACCGGATAGTAAGCATCGATGATACTGTCTATGATGGCATAAGTAAGATAATCACTACCTCGGCTTCGCAATAGTCCGCGGCCTTTGCGCAATCGCTCTAGCACTGGCTTTGTTGCATCGACTGGCCCCTCCTGGAAGGTCACCACAAAATTGCTACCGACATACATACTAATTTGTTCGGTTGCCACCATTTCTTGCGAAACCAGATGACTGGGGTCGCCAGCTTTACCCTCAATCATATGAGCTACTAGAAAGAAGTTTTGATCGTATTGTTCAAACTTAGCCCTTTGGTGCAAGTGAATAATATCTTCCATGGCCAAAGGGTGGATATTGAAAATCTCGCCCAGTCTCTTGATGATCTCTGGGCTACCCAAACCTTCCACATTGACCCACAGCACCGGCCATTTACCAAAATTTTCTTCAATTGAAGCCAAATCGCCAACATTCTCTTCCACTAGCCTATCAACGTCATAGGCAACATAACTAACTTGCGATTGCGGAGCGTCTGGGTCGAAGATTACATTCTCTGGACCTGTGCCTGCCGCCAGCGCCTGCAAAGAACGACGTCGCAACCGTCTTTTAGAAGCATTGCGCTTACTCATAGTTAGGTATCACCGTCTGGCGGCGAAGTATTTTTTTCGCTGTTTTGGCGGCTTTTAGTAGACCTATGATCTAAAGACTTCCACGTCTCAATGGCCCAGAGTTGCTCGGCTTCAGTTTCAAAGCAAATTGTAATCTGGGCGAAAGTGCCATGGGCTGCCGAAACACCACGGAGCATCCAGAAAGCACTGTCTTCTTCAGCTACTCGCTCAAAAAATGCTCTACCGTGCACTGGGCCGTGTTCATACTTGAGTGGATCATCAATTACTTTGATCTTCTGCAAAATATCCATGGCATCTAGACTATTGCCACTGCTGTCACTCGCTGACATACAGGTCACCCGCACGTTTCGGGTTTCATCAAAGGCAAGAAAAGTTTGGCCCTCTTCAAGTTCTTCCACAAAATTGCCAGGAACAGCAACCGACCAACCACCACCAAGATTCTTGCGTACGCCCTGGCGGCGATACCCTACAAGCTTGGCAGCTATAGCCTGCTGCGCCATATTCTCGATTTGGTCAACAAACTCATACTCACAACCCAAAAACTCGATTAGTTGGGCCCACTCCTTCCAGGGATATTTCAAATCAGGATCAAGGCTATAAGCGCTATCAAGGTGTTCCATGATACGCTCCAAGAGTTCCGCTTCCTTTTCAGTCAAGGGTTCGCGCCAACGCACTGTGTTCCACATATAGTCCCACCAAGGGAAGATATCACGACCACTAATCGGTTCCGCAGAAACGGATTCAAGCCAGTCCATTGAACGTGGTCCTAGCTGCGTCAAAATCGGCTCGGGCACATCAAACTGATGACCATCAAAGGGCATGGCTAAGTGAAACTTAGCACCATCTTTAGATAGTTCTTTCACTCGTTTGGTGAGGGCACCGATCCAAGACTCAAACTCACTATAAAGCCGAACTTTATCACCAGTCTCAAAATAGCCAGTCTCGTCAAAAAATTCAATTTCGTCGTCTACCACCCATTCAATACCGTGCACCTGAGAAAGCTTGCGTACTAGGTCGCAAACAAAAATATGATAGCCAGGACCGGCTGAAGAGGTAGCAGCAGCCACCAAGAGCGAACCATCTTCACAGGGAGAAAGCATTATCGGTTCCGCGCCCGGATGAAGTAAAACCATCAAACATGGATTACCCTCATCATCTTCGGTCCACTGGCTCCACTCAAGCTCGTCAAAAGCGACATTGGTAAGCCAAGTCTCTAACTCTTCGAGCTTTTTGCGATCAAAAGCTGGCACTTCAACAGAGTGGCGCCCTGGCGCATATTGACCTTTTAAGTACAAACCGAGACTCATGGCTTCCTCCGCAACAATCTGATTCTACACCGCTGTCACGGCTTACTCAAGATGATATGAGGGTGGCCAAGCGACACTTCCTCAAAATAAAACCCGCTTCTACTGAGTCTCACAAATCAGCCAGACTTTCTCAAAACGTCGCGCCAATAGGTCTTCTTCCCGAATGGCAAAATAAAGCCGACCGCTATCAACCCACATCATCCGGGCTAACGGATCGCTATCCAATTGCAACAAAAGTAGCCACTTTTCTGACTCTGCTGCAAGTTTCTCTCCATCAGCGCTGCAAAAATCAAAATCATCACTAAGGTTTAGATCCCGGCTGGCAATCTCACAATCAAGACGAAAATCTCCTGCAATATCCTGAGCGTAGCCGAACATTCTATGCACCACCGGGCTACCATAAATCTCTTCAGCGGCTGCAAGATAAGCTTCGTAAGAGACATATCCGCCGTCACTGACAGCAGCCATCTCAACGGTAATGGCATTATACGAATTCTCTCCTTGGAACGATAATGCACACGGTGCAAATACAGAGCTGGGGGGCAAATCAGCAGGCAAATCAGTGTACTGAAGCAAAGCTAAATCGTCGAAGTACTCAACACGCCAACCAAACCGATCATCGTTCTGATTTCCCCAAGGGCCCTCAAAGGCATCATAGAAGAATGACAATAAGCCTCGCTTTGGCAAGTTAGGACAGGCTTCAAAACTACTATCAGATAGATCAATCTGGCAAAGAAATGCCAAGGGAGTCTTGGCTCGACTGCGCGGCCACTGATAGCCAACTGGCAAAAGAGGACGGCCGCCAGCGCGAGAAAGACTTTTTTCAGCTTTGTCTTCGCTAAAAGTAATACGAAGAGATGGCATGCTCTGCTCAAAGAGGCCCTTGAACTCTGCCAATTCATGTCTTTCGAGAATCTTTTCAATTTCCGCACTAGCCACTTTGCCTTTGCCTCCAACTTGATTTGTCTATCTTTCGAAAATCAGGAATATCCTTAATTGATTCAAGATAGTGCCAGAGCTCAAGCAATTCTCGATCGGTCATGTCACCCAAAAACTGCTTCACACAAACGGCGTTAGCGTGCTGATATGAGACTTTGCGCAATTCATCATCAACCATCAATACTTGATTGAGATCACGTCCTTTCGCTTCGACCTTGCGCAAGTCCTTAATGTAATACTCCTGGTTCTTATGAAAATCGTAGCGAACAGTACAATAACTTCTATCCCATACAAACAGCGGATCAGGGAGGCCTTTCCAGAGTGCTCGAGCAATAGGAGCAATATAAGCGAGGGTGGCCGATGACCAAAGCGCTAAGGTAAAATTCTCACTGCCATGTGCCAGGAAATCACGAACATGAGGCCTAAAATAAACAAAATAATGAGCAAGCATCATATCTGGTGCACGATCAAGAGCCTGGGTGGCACCGCGAATCAATGTTTCATCGAGATCCAGAATCAGCAGCGGCCTGTTTGATGGCTTACTCACTGCACTTACCACCCTTCATATTATGGAGCCCCTGTTTCAGGGAACAAACCTACCCATTCTTGCTCTAGCTCTGTATCAAAGAACAATAGCCAAGAACTCTCAGACAATTTCTCCCGTTCCGCAATCGAGCGCAGCACCACAATTGACTCTTCAATTTTCTCCAGGGCTAAATCAACATATAGATAACTTGCAGCAAGAGGAGCCATACCAGACTCTGCCGGGTTAAATGAAGCAGACTTAGGACTGGCCCCCCAACCAAATACACAACCGCACTCTTCGGCCCTAAGTTCCTCATCAACTTTCTTCCGCAATGCAGCAAAAGCTTCAAACGAAGTAGTTTGATCGCTCTCAGCAATCTTGAGATAACAAAATTTCTCACCATGCTTCGTAAAACGCTCAGAGTAAAAAATACCATTAAGAACAATCGACTCGATTATGTTGCGCTTTGCCGAAACAAAAGTACGGCGCATCGGCTGTAGTTCTTCGTCTTTAAAAGATATTAGAGTTGGAGTGACGAGATTTTGCAAACGTAGTGGCTCATCATCAATCTGTACTTTAATTTCTAGCACCACTCTGTCAACAGCTTGGGCAAATTCAGAAAGTGATTTAGTATGTGAAATATCAAGCTGTTTATCTCGGCCAAACAAATTGACAATACGGCTGGCACTAGTATTTATAACTTCAGTAGAGATATTACCAATCCACTTATTCAAGGTATCTTCGCCCAGCAGATACTCACAAAGGCAATAAGCCGTTTCAATATCATCACGATCATTGGCGCCACTGAACGAGTCAGAAAAGAAAGTGACATCTACTACATTGCGACTTGAGCGCAGGCATGAGACCTTAGTCTCCGGAATTCTAAGCCCCGTTCTCGACTCAAAGATACTCTCAAGCACATCAACACTAAGAGCAGGCCGTACCGGCAAGAAAGACCAACCTTCTAACTCTGGTGCCATTTCAATTATTGTTTTGACTAGCGGCCTCTTAAAATGATCAAGCTCAGGCGTAATGATGAATAGACAAACGTCGTTGTCACCAGGCCATAGCTCCCAAAGCAAGTTCTCATTGATCTTGGTTAAACCATCATCAACCCAAGTTGCCAATTCATCAATCGGCAAAGGACGTCGGCCTCTGATATGCGATTGAAACTCTTTTGAACGCTTAGAAAAAGACTGCCACCAAATTTCAATTTGGTCGAGGACGCGCCTGCGATAAAGCAATTCTGTCTCTGATTGATTATCTATATATCGCCAGCGCATCAGCTATTTCGAGGACTTCCAAATTTAGTAGCAGGATCGCTTGACATGCAGCTTCCATCAATAGCTTACTGGAATAAGGCGAACTCTGTGTGAAATTAAAAGCTCCTGTACACTTATTAAAATAAGTGGCTGTTCATATAGCCTGGATGCTAAAGCTAATTGGCCAGCAGCTCTCTAGCTTTGAGCTATTTTTGCGTCAGCTCGCGCTCTCAGAGCCTTTGCTTCTTCAACGCGACTGGTCGCATGCAACAACTCAGCATAATTATCGAGGACATTAGCAAATTGCTGGTTCGAAACACCACTGCTGCCGTCATAAATTGCTACAGCTCGTTTATAGAGTGGCTCAGCATCGGCAAATCGCCCTTGAGCCTGATAGAGAATAGCCAAATTATTGCAAGCAGTCGCGACAGACAGACTGTCCTTGCCTAAGGCCTTTTCGTATATCGCTAGGGAGCGCAAGTAGAGCGGTTCAGCTTCCGCATTTCTTCTCTGGGCACGCAAGAGCTCGGCAAGATTATTGCAGGCGTTGGCAACTTCTATGCTTTCTTTGCCGGCAGTGCGCTCAAACACTGAGACAGACCACTTAAAAATGGGCTCGGCTTGCTGATATTTTCCCTGAGCATAATACAAACTGGCCAAGTTATTTCGCACATTGGCAGCTTCTGGACTCTCCGCCCCTTTGACTTTTTCGTAAGTACTGATTGACCCTTTGTATAAGGCTTCTGCCTGCGGATAGTGAGCGGTCTGAAAATATAATTGAGCCAAGCTGTTTTCACTCTCGGCAACCTGAATCGAACCAGCTGGCAAATTGTCTTCGCGAATCGCAAGAGCTTGCTGTAATACTTGCTCCGCCGATACAAACTTACCTTGCCCCATCAGGGCCAGACCTTTGCCGTTGAGGCTAGCGGTAAGTGCTACTAGCTGAGGCGCCATAGCCTTTTGCTGAATATCTGCGGCTCGATCAAAGAGAGCAGAAGCCTCAGCATACTTTCCTTGGCGACTATATAAATCACCAAGGGATGTTAATGTTGGTGCCAATCCTACGTCATTAGCTCCCTTCGACTGCTCTTGATCGGCCTGAGCCTTTTTTAAAAGCTTCTCGGCTTCAGCCAAATTATTACCCTTAATTTGTTCTTCTGCCTTAGAGCGCAAGTCGGTGGGGCTGTTCATAGAACAGCTAGCCAAGATAAGAGGAGTTAGAGCAGTCAGAGCCAACGCACTTAACAGCTTGGTATGTCTTGCTTGATTTGGCAAAGCTACTTTTAACATGAGAAATCTCCAGAAAAACTTGTTGTAAGTTGTTGTTTTTTTTGTTAGGTATAGTTCGGAGTTATCGTCACGGCTATTTCAAATTCTTAAAAAGGCCAACCCCTAGGCCAACAGCAGCTCCAACACCAGCCCCCTGCCAGGCCCGTTTGCCCCTGCGGCTAGACGCAGCTCCTATACCCAGACCAGCAAGAGTGCCTGTGGCAGTATCACCACACCAGCTCCACTTCCCGCCCCGATCGCAGCTCCGCGCACTACGCCAGCTCCAGAAACCAACCCAGTCAGGGCGCCAGCACCAGCGCCCACACCGGCTCCGATTGTTACGGCTTTTACTTTTGGATGCCGTTGAAAATAAGTACGATTGTCTCGCACATAGACTTCTCTATATACCGGTCTCTCAACCACTACTGTTTTAGTCTGTGTAGTCCCAGACTGATAGGGCAATCGCTGGGTATTGACGATCGTAACCGGTGTCTGCACCTTGGTGCTATCGTATTGAGGTACCTGTCTAATCAGCTGTGGCATCGCATTTGAATTCACTTTGCCACTCAAAACGGTGGTCTGTGCTTGCACTGAGCTTGCAGTCATAAGCATGGCAATTAACGCTATACAACAGAAGTGGTGCGTAACTCTCTGAGATCGACTTGACATACTATACTCCCGCCGTGATCAGCGTAACTTCTATACAGATAGGGAACCTTAGAGGCGCTACTACTTAGCTTCCTACAAATAGTCTCCTTGACGCAGCAGTAGGATTGACGTCACTCTATCGAGCAAAGTTCCAAAATTGTTTCAATCCGCCTAAAAAACATTTACAAGTGGAACTGAAAGCATTAATGGCCTGTCATGTACACTGTGTAGCTGTCGACTTCAAAGTCGCTGCATTCTCGTTATTAACGGAGTAATCATGGCCACTTTAAATCGCAAAAAAATTCAAATTATATCTCTGGTAGCTCTATTGTCAGTGATACCACTGGCTATCACTCAAACAGCTAATGCCCAGAGCACGGAAAAACCTCTGCTGATAGCAGCTAAAACTGAGCAGTTCAAGATGAAGCAAGGTTTTGAACGCAAACCAAAAGACATCATCAACACCCTAACGGACAATGAAGTAACGGCCTTCCATATTTTCTTGGATGGTCTTGACCAAGCCTTTTCACTAGATGATACTTTGAAAAACAGAGGCCCATTCACGGTGTTTGCTCCAAGCGACAAAGCTTTCAAAACAATCCCTGCTGATGATAGACAGAGCCTTTGGGCCAACAAAAAGAGACTCAAAGAAGTACTGCAGTATCATATTGTCGCTGGCAAATTTGATGCAAAAGCACTAGAGATGATGTCCTCAGTAAAAACTCTTGACGGCCGCGAACTAAAGTTGAGCAAAAAGGGTGGCGATCTTTACGCCGATTCTATCCTAGTTAGAACCACCGATATTCCTTGCTCTAACGGTGTGATACACGTTCTTGACGGTGTGGTAATGCCACAACTGAGCAAATAGGTGATAAATGGCCGACACAGCTTTGCGAAAAGAAAGGGAAGCGCAGAACGGCGGCAGACACACCGCTCGCAATTCATTCTTACCCTTGCTGTTAGCACTATACTCGACACTACTAATAGTACCGAGTGCAAATAGTGAAAACAAGTACCAAAGCCGCAAAGCTGCCGCTGCTTCCATAGAAAAAGCTCGCGCCCTAGGTAACAAAATGAACTTCCAGCAATTTACAGAATTGCTGGAAGTAGCAGACAAGCTAAGCGACGACAATTTCAAGTTTGAAGCCCGCGCACTAAACCAGATACTATGCCAAACGAAACACGCTAACGCCTTAAGCTACTGTCGCCTTGCCTCGACCTACACAGACCTGTTGGGAGATGAAGACCCGACAAAACCAGTAGAAAAATATCTAAAAATGGCTTTGAAGTTAGATCCAAAGTTTAGCCAAGCCTATTGTCAATTAGCCGAAATCGCCAATAAAGAAGGCCGCTTTAGCGAAGCGCTAAAATACTGCGAGCAAGCAATTGCTTGCCCTAACATAGACTCCTCAGTTTATCAGTGCAAAGCAACAGCCCTAGCCAATCTGAACCGCCTTCCCGAAGCCCTAACCACCATTAACACCAGCCTGGTATACATACCAGATAAACCAGAACTTCATCGAACGAAAGGCAGTATTTTGGAAGGACTTCATCGGTACAGAGAAGCTCTTGCTTCTTTCAGAACGGCGTCCGCTCTGCAGACCAATGAATGGACAAGTTACCAAATCGTGCACATGCTTGAAGTGCTAAACAAATTACCAGAAGCGCTAATAGAGATAAATAAGGTTATAGCGCACAACCCCAGAGACGGCGAGGCGTATCGTGCCAGGGCCCAACTAAAAGTTAAAAACAAAGATCTCGCTGGAGCAATTAAAGACTATGACACGACCATTGAACTAGAGCCTACGGCTAAGACAATTAGAGACAGGGCTAACCTGCACCTACAAATGGGGCACAAAGACCTATACAAACGCGACGTGGAAGCGGCAAAAAAGATAATGGATAGTCAATTTTAAGCACTTGAGCGAGAGGATCAAACCTCGTTGGCAGAGCGCCTAGCCTCTAAATCTTCCCAACGGGCGAACACCTTAGCCACAGCAGCTTCGGCTTTGTGAAAATCTTCCATTATCTCGGCCAACTTGACGTGATTGGCGGCAATCTTTGGGTCTTCCATCACCTTGCGCACGGCCAGCAAAGCACTTTCGGCCTCTTCCACTTTGCTACCAATCGAGTCTAATTCTTTTCGCTCATTATTTGACAGAGGTTTAAGATTCTTCTTGCCACCGTTATTACTAGAGGCACCACTAGTGGAGCTACCAATTTTGCTGCCAGACTTTTCAATTTTTTCAGCCTTGTCAGATTTACCAACAGCAGTCTTATTCTTCGAACTACTCTTAGTAAATCGAGTAGATTCCCATTGCGAATAGTCAGCAAAGAACTCCACACCACCATCGCCATCTAGAGCCAAAATATTGGTCGAAATAGTATCGATCATATAGCGGTCGTGAGTAACTAGAACCACGGCCCCAGGGAAGTCTTGCAAGCTCTCTTCAAGCACCTCCAAAGATGCAATATCGAGGTCATTAGTCGGTTCGTCCAATATCAAAATATCCGCTTCTTGCAGCATCAGACGAGCAATCAAAATTCGCGCTTGCTCGCCGCCTGAAAGATAACTAACTGGCATAGGCAGCTGGTCTGGGCGGAACAAGAACCGCTTAGACCAGCTCATAACATGGATCTGGCGATCACGATAGACCACCGAATCACCACTGGGGCAAAGTGCTTCCTTGAGGGTAATCTCTTTGTTCAGTTGATCGCGATTCTGATCAAACCAGACAACCTTGAGCTGATCTGCGCGCTTCACAGTGCCGCTATCTGGCTCTATCTGCCCAGCAAGAATTCTCAGCAAAGTAGTCTTGCCACTGCCGTTTGTGCCGACCAAGCCGAGTTTCTGCTTGGGTGTTAATACCAGATCAAGACCGGCAAACAACTCACGACCACCCATCGACTTAACAACGTCTTTAGCAACAAGCAACTCTTTGGTACGGCGCCCAGATGAGCTGAAGTCAATATTGACTGAACTATTCATGTTGTTGCGAGCTTTCACTTCAGCGAACTCGTCGAACAATTTACCAGCCTCACGGATACGTCCCTGTGACTTGGTTTGTCTAGCTCTGGCTCCACGCTGCAACCAGGCAACTTCCCGCCGCATTTTACTAGCTAAAGCTTGCTGCTCATTTGATTGAGCCGAGAGATACTCCGCACGCGCGACTAGGTACTCGCTATAGGGCCCTTTACAGCTCAGGTAGCCATCTTTGTAAGCAGCGTTTAATTCAATAGTGCGATTGGTAACATTCTCTAAGAAATTACGATCATGGCTGACTAAAATAAAGGCAAACGGGGCGGACTTGAGTAAATCCTCCAACCAAAGTACACCCTCAAGATCAAGGTGGTTCGTGGGCTCATCCAGTAAAAGGAAATCAGGTTCTTTCACCAATTGAGCAGCCAAGGCCAAGCGTTTACGCCAACCACCAGAAAGCGACGATACAGTAGCACCAAGATCTTCAAAACCGACAGTGCTAAGTGTGTATTCTGCTCGGTTGATGCGTTCAGTCTCATCAATTGACTGGCCATCCAATGATGCTGCGACCACATCGCGCAGAATAGCGTCGGCTGGATAGGGATTATCTTGAGCCAAATAAGCAATGTTGAGAAATTTGCGAGTGGTAATAGCACCGTCGTCAGGCGAATAAATACCAGCCATAATTTTGAGCAAGGTCGACTTACCAGAACCATTTGGTCCGATCAGACCAACCCGTTCGCGATCATCGATAGTTATCGAAATATCGCGAAATAGTGGTCGGGCACTAAACGATTTGGTTACAGACTGGCAACTTATAGCAACTGGCATATTTTCTCATTATACTTGTTACGGCGCTGGCAACCCAGCTTCATGGCTATTTGTGACACTGTTGTAGACCAAGGTGGAAGAGGCGATATGAGTTTTGATTCACATGGTTGCTAAACAATGAAAATTTGGGTTGACGCAGACGCCTGCCCTGTTGCAGTCAAAGACATCGTGATTAAGGCCGGTCACAAACTGGCCATTAGCACTATTTTCGTGGCAAACAAAGTAATCACACTGCCACTCTCCCCTCATCTCAGCTTTGTGCAAGTAGCCAAAGGAGCCGATGTAGCAGATCAATACATCGTCGATCAAGCGACAAAAAACGATTTAGTAATCACTCAAGATATTTTGCTGGCAGCCCAACTAGTTCCCAACGAAATAGTAGTAATAGACCCTCGTGGCCACGAATTTACCGACGACAACATTGGAGAACGAGTCTCAGTCAGAGCGCTGATGACCGACCTGAGAGACAGCGGAGATATTACAGGAGGCCCCAAACAATACACTGACAAAGACAAACAACGCTTTGCCAGTGCTTTTGATAGGGCCATCACAAAGATCAAGAACAGGGACAGCAACAAATAGAACCAAGAACTACGGTTCTGATTCTTTACTGCCAATCAAAATAATATTCGTACCGACCTGATAAGCGGAACCATTCTTTGGATTCTTGATCTTGCCATTGGCATAGAAGCCTGTTGAACCGGTCTTAAATTCTTTACCGTCAGCTTTGATAGTGCCCCAGATTTCGCCCGAGGTGGTTTTGAACTCAATGATCAAAGCGGGTGGCGCATCGGTATCTACTTTTTTGGCCATCGTGATTCCTCCTAATGAGATTATTCAGATCAACTATCCAAATGGACAATGTCCAATCTGACAATTCAAGTTTACAGGATGACGCGGCCACTGCAATCAGCTTGCCAAGGGAAAATGGCTGCTCCCAATCAGCTTTCCCCGACTGACATCGACCCAAAATATATGCCATACTCCCCCTCAAGGTGGCACAACCAGACCGCCCACTGCACCAAATAGTGTTGGTACAGACATCCCTGGAGAATTGATGAAGAATAAGCTATTTGTAGGCAATCTATCCTACAACCTAACTGAAACCGACCTCGAAGAACTATTTGCTCAGTCGGGCAAAGTCGTTTCAGTGGCAATCCCAACCGATCGCGAAAGTGGTAGAAAGCGCGGATTCGCTTTCGTAGAAATGAGCAACCAGGCAGAGGCCGAAGGCGCCATCGAGAGCCTAAATGGCAAAGACGTTGACGGCAGGCAGATTGTTGTCAATGCCTCAAAGCCAAGAGAGAAAGCTTACTAAGCTAACAAGCTTACCCTGCTATTATTTTTAGATTCAACGGGCACCCCGCACCGACTTCTCGGTCTGGGGTGCTTTATCTAGAGGACCTATTGAAGGAACAAGCTAAATAACAATGTCAAAATCTACCCCATTACTTTGCAGCTGCTTACTCTTGGTTTTGACCGGCTGTACCTCGACTGCAGACAAAGAACGAGAAGCGCTAAAGCGCGAACTCTCCGAAGCAAAGTCTGAAACCGCTTTGTTAAAGAGTGAACTCAGTAGCCTCAAAAATATGGCACCGCCAGTAAAATCAGCCGAAACAAGCTCCTCCGGGGCAACTACAGGTAGTGGCGCATCTAGCAACAATTCTAGCGATAGGTCCGATAGCACAAAAAATGGAACCAGTGAATCGTCCAGCACTTTTACATTCAGCGACATTTCTGACATTCCCAACAAAGAGATGATCGAAGATCTAAGCAAGCTTCATGTCTTCGATGATCTGGCACCATCGGGAACCGAGACAAAAGCTTTATTCAAGCCCTTTCAAGCAGTCACCAGAGGCGAGTACGTAACTTGGCTCTATCGAGCCTATAACGCCATCAAAACGCCAGACAAACAACTACGCCTGGCACCACAGGCAACTCAACAATTTATCGATACGGCTCCGTCGCATCCTGCTTACAAATATATTCAGGCGATCTCAAACGCGGGCTATTCCATTGGCTACAAAGATGGCACATTTAAGCCAAACAAGCCTTTGACTAGAGAAGAGATGATGGGTATCAAAATTGGTCTAGATGTAGGCAAAGACATTCCACCCTACCGCAGTCAAATGGAAGCCGTTTGGAAGTACTCTGACGGAAAAAGCGTAGACGAAAGATTTACTGGATTTATCGAACAAGATAATTACGTCTCTGGGCCCTTCGGCAGCAATACTCAAAGAGCCTTCGGCAAAATCGGAACATTCAAGCCGAAACAAGCCGTTTTGCGCTACGAAGCTGCCGGCACCCTATGGCAACAAGGACAATTTGGCAACAACGGTGACATCACGGCAGCAGACGCCATCAAGCGCGCAGCTGGCAAATAGCAAAGTCTAGGTAAGACTTCAATGGCCAACAGCCCCTAAATATTGGCCTTTAGCAGGAATAAAGAAAACTCCTATCACACCCAACAGATAGACAGCAGACACTGTCGATGCTGCCATGGCATATGACCCGCCAAAAGTCTGTATCAAGATGCCGCTGCCAAGTGCCGCAACCACCGCGGCATAACGTCCGGCATTGTAGATGAAACCAAATGCGGTGCTTCGCACCTTCGCTTCGTATAGCTCAGGCAAATAAGTCCACATAATTACAAAAGGCAAGTGGGCAAAGAACCCTAATGCCACCAGCCAGCAGAGTAGCGCTGGACCAAAAGAGTGAACTGTATTGAACATTCCGTAAGAAAGGCCAAACGCAAGAAGGAAAGAAGTGCCGAGCGCCAAGCGATAACCCAGCTTCTTGATCAAGATGCCACCAAGCAAACCAGAAAGAATCATCCCTATGTCTTTGGTGAACATAGCATGGCTTCGTTGTTCAACTGCCAAATCGCCAGTAAGCTGATTGATCCAGGCCGGTATCCAGGCAATCACAGCCCACCAACAGACGATAGCTACACTGGCAACAGCAGCAACTGAAATAGTTTTTTTACAATTAGCCTCAGTGAACAATTCTCGAAAGCATGCGCTAGCGTTGCTAGTAATGGTGGTCCAAACAGAGGCACCAGTGCGAGCACTCTCTTTGTCTCTGGCTTCTTGCAGGCGCACAAACTCTTCTGGTTCGCGTAGCTTAAAGCGCATATAGACAGTGAGAAAAGCTGGCACAATGCCTGCCATAAACAAATAACGCCAACCTAAGTGACCAAGCGAAAGATTGAGCCACGCTGTCAATAAATAACCTGTTCCCAAAGAAGTCGCCAAGGCGCTAACAGCAAATACTCGTGACTTCGCCGGCCAACACTCAGACAGCAACACTGCCCCGATACCCATCTCGCCGCCAATTCCGGCACCAACCAAAAAGCGATAAATACCAAGCTCCCACCAACTACCGGCAACGGCACAAAGCCCTGTGCAAATGGCGTACAACAAAATAGTTATGCTCAAAGTCTTGGCCCGACCAATATGGTCAGCCATAGCACCAAAGACCATGGCCCCCAGAGCCCATCCCAGCATAAACAAGGCGATTATATAAGAACCGTACTGGCCCACCACCGCATGCGACTGAGTGTGCAGTAACTCAGATAAAGCGGGAAAGAGAACCATGGCAAAAATAGAAGAGTCCATGCCATCAAAGACACCACCCAACCAGGTAGCAATTAACACATGCCAGCGCGATGGCCCACTCATATGAGTAGCTATAACTGGCACCGACTCAGAAGAGGCTGTCAATTCGATGTTCTCAAGTTCCAAAGTGTGTTCACCGGGAATCTGAGCAAGGGATTCCGGTGCAGGGGGGCGACTGACCGTTTGCATAGCATCTCCAGATACTTAAGGACTGTTAATGATACTAGATGCCCTTCGCCGCAACCCTAGCTGAACCAGCGGCAATCTCACTGCGGGCCTGGGCAATAGCCTGAGGCTCAACGTACAAACCTTGTCTCTCATAAGTTTTCCAAACTTCAGACCAACGCATAACAATGAAGCATTTCTGCGAGTACTTTTTAACCAGTCTGGTGATTTTGGCATTGCCGCTAGGAAGAATCTCTAAGCCCTCAAGCCCGGCGCACTTGCTACAAAATGCTCGCTGTTCTTCTAAGCCCTGCTCAAGCTTGACGATCTCCCCTTTCTCTAGCTTACGATCGCAGCCATGGCAACGCGAAACACGATACAAGGCATAAACGAGTGGCTCAACTTTGATAGGTTTAGCAGGTTTTGTAGGCTTAACCGCTTTCTCGGGCGTCTCCGCCTCGACAGAGTTCTGGTCGGGCTTCACTAGGCTCTCCTCAGTCACACGATGCTCCTTAGTTCGAACAGTTATCGCCAAGTTTACACCCAAGGGGCTTAGAGTCAAAACTATCGGCTATGACAGCCCTTGTATGCTCTCAGTACTTTGGGGATAATTATGACCCCAAAAGTTTGGGTACTTGATCTGAAAGGTAGAGTCATGAATTTTCCAGCATCAGTTGAAAACGCCCTAACATCACATAGGTATCCAATGGTATTTGCTACCATTTGTGGTGCCCACCTTGCTGGCCTCTCTTTGGCAAATTCCACCTATGAAATTCGCGGCGCCCACATACTGCCAGCCACGCAAATACTTGGTCTTGAAATCGGCGAAGAAACAATCGAATTGTTTCCCGAGAGTGAAGGACTTCAAGTCGAACTTTTCACACAAGACATCAAGAGATTTTTCTCTCTCATGCTAAGAGACAATGGTTTTGTACTTGAGCAAATCTACTCACCACTGGTAGTGCATACTAGCCCTGAGCATGAAGAATTAAAAGCAATAGCAAAGCACTGCCTAACTAGGCTGCACTGCTATCACTACCTCGGCTATGCTGATAGCCAGTGGCAAGCAGCAACCCAAGAGATAAATGGAGTACCTCAGCTGCCGCAGGTAAACCAAATACTTTCAATCTACCGATTGCTATTAACAGGAACGCATCTCATGCAGACGCGTGAAATTGAAGCCAATATCTCAAGCCTCAATCAAAATTTTCTTCTTCCCTATATTGACGAGCTAATCGAAAGAACTCACGCCACAGAGAACATGCAAAACCTAGACGCTAGCGAATGGGAATTTCATAAAATTGAATACGAGCGCCTCAGAGAATTGCTAGAAGACGCGGCAGACGCGACAACCTTACCTGAAACCACAACAGCCCATGACGCACTCAATGACCTGCTCAAGAGAATTCGCTTGGCAGATCTAAGCCGCGGATCTCATTTACAAATGGCCCAATAGCTGTTGACAAGCCACTGGGCTGAGACTACGATCATAGTTATATAGGTAATTTGCGTTTTAGATCACATCTCCCCCCATCACTCTTTAGCGGTAGCAAGTACTTCTGAGCACTTACCTGCCTGGCATTCAACTAAGCCAGCACTTTGGCACCCCAGCTAGATCTTTATCTCTACCCCCATCAATGAATTTCTCTCGGTGAGTTTTCAACCCAAACGAGCTGAAATAGATGCCAACCGACTCGAACAATCAGCAGAGCTTAGAACAACAACTAGCCTTAAGCCAAGCGCGCCTAAGGAAACTTGAGGCCGACTTTGTGGCCGAAAAAGAAGCAAACAAAGAAGTTGTTATTCAGCTACAAAACGCCCTGGCAATTAAGGCAGAATTCACAGCCCACGTTAATCATGAACTACGCACTCCGCTGAACGGAATGCTGCCTATGATTGAGATGATTTTGCGATCTGAGCTCAGCGCCGAAACACGGGAATATGTTCTCACCCTGCGAGAGGCAGGTCTCTCTCTTCTTAACATAATCAACGATGTGCTCGACTTTTCAAAAATTGAGGCAGGAAGACTTGAAGTCGCTTCTGTCCAATTTTCTCTTGAAGAAACCCTCGAAGGCGTAGCCCAAATATTAGCTCCAGCAGCGTCTTCTAAAAACCTACTGATGCTTTCCGTGATTGACAAAGACGTTCCTGAGACTGTCATCGGAGATCCACAAAAAATTCGCCAAGTCTTACTCAACCTCTGCGGCAATGCCATTAAGTTTACCGAAACTGGAATAGTGACACTAAAAGTATCGTCAGTGAAACCAGCGGACAAACCACGACAATTACTCTTCACTGTCACCGACAGCGGTCCCGGCATCAGCCCCGACCTTATGGCACACCTCTTTGAACCTTTCTTTCAAGGGCCAGTCACTAAAGAAAACAACACAACCGGAACAGGACTTGGCCTTAGCATTTCAAAGCGACTGACCGAATTAATGTGCGGAAGAATGTTCGTTGATAGCACCCTCAACGTGGGCTCGACCTTTGGTTTCTACCTGCCACAAGAAGAACCCGCGAACCAAGAAATTTTAAGAGTCTGGGCCAGTCCACAAATCTCACCAAGCCCACTCGCCCCATTGCGAACAAGAGTAGAACCCATCACATTCAACCTATCGGCAGTGACACTAGAACCTGTTCACGATGGCCGATTTGCCATCGCTGATCTACTTAAGACTTTTGACCTGACAGCACGACCTAGTGATACTGCCCAAGGAGTCTATGCCATTCTGGCAGCAAAGACAACCAATCAGGCGTCATCGACACCGGCAATGACAGCTGTCTTTCTCGACACCGTACGACTAAAAGATGAATGCCTCAAGCTGCAGGCGATGTTAAACAATTCAGCACTAGTACACTCTGTCAAATTAGTTGAGGTAGTGGCGCACGACAGCCTGTCATCGAAAAACCAAAGTAACCGAGAGCAAGAAATTCTGACTATACCTATGCCTATGAGAAGGCAAGTTGTCACCAATTGTCTAAGCAAACTGACCAACAAAACAGATTTCCACGCCCCACTGAGAGCAGGCCAAAGCACGACTCTGGGCCTAGAAGCACTG
This sequence comes from bacterium Ga0077546, assembly GCA_001464165.1. Next base: position 22,045 of record LNEX01000271.1, read on the forward strand.
GCCAGCGTCAAAGCTGCAGCCGCCCTACTCTCTCGAGGAGAAAAGAAGCAAGCCCTAGTTGCTGATGATAATAAGCTCAATCAAAGAGTTGCCTTTATTTTTCTTACAGACTTAGGATTTGAAATAGACTTAGTTGCTAATGGCATAGAGGCAGTGCGCGCTTTCAAAAAGAAGCACTACGATCTTGTATTTCTAGACTGCCAGATGCCCACATTAGATGGCTTCGAAGCCGCCAAAATTATCAAAGAAATTCAGCAACGAAGGGGGGTACCCGTCCCGCTGATAGCAGTCACAGCAAGCGCGCTAGAGGGAAGCCGAGAACACTGCCTCGCCAACGGTATGGACGACTATATAAGCAAACCTATTGATCCCGACTCTCTTGAAAAAGTAGTGACTAACTGGCTCGGAAACTCATTTATGCGAGATACGCCATCAAGAGCAACTCAAATTAACAACATCACTAGCGGAACTTTTGTTTGCCAACAAGCCAATTTCGTCAAACTGCGAAAGATGTATAGCGAGAAACAGCTAAAGGGAATTCTCAGTTTATTTAGAGAAAACTGCAAAGCCGATCTAGCTGAACTTAAGTTGCTTTTGAGCAACGGCGAACTAGCTCTGTTTCGACAGAGACTAGAGCGTTTCAAAGATTGCTGCGAAATCATAGACGCTGTTCACATGGCAAAGCTATGCTTGCGGCTAGGAGAAGCAACCAAGCAGTGCGATCAGTCAATCGCCATTGAGCAAATGGAAAAGTTATCGCACTTAGCCTTAGAGTTAGACAAAGAACTAGAATCGGCTCTGGCTGACCGCTCGACCTATACCCTGCCCACGATTAGTCACCCTAAGTAGATAGAGACTTTCAACCGAGCAGAAGTAGCTTTATGACTTTTCTACAGCTTCTCGAGTTTTGAGCTTATGCTCAAGCCACATGATTATTTGTTGCGAGGTAACCAACACAACCGTAGAAGCGACTGCAAACAGAATCTTATTAAACACGCCCAACACCTCAAACAGTCAAAGCTGCTCTCCGCACAAACGTAGCGGAGAAGTATTGCCATAGAACGACATTGAGGACAAAAGTTCCATTTTTGACAAACAATCAATTTTGGCAACAATTCAAGGCAGTAGCCTGAGAGTCCTCAAATCGGCAATGGGCTCATCAAATGAACAAGTGCCGACAGAATGGATAAAATCATGCCTGGCGGCTTTAATCTCAGCCAAACTCAACGACTGATCGCGCCAATAGGCTCTGTCATCAAAAGAAAAAGCGGCAGGCTCAGTTTCCGAGAGAATAGCTTCAATATCTCTCTGCCCTTGCCAAGCGAAGGCAGCAGCCATGAGAACATTGAGAAAACCGTGTAATACCGCTCGCGGTGCGTCATCTTCGTAAGTCAAAGCCTGCAATGCCCGCACCGGATGATGCAAACCAGCGGTTGCCTTAAACGGTAGTTTGCGGTCGGCACAGGCATTTATGAAAGCAGCCACCGAAGCGACCGAGGGAATTCCTTCCGGCTGGACACTTCCCATGCGAATCTTAGCGAAATTACCCGCCTCTTTAACAGCTTCAAGCATGGTCAAATTGTCAGGCGAAACCTCACAATATACCGGCCGATTGGCACTAACAATAGTTTTAGTCTCTAAAGCGGCTGCATGCCCATCATCGGCCTCAGCAATTAGAGAAAGTGACGGCCGCAGCGCGGCGTGCACGGTCTCACACTGACTAACAGGCAAAACCAACCAGCGCAACATCCAGCGGTGATCGCCATTCTGGTAGCTGTGGTAGTTGGCAATTGCGGCATCAAGGGGCACAGAGGCTGGCGGGAAGAGCCCAGCGTAATCAATGAACCGTTCAAGTAAAGCTCGCAATGCTGGTGCTACGGTGTCGCTCATAACTTGTCTTTATTGTCTCCGTCCAACTGAATTAACCACCAATGTATTAAACTTGAAATTAATCCAGAAGTGAAGTAGTACGCGAAATAATGAACATAGCACTCAAGCTCCTCTCTACGTCATTGACCATAGCTGTGTTCGTCATTGCCTGTTACATACTCAGCGTATGGTGGCGGGTCAGCAATGTTGAACAATCAATATTTGGTAGCGGCGCGCTGATGCCACTGGCACCGCAACAACAACAGTTTGACCAACCGCCCACACCAGAATCATACGGAAAGAATACCTATACACACATGGTCAGGGGCCAACCGACTCAGGTATACGAGCAATTGCTCAATAGCTTTCAACACTTATATGGCTCGGCTTTGATGTCTTACGAAATTGGAGAACTAGGCGCTGTTGTAATATTTAATACAAACGAATACTTGAAAGCCATCTTCTCTAGCGATTCTGGCACTCACAGTTTTTATCTTGATACAAAAAAAGATCTAGCGAATAACGAAGTGGGCAGAAAAATTGGCTCAGAAGTAAAAACAAGGGGCTTGGTCGGCCCAGCAGCTGAACAATTTATGATAGATGGTGGCCTTGCCTACAAGAACTGCAGCGAATACAGAGTAACAAAACTCCCTTCACTAAACGAAAATGGCTGCCCGCTGCTAATCAATATTCAAGAGTTGCGCCGATCAGACAAATCAGTCGTGCTTAGGTGAGGTCTCGTATGCGGTTACTCAGATTTCCAAGTATCACTCTCTATAGAACGTCAGGTAAAGTTCTCACTACGAACTTGCTATTCCTGTTATACCTACCAGCTCAAGCTGCACCAAGTCAGACCACGCAGCCAATACCCAGGCAAGTGAGAACAGCTAGCCCTCAAACGGTCACGGCAACAATACCGCCGCAAGTAAGTGCACTTACCGCAGCTCAGCAAGCAGCAAAATACAAAGAGCTAGGCGAAGCAGCCTACGAGGCCAAGAATTACACTCTGGCGGTCGCATACTACACCAAAGCCCTTAGTCTTTTACCTCACGATGCTGCTCAGAATCTAGCGGATCTATACTATGTGCGCGCGATGGCAAACGATGTAACCGGGCAGTATCAAAGGGCCACAGCTGACTGGCAAGCAGCCCGCGACAACTATGCCAAAGCACTGCTGGGAAACAAAGCCGGAGTGAATGTAGAATTTGCCACTTCGTATCGTGATGAATTGAACGAACTAGTTCATTGGCGTGCCGCACAAAGCCCAAGTTCTCCAGACTATTGCGACTCAATACATTCTAAGCGCTTAGCACCGGGTTCTGTTCTTAAGGTCTATATAAGTCAATCAAAGAAGGCGGGATTTTCTCCTGAGCTTCGAACCTATATTTTTCAAGCAATGAATCTGTGGTGCCAATTCCCCGGCTCACCCATTCGCATGGAATTGTGGCCCACGCAATACGACTCAAACATAGTTGTGCAGCGTGCTACTGCCGACGACCCCATGAATATTGGTAGCGCCGGGCAAACAAGTTCTTACGGTAGAGAACTTGTAACAAAGAGCTTTGTCAATCTCTCAGCACCAAGCTACGACAGTAAAGACATGACACCTCGAGCGAAAGAACAACTTTTCAATTTGGCACTACATGAAACTGGTCATGCCCTCGGAATCGACGGGCACTCGCCCTCCGGCCTAGACGTTATGTATTTCAAATCGCCTTTGATCAAACTAAGCGATAGAGATGCCAACACAATCCGCAAAATTTATCAATAGCTAGTTCTTCGGCGCGGATTCAGCAAGCTCAGCCCTGTACACTTTAATTAGCTCATCGGCAAAGCAAGGCTTGAAGACAACGTTCTTGTTGCGATGATCCAAATAGTAAGACTTGAATCGCCTGCTAGTATCAGTCGTGCAAAGAAGAACCCCTGGCTCGAGAAATGGAATTCTGGTCTCTTTCTGCGTCTCCTTATCTACTAAAGAATCGACCAAAGGAGTGGCGGCAAGATAAGGAATCAATATTCGCATTGACGAGAAATAATCGCGAGCATTCTCGAAGGGAGAAACCAAACCGAGTGGCACAGTGCTCGGAATAACATACAAAGAGCCATTCAAACGCTGCAAGGCAATACAACTACTCTTCAACTGCAACCTGGCACTAGCGGCCTCCGCACTATACTGCCAATAGCCGACGCAAGCAGTCAATAGCGCCACAGCTATTGAACCAGCGCAAACAGCAAGCTGACGAGGAGCATGTTTTGGCGACAATCTCAGTCGCTGCAATAGCCTCTCGTCATCGCAATGATAGACAGCAACAAGCGCCAGCCAGGCAAACAATGGCAAAGTAATTCTAATCTCAAGCTTCATACAACAAAGCAGGTATAGGAGCACGCCAAGAAACCCCATACTCACAAAAGAAAGGCGTGTTCGGCTCAAGCGGGTATTATCAAGGAAAGGAAACAACAAAATTGCCAGCAAAAGACTGGGCAGAACAAGTTTAGTGGCGATATACTTGCCGCTATGCTCAAGCACCATTGGCAGTGACAAATCAGATCTAAAGATGGGAAAGAAAGACAAGACCTTCTCAGCGTTTTCGCATGAATACAACTTAGAATCAATTGCAAATTCATAGGCCATCATGACATTGAGATCGTTTTCGTCCCAACCAACAGTATCAAAATATTTCTTGGTATCAGAGCGGTATGCTAATCTGCGAAAATCGCAGATCTTATTAATAGATTTATTGAGTCGAAAGAAGTAAGACCAGCCCGGCTCGGAGGCATAGCAACTATTATCAACATAGTTTTGTACTTGAATCGCGGTAAAAAATACAGCAGAAAGAGCCAAACCAAAAAATAGCTTTGCTGTACTGCGCGAGAAAGCAAAACGGCAGCATAAGAACACACCAAGAAGTAGCACCATTAGCCGCGCCGAATCGACTCTAATCAGCCCAGCAAAGCACATCGCTAAGGCTGAAATAATCAACACTAGTACTCTGCTGGATCTCCCTAGATTCTTATTTTCAAGAGCTGACATAGCAACCACAGTTGAAGCTGCGCCTAAGAAGATTGCAGTGCTGGTAAACGTCAAACTGGTCCAGAGAGCGACCATTGAAACAAGGGTAAAGAGACCAACTAGCGCCTTTCGCAAAGCCGAAGGACGCTCCCAAGCGAAGACAGAAAGCACAAGGCTATAAGAAAAGACATTTGCAAGTGAAAGCAACAGGCCGTACCAGGGCACGCTACTTTGCGCACTATAGAGCCACGAGAGCAACTGGCCTAGCCAAATATGGGGAAACAGAATGTGATAATCGGGACGAGGGCAGACTCCAACCCCGGAGACAATCATGGTCAGATGCACATCGTCGATGGCGCCATAGCATGGGGGAAAAACTAAAACGCACAAAACGAAAATAGCTGCTGCGACAAGAAAAGAACGACAAAGAATAAAAATGACATCGCGCACGCGCAATTCATTCTCTGATGAACTCAAATTGTCAACGCCAGTCATCTATGACTTTCCGCTCTCAGCAACCGGCAAAAATCTTAACAGCATTGGTCAATAGATGCACCAATCTAGCGCTCGATATAAGCTTCAACCTGCCCTTTTCTAACAGCCTCAACGAGACTGCGGTGGTCACGCTCAGTCTGGTTAGCATAAGCTACAGCAAAGTCAGCGACAGCATTGTCAAATACATCTTTCGAACCCAAATATCCACTGATCCTGGCGGCATCGCCAGAACGTGCATGGGCACGCGCCAAAACCCAGCCCAGCGACTTCGCTAGTTCAATAGCGCGAGCGGGAGTCCAAAGTTCAGGCATCGGAGACATTTTCATGTCTTTTAGTTGACGAAAATACATGTCACGACCACGGGGGCCTCGTGCCCAGCCAAGAAAAATATCACTATGGGCCTGCATCAGACGTTGCCCCTCCACCACTCGCTGTCCATGCATTTCGTGGCGACTCTTCTCGACGTAGGGCTCCAGCACAGAGCGACGAGCCTCTTTCACTTGCAAAATTAATGGATCGTCTTCATCAGCCATGAGCAGCAACACTGCACAAAAGGTGCCGACACTGCCAATACCAACAACTTTCATAGCTACGTCCATTAAGGTATAGCGATCAAGTAAGGTGCGCCGAGCATCGTTGACAGTTTCTTTATAGTCCTGAAAAACACCTGCGGCCATATCTAAAAACGACTGCTCGCGCTGCTCATCGGTATGATACACAAGGGGCGGACTGTCCCTAAACAGACGTCTTCCATCTTTTTCAATAGTCAATTTGGGAAAA
>LNEX01000272.1 GCA_001464165.1 bacterium Ga0077546
CTAAAAATTTCTGATAATACTTGTTCGAAATCTACAGCTGGAAAACCGTTGCGTTGTGGCACACCCTTGAAATATTCTTCGATAATGGTCGCCGCTGTGGCCATACATAAGCAGAGCTCGGTTGGTTTTATGGCAAGCACTTTTTCTAGTGAGTCGTCTGATATTAAGCCAAAATGCACGGCACTATTGGCCATAGCATGCGATGGCAACTGCTTTTCGCGCAGTACGAGATCTTGTAGGTGAATTCGTACATTGGGAAATTTTAGTTCCGCAGAATATTTCTCGTCGCTGTATTTTTCGGCCATCGCTGGTGATACTACCTCTGTAAATTGCATTTACAGCACCTGTATGTTAATTAAAGAATTATTGCAGAGAGGTCATTGTTGGCTGAGTCTGAGGTCGGCTCTGCCTTTTCGGCGTGTAACTTCTTGAGCTTCACTACTTCTACTGAGCAGGGAGCGTGATTGAGTACTTTCTCGGCGACACTACCGAGCCAGAACTTTTCTAAGCCAGTTCGTCCGTGAGAGCCGACAATAATCAAATCAGCGTCCCAGCTTTTGGCATAGTCAATAATTGATTCTGCAATGCTGCCGCTAATGACCCGACCGCTGATTTTATTATTCGGATGGTTTTTCTTTAATTGGATGATCTTTTGGTCGATCATCTGTTGCAATTGGTTCTTGTACTCAGCTTGCATTTCTTCTAAAGATGGTGCACACAGACCCGCTAGAAGATATTCGTTGTAGATTGGAGCCATAATAGAAATTAGACAAAACTCAGCATCGTCTTGCCAGGTTTGTCTTGTTGCCGAATCAACCGCATTAGATGAACAATCTGAATCATCGATGGCAATCAGAACTTTCATTTCCACCCCATAAATCTTGGTTTAAATACTGCTCTTAGTATTGGCCAAGGCTAATGAGTCTGACATCGTTCAAAGTAGTGAAGTTTTATTTGTTTTTGTTGCCGAGGTCGGTCAATTCAGGCCAATGGCCATTACGTCTATCATCCCAAAGGATGATAGACGTAACGGCCATTTTTAGATTCTAGTCTGACAAAGATTCTAGTCTGACAAAGCCTTTTTCAAGTTGCCTTCTTGGTGTGCTTTATCGCTGTCGGCCTTTTCCTGCGCAGTAGGAGCCTTAAATTCAGCAGTTACTTTCTTGATTTTGCCAGTAAATGTAAATGGCACACTGTAGCCCTCGGCAACAGCGGTACCAAGATCGCAGCCAACATCAGTGCCTTCATCGGCAGAGAAGCAGAAACCTTGAGTTTTTTCTATTCGTCCTTGAGCTACTTGTTCGCCGTTGACTGTGATCGTTCCTGTGCCACCTTTGCCTGCACCGCCACCATCATAGGCAAAATCGAAGCGGATAGTTGCTGCACCCGGTGCTACAGACTTGCCGGCGGCAATAGTGTATTGCTTCTCTCCCAGCCAGTTGTAGGTAAAGGTGGGCTTGCCATCTTTGAGATAGAAACTCCAGCCGCCAAACTTGCCTGCTTGAGCAATAAGTGCACCACTGCCTCCACCGTTTGGAATTTCGGTATCAGCTGTGATTGAGAAAGACTTGTTCTTCAAATTGATAAAGACATTCTCTGTCATGCCGGTCATGCCTTCGTGCAATGTTAGCGACGTGCGGCCAGCCATCAGGTCTGGTCGACCTACGGCTGAGGCATTTAGGCGCTCTAGCATTCGGTCATCTAAGGGCAGCACATTGTATTTAATAGCTTCTTTTATAAAGAGAGCTTGCATCTCTTTTAGTTTCTCTGGGAACTTGGCTGAGAGGTCTTCGCGTAAGCTGTAGTCTTTGGTTGTGTCATACAGCTCCCACTTGTCATTGGCAACGGTGGTTTTGGGCTTCGCTTCCCAGGGCGCTTTGTGCACGGTGCCGGCCAACCAGCCATCGTGGTAGATAGAGCGGTTAGCAAATATTTCAAAATATTGGGTATCGTGATGACTTTTTGCTTTAGGTTCACTGAAGCTATAGAGCATACTGGTGCCCTCAATTGGGGTTTGCTTCGTGCCGTTGACTTCTTTGGGCTCAGGTAAACCAGCTGCTTCTAAAATTGTTGGAGCAATGTCAATAACGTGGTGAAACTGAGTACGCATCTCGCCTTTTGCTTTGATGCCTTTGGGCCAGTGCACAGCCATGCCATTTTTGGTGCCACCATAATCAGATGCCACTTGCTTTGTCCAGGTGTAGGGTGTGTCTCCTGCTACTGCCCAACCAGCTGCATAGTGACCGTAAGAGTTAGGCCCACCAAGATCATTGTAGTGTTTGAGAATGTCTTCTACAGTCTCTGGCGCTCCATTGAAGTAGCTCATCTCATTGAAGAGACCATTGAAGCCGCCTTCAGCACTGGCGCCATTGTCGCCCACAATATAAAACACCAAAGTGTTGTCTAGTTGACCACCTTTTTCGATTACATCGACTAGCTCTCCAACGCAGTGATCTGTAAACTCACCGTAGGCGGCAAATACTTCCATTTGGTGAGCAAAGAGTTTCTTTTCGTCAGCTGTCAGCTTGTCCCAGTCTTTGATGCCTTCAGGTTTGGGCGCAAGCACTGTATCAGGCGGCACTATGCCGAGCTGCTTTTGTCTAGCCAAGGTTTCTTCTCTAAGTTTGTCCCAACCTTGGTCGAACTTGCCTTTGTATTTAGCTATCCATTCAGCGGGCACGTGGTGCGGTGCGTGGGTGCCACCAGGGGCAAAATACATGAAGAAAGGTTTCTCCGGAGTCAGTGATTTTACTTCACTGACCCAGCTAATGGCCTTCTTGGTCATGTCAGGGATGAGGTGATAGTTTGCATCTTTTGGTGGCTCAACTTGAGTGAGGCCGTCATAAAGCGTGGGCGACCATTGATTGGCTTCGCCGCCAATGAAGCCATAAAACTTATCGAAGCCAGAGCGTGTAGGCCAGCGGTCTGTCGGCCCAGAGGGGCTGACTTCCCATGCTGCTGTTTCGTGCGATTTGCCAAAGGCGCCAGTGGCATAACCATTGAGGCGCAACATTTCAGCTAGTGGTGCCACGCTATTGGGGCGTTGACCTGTTTGGCCAGGAAACGCCGTGGCTGTCTCCGTGATAGAACCCATATTGCACATATGATGATTGCGACCACTCAAAAGTGCAGCTCGTGTCGGAGAGCAAAGGGCTGTGGTGTGGAAGTCGTTATAACGTAAACCATTATTTGCCAACTTCTCTACTGTTGGCATGTTAATTGGTCCGCCGAAGGCGCTTGATTGCCCAAAGCCCATGTCGTCAATGAGCACTATCAGTATGTTAGGGGCATTGGTCGGAGCTTTGATTTTGAAGAATGGTGGTGCCTTGGCATCTCTTGCATCTAATATTGTTGAATGAGGAATGACTGGCTCTTTGATGGGGAGGGAGGTGCGGTCCAATGCTTCAGGCTGTGCTGCGTAGGCGGCACCTGTTGGCAAAGCCGGCAGTGGTATGACCGAGCTAATACTCAGGGTTAGTGCCAGAGCTGCCATGCGGCGAAACGTATTGGTTTTTGATATTGATTTCACGAGACACCCCAGTTACCCATAATAAGGATAAAATTGTAGCCAATTGACAACTCCGAAATAAGATTAGGGCTAAGGGAAAATATGGCAAGATCTAGTAACCTTAAGGTACAAAAAAGAACAAAATTGGTTACTGGTTAAGGGTAAGAGTTTGAGCATGGCAGTGGCGAAGGAATCAATCACTCTATACCTTTTGCTGACAATGTTTTGCTTGTATGCTTTCCCTCAACCGATCCATGCTGCTGAATTAGCTGAGCGCTTTTTGCGCGTTCCTGTATTTTTTATTACTGATAGAAACCTTGAGCCAACAAAGACGGGCGAAGTTGATTTCGGGCCCCACCGCAAATATCTCGGTGACTGCAAGCACGAGCCTTTTATGGGCTCTGCCTATTGTGTGGTTGAAAATTTAGAGAAGAAACCATTGAGTGATCACCTCAAAAATTTGGGTTGGTCCAAGGCTGCAGTCAGCGATAAAGTTGGTGCCTTCAAAATTACTCCGTTGACAGACGATAGTTTTGATAAAGTTCAAGATACTTTCTATGGAAGTGTTCGTGAGAAAGCTCTACAGACAGAAGACAAGAATATTTTTCTGTTTGCCCATGGCTATAAAAATCCCTTCCATGGTGCTCTTCGTACTGCAGCCACATTGGCCTACAACGCAGAGCGCCCAGTGATTTTCTATTCTTGGCCATCGGTGGCTAAGTTGCGCTCTTATACTTCGGATGAGAATAATGTTGAGTGGAGCCAAGAACACTTCAATGACGTCATTGCTCGCCTAGAAAAACTATGTACAGATGAGCAGTCTCTTAAAGTCAGATTGATGGCTCACAGCATGGGCACAAGGTTGCTGGTTAGAGCAACGCCTCTGCTGCGTGAAAAAAAGCATATAGTAGAAACCGCTTTGATTTGCCCTGACGTCGATGATGGGCTAGTTAAGCATTACGCCCGGCGCTATTTGAGTGTCAAGGGTACGACTGTTATTCGCCTGTATATGTCGCAGCGTGACAAGGCCTTGGTGCTTTCTCAATTTGTTCACGGTGGTTATACCAGGCTTGGAGAGCATGCTGATGCCATCGGCAGTTGGGTGACAAAAACTCTTTCAGGGCAAAGCCCTGAGGGTGAGCGGCAGGCTGCCAGTATTGAAGACGCAGAATTTGCCGATAGACTAGCTAAGACAAAAAAGAGAATGCAAACCATTGATTTTACTGATATTGATACAGGACCGATTGGTCACCATATTCCAGCCAAACTCATTTGCAGCATGTCATTTACTAATGACCCCGGTAGTGGCTTGAGCCTGATTTCAGAAGAATCTGGCCAAAGAAACAAATTCAGCAATCTGTTCACCAAGTTATCTAAACTGAAGAGCACTGATCAATTGGCACCAACAGGTGAAGTTATGCGCGTTGTTAAAGTTGATTCTGTAAAAGGCCGAGCAAAAAGCACCATGGGTGTAAAGGGTATTGAGAAAGGTGATCATTAATGACTGAAGAAGTATTGGCGGCACAGCCGGAACTGCCAGACTCTTCTTGCGGAATTGTTTCTCGATTGCTGATGCGCTTGGGTTTAGGCAAGGACCCGAAGCAGGCTTCGGTGATTGCGGTTCTGTTTGGGGTGGCGCTAACATGGCTACCGTCATTGCTTCTTTGTCTCGCTTCTGGCAGCGCTTTTGCTGGTTCTGTGCAGGTACCGTTCTTGGGCGACTACATTAGTAGTACTCGCTTTCTTGTTGTTGTGCCGATTCTCATTCTTTCTGATTGCGTGACTAGAAAATGGTCGCTAAAGACAGTGAAGCACTTTTTGCATGACCATATAGCGCCAAGTGATGCAGCTAAATACAGAACAATCGCAGCGAATAATTTTCAACTACGTGATGCTTCTGGCATTGCCCTATGCCTTCTCTTGTTGGCGCTGGCCTATTCGCCAGTCTGGGTAGACATTGTTTTGGCTGTGCATTGTACAAATTGGCAAGTTGTTTCAACTGCTGGGCATTCAGTCTTGTCTGCTGCTGGCCAATGGAATGCCTATGTCAGTCAGCCATTGTTTCGTTTCGTCTTGCTTGACTGGCTTTGGGGCTATTTACTTTGGGCTAATTTGCTTTTCAACGTATCCCGCTTTCCTCTAAAGATCAGTGCCACCCACCCAGATTGTGTTGGTGGTCTCGGATTTGTTGCTGTTGGACAATCATATTTTGCTTTTGCTGCCTTTGCTATGTCAATTGGAGTGTGCAGCTTTGTGGCACAGACAGTGCTTGAGACACACACAAATTTGCAAGCATATTCTAATTTGGGCATAGTGTTCGTCGCTCTTGTTCTGCTCTTGTTTCTTGGACCGTTATTGGTGTTTACGCCCCTCCTGGTCAAGACTAGGCGAGAAGCGGTATTCACTTACGGCTCGTTGTGCCACCAGGTCAATAGTTTATTTGCTAATACCTGGCTTGATTTCCTTCGAGGCAACGGTCAAGCCGTTGCACCAAAGCTAATTTCAAGCTCAGAGCCATCTGCAGTGACGGATCTCAATGCATCGTTTCTCAATATTCAGAATATGAAACCATGTGCCTTCGGCAAAGAGACTATCGTGACTTTCCTTGCAGCAGTGGCCCTTCCAGCTATTCCGCTAATAGCAACAGTCATACCGTTAAAGGATTTGTTGAAAGAGCTAGCCAAGGCGCTGACATAGTTTGAAAGCTGAAATTATTTCACGTTGATATCACGTTCAGTTCACCATCATTTCACCTTCAGCCGTTAGAGTGTTCCAATCCAGTCTTTGAGCACACGCCACTCAAGCGCCACAAAGCGCTAGATCGCTTATGCAAAAGTTTTGTTCATTTAATTGAGGTCAGGCATGAAAAGATCCATCGATCAAAGACCAAGTTTACGTTTAAATTCTGATTTAAGTTCAGGTTTGAATTCAGGTTCCATTTTTACAGTAGTAAAGAAAGTTTTGTTGGCTACGGTTGCCCTGACTATGAGTCTGGCGGCTACATCGCAAGCGTTTGCTACCAGCCCTGGTTATCCCTATCAGCAGCCGCGCAAGTTCTATGTTTCTAAAAATGGCAATAACACTGACGGCTTGACCTGGGCAACAGCCTGGAATGAAATGGATCAGATTAAGTGGATGGGAATAGATCCGCAAAATTATGACTCTCTGACCATAGATGGTGGCGTCGGTCGCATGATCTATCGCAAGCCCATGCAAGTACAGGTGAGGCCCTATTACAGTCCTGTGAGAATCACGGTCTCTGCCGAGCCTGGACACAATGGCCAAGTGGTTATCGCCCCGGGGAGTCAATCAAATGGAATCGAAATTAATGGTGGCGTTCAACTAAATGGCTTGAAACGCTCCGGTATTTTTGTCTATGGTGCCAAGAAAGGAATTGCTGTCAATTCAAATGCACCCTATCCAACCAGTGTAAAAAATATCGAAGTATCGCACTGCGCAGAGGCTGGCTTGTTTGTCAGTCCCTCCTACTATCCGCTCGGTATGAGCCAGCTAATTCTTCATGATAATGCTACCAATGTGGTGACCCAGCAAACGGGAGCGCCTGGTGGTGCTCAGCTCAGTAAATGTTGGATCTACAAC
>LNEX01000273.1 GCA_001464165.1 bacterium Ga0077546
GTACCACCAGCGGCCCGCCCACTCTTGGTGTTTCTTTGAGCAGTTGTGTGCTTGGCCCCGGTCTGCGCGATGGTGTGAGCAATCTCACCAGTGCTAGGCCAACGCTCACCAATTGCCTTCTAATCAATTCAAAGAGAAACAATATTGCGTCGTACTCTGTTAGTTTGCAGAATGTCACTTCGTTCATGACTAGGCTAAGCTCATCACACAGCGCCCATAATTGTCTTAAGCTACAGGCCAGCCCTCAGCCCTATAACATGATTGGCAGTAGTGTGAAAAAGTCAATTGCCTATGGAGGCATGGTTGATATTCCAGTATCAATTGCCTATCCCTATCCACCAAATTCAACTCGGCCATTTCCCCTTACGGTTGAACAAAATACCCAGTATCGCACTACCGGTAACACTATAGCACTGGCCCCGACAATGGTTGACCCTAAGTTTGTCTCTCGAGTCGGGTTGCTTCCCAACCATACTCCTATCCCTTATCTGATGGGTCTAGACTTCTCTCTTCGTCCTGATTCACCAGCAGTGGGAACTGGTTCAGAAGTTACATCGATCAAGCAACTATTAAGCACATTTGATTGATACCATTAACTAGGTTGTGGCAGTGAAGCTCTGGCGAAAGAGCTTCACTTCTTTGGCATTTCATCGTTGATAGTAATGGCGTGAATTTGGTAGGTTGGTTTTCCTGCTACTCTGACAAGTTGTACATTTGTCAGCCAGACCAGCCCGCCGCCGAGCATAATGCCTTCATCTTTACACCACAGCTCTTTTTCAGGATTGTCTGCAAATAACGTTGCAACTTTTGGGGTGAAGATGATGTTGTAATTTGCTATCAATTCTTGTGGGTCGCGATAGGTGCGCGTTGTCACTCTCTTCTTGAAATTGCCGTTCCACCTTACCGAAAGTGGGTATTGCATCATTTTGCTGACAGCGGCAATGTTCTTTTTTGCTAGGGCTTCGCGCAGTGATTGGTAAAAGTTTGCAAACAAATCTCCGTCATCAACGCCAGCAACACAGTAGCGCTTTTCGCGCGCTTCTGTGGCTGAGGCCAGTATCTTTTCGGCCTCCTTCGCTCGGTTTGTGGCTTTGTATACTTCGCTCAAGCCCTTGGCATCATCAAGCAGCACGGGGTAGTTGCCTCTGTAGAGCTGAATGTTGCTGTCGTAGGCCTCTTTGTATTGCTTTTCTGCTTCTTTATATTTTCTCTGTCTTAAGTAACAGTCAGCCAAGCATGTACGTGTGAGTAATTTCTGCTCGTTGCCGTTTAGGCTTTCGGCTATATCTAAAGCTTCTAGTAGCTTTTTTTCGGCTGCGGCATAGTTGTTGGCGGCCATGTCGGCTCGCGCGGCGGTATTGATTTTGTCAAAATTCTTTTGCTTTATTGCTTCTTGTTTGGCAATTGCCGCATCTATTGAAGCAAAAGATACCTCAGCGTCAGCAGCCTTTTGGGTTGTTTTGTCTGCGTCTGCTTTGGCTTTAGCCTTAGCAGACGCCGCTGCTTGATTAGCCAAACCTTGATTTGCCACAGTAGGGCTTGCCAAACTCGGATTCGTCACGCTAGACAATGAGCTTGATGCTAGAGTAATAGTCAGTGCCGCAGATAAAACAATAAGCTGTTGATCTTTCATGGCGATATGATACCAGTTGGTTGAAGTTTTATGAGAACGCCGGCTGACCGCTGCTCTATCTATTTCTTTGTCAACACTTGCTGTGCAAGCATTGTTGCGGCAATTATTTGCTTGTTGCCAAGCTGCTAGAGTTAAGTACTGCTTGGTTCTTGAATTTGCGAATTTTTAGAGAACTCAGCTTGATGCAATATTTGTGTTGTAGGGGCAATCAAAGTGTTAGTCAATTGTTGAAATGTTCCTAGCCTGGTTTATAGCAATTGGTCTAATTCTTCTGAATGCCATTTACGTGGCTGCAGAGTTTGCTACAGTCGCCGCCCGGCACTCTTATATTCAAAAGTTGGCTTTAGCAGGTAACCCCCTTGCTTCGTTACTTCTTCCGATCTTGGAGGAGCCGCGAAAGCTCGATGAGTATATTGCTACTTGTCAGATTGGAATAACAGTTTCAAGTCTTGTGCTTGGAGCTTATAGTGAAATCAGTTTTGGACCTTCCTGCGCCGCCACGTTAGTCGAGTACTTTAATTTAACTCCAGTCTTGGCTGAGTCAGTGGCGGCCATTGGCATTCTTTTGCTGTTTACCTTGTTGCAGATTTTGTTTGGTGAACTGCTTCCGAAGTCTGTCTCCTTGCAATATTCCGATCGTATAGCAATTTTTATGTACTGGCCGCTTCGCCTTTCTTCAATTGTCTTTCGTCCGTTTATTTGGCTGTTGAATGGCAGCGGCAACTTCTTTTTGAAAGTGCTAGGAATTCCGGTTTCTACTCACAAACATGTTCACTCGCTTGATGAAATTGAGTTGCTACTAGCCGAAAGTAAAGATGGCGGCTTGTTAGAGCCTGTTGAGCACGAGCGCCTGCAGCAGGCTCTTGATCTTGGAGAGAGAACAGCAAGACAACTTATGGTGCCCCGTTCGAATATTCTTGCGGTTTCGAATAAGAACTCTTTAGAAGAGTGCTATCGCATTGCTTTAGCTAGTCCGTATACTCGGCTTTTGGTTTATGGAGACTCTATTGACGATGTTCTAGGTTTTATTCATGTGAGGCACGTTATTCAAGCTAGATTCTCTGAAAGTGATCTTGCTGGTATTGATTCTTTGATTAAAGGCTTACCAATTATTCCTGAGAATCTACGCCTCGGCAAGTTGATTGCCTTGCTCAAATCAAAGCATTCGCATATGGCCGTGGTTATGGACGAGCACGGAGCAACAGTTGGTATTGTCACTGCCGGTGATATTCTTGCTGAGTTAATTGAGAACGTTGATAGTGATGAATTTAAAAAGACTATAGTTATAGAAGTTTTAGAAGATGGTCGAATTCGGCTACCTGGCTTTTATAAGTTGCATCGGGCCTCTAAGTTCTTAGGCCAAATGCCCGAAACCGAAGCCGAGACTATCAATGGCTTAATCATGGAGATTCTGGATCGAGTGCCTGCTGTCGGCGATTTGATTGAATTACCTTCAGTGGTGATCGAGGTCGAAGAAGTTGAACATCACGCTGCTATCTTGGTGATTGTGAGCAGAAAAGAGGAGGCTAAGCAAGATGTTTGAGCTGAGCTTAATTCTCCTTCTAATATTGTTTAATGCTCTTTTTGTGGCTTCTGAGTTTGCCACCGTGGTGGCACCTAAGCTATCAATTGAAAAGCTTGCACTTGAAGGCAATAGAACAGCCAAACAAATTTATTCTGTTATCAAAGAGCCGTTGTTGCAAGATCGCTATATAGCCGCATCTCAAGTTGGTATTACGGCAGCTAGTTTGGCTCTGGGTATGTACGGCGAGCAGGTTATAGCCACCTGGATAATTCACTATCTTCACCTTGTAGCTCCCCTTGAGATTACGACAACTCACGCAATTGCCAGCGCTTTATCTTTGACTTTGCTTACCTATCTTCATATCGTCTTTGGGGAGATGATACCTAAGTCATTAGCGCTCCAGAAGTCTGAAGCGGTAATGTTTTTCTTGATCGGGCCGATGCTCTTCTTTATGAGAGTTTTTAGGCCAATTATCTTCATTCTAAATGGAATGAACAATTTCTTGCTGAGAAATCTCATGGGTATAGATCGCTCTAAGTCAACGTTTCCAGCTTTTTCTTCTGATGAGATTCAGTTGATTTTAAAAGAGAGCGAATCAGAGGGAATAATAAGCGATGAAATTGGCAGCGTGATTGAGCAGCTATTTGACTTTGGCGAGCTAGTTGCTGAAGACATAATGGTGCCTCGGGTTCACATTCTGGCTGTGCCGATTAGGCCGACGAAAGTTCAAGTGCTGGAGATAGTGCGTCAAGCTAACCACTCTCGCTATCCTGTTTATACAGGCGATAAAGACAATATTGTCGGCACTGTGCACGTTAAGGATCTCGCTGCTTTCTTGGAGGCTAGCGACGATATAACTTTGATTATCAGGCCAGTACCCTTTGTGCCACAGTCTTCGACTTTGCAGTCGGTACTTGAGTCTATGCGGCAGTTTCGTACTCATCTGGCAGTTGTGTTGGATGAACATGGTGGTACTGCTGGTATCATTTCAATTCAGGATATATTTGGTGAAGTTATAGGTGAGATTGATGAATCTGCTACTCCACCTCCGATTGAAACTATAGACAGTAAAAGCGTGCGAGTTTTAGGTACAGTCAGGCTCGAGCAACTTGCTGGCTATCTTGGTCTAGTAATTGAAGAAGAAGATGTCGGTACCATTAGCGGACTAGTCTTGGATCAGCTTGGCAGGCCGCCTCGGGTGGGAGACAGGTTCAACTTTAAGAACTTGTCAATTGAAGTAACCAATGTTAAGGGTCGGGGCGCTCAGTCTTGCATTGTTACTGTGCTGCCTGACGCCTAAATATTTGCAGCGCGGCAAGCTATTCGCGGCTATCGAATTTTTGTTCTAGGCTATCTTTGTTAGAGTCAAAAATGATTTTTCTATCTACGTGTAGCAATTGAGCATGCTCGGCTTGAATTGCTTTGGCTTCTTCGATTTCTTTGAGAATTTCTCCCTGAGGCTGTTTGACTAGTTCTAGCATTTCTGCTTTCAATGCGATTGTTTAGCACAAGCAGCACGAGATAGCGCACGGCTGGTATGACGAGCAAGATTATTGAGTAGGTTAGAAGAACGTCAATCAGGGCTGCCAAATGATGCAGCAGGTTTATCGTGGCAATATGCTTGAACAACCACCAGCTGCCGCAAAAATTGAACAGCGCCAGCATCAAGACATTGGCTAGTGCTATCGGAGGAAAGTTGGAGAACTTCCAGTTCTCTTCTTTGAGGTAGCTCTGCTGCTCGGCTCCTTCGTTTTGTATTTGCTCTTGTCTTTGCTCTTGTTCTAGTTGTGGATTGCCATGGTGTTCACTTATGTAGTCTGGAAAGACATAAACTATAAAGCCACTTTTTGTTACTTCTGGATGACCGTTGAATTGTGCCAGTGCACTCATAACCATGCCACTATCAGAGGTGTCACCATCGAGAAAGGGCGCAAGCTGCTCTGCTGATACTACACCGCCATTGGCCTTAATTGTAGTTGCGATTTGCTGCCAGCGTAATTTCTGTAAATTAGAATTTGGTTTACCATCGCCAAACAAGAAAGAAAAGGTCTCAAGAAAGAAATTGCCTTTGGGATGCTTTTCAATGAAATCGGTGTAGCGGTCTCTCTGGGCGCTGGGGATACTGTTCTGATAGCTGGTATTATGTCAAAGAAGCCAGAGCCATCGAATGAGCCGAAATCGCCACTGTCTCCGCCGGCTCCATCAAATATAGATGCAATAGCTAAGAGAATCAGAGCGACAAAAATTACAACTATTACAAGCACTGAATTCATTAAGGCAACGCCAAACGATACTCGCACCACCCAGTAAAGTGACTTGAAAAGAAAGGCCCCAGCGAGCAGTGCTGCCCTGCGCCTTCCTCTTCGTCTATAGATTCCGGAAAAATTAGGGGCAAAGGAGTAATAAACGGTTCCGTCGTTTGATACTTCGAGTCTAGCGCCGGTCTCTCCTGCAATTTTGTT
The DNA here is from genome assembly GCA_001464165.1 of bacterium Ga0077546. The sequence continues at coordinate 5,621 of LNEX01000273.1, forward strand.
G
>LNEX01000274.1 GCA_001464165.1 bacterium Ga0077546
AAATCCTCCGGCATGACTGATGTTGTTTCGTCCAGGTCCGGGCTTCATGCTGCTGAAGCGCTTTGGGCCGCCTTCTTTAGCTAGGCAAATATCGAACATCTCATCTTGAAGCGCCTTCTGCTCGTTCATGCGCAGTAGTCGGTAACACTCTCCCAGTGTGGCTGCACCCCAACAAGTCTGAGCACTTTGTGCTCCATACTTAGTCTTGACTAAGTCATACAGGCGCTTGGCGTAGGGCAGAGCATTTTTGCCATCAGACTGGGCAAGATAACTTCCAGCTAGGCCGCCAAGACACTTTGCTAATGCTGCATCTTTCTCTGCCGGATCTTTTGGTGTCCAGTTTTCCAAAATTTCAAGAGATTGTTGATACCACTTTATGGCGCTCTCGAAGTTGTCACCGCCAAATGCACTGCTGGCCAGGCCTAGGGATGGACTCAAAAGTGAAGGATCGAGAGGCGGCACGAATTTTGAGCGGGTTTTATAGGCAATATCGAAACAGGTGGCGGCCTCGGCTATTTGAGTGCCACCATCGGCAAGAGATGCTCCAAGCGATTCTGCTTGCGATGCCACTGGGGCAAATGTATCTTTCGTAGTTTGAGTGGCAGTTTTCTCTAAATTGGTGATATTGTCAATGACGGCTTTATCGGGTGGGTCGGCCGCAACTTTTACGACCTCTGGTTGCTCCTCCTGCAAGAACATTACACCGAGTAGTCCAAGATCGTCACCATCGGCGATATCACCCGTGACGACTGTTAGGCCGCCTGGTAGATTTTGCTGGTTTGCAGAGCTGTTGCTAGGTGACGAGTTATTGGCAGGACGATATTGTGGAGTGGAATAGCGCTCATAGGTCGACGTAGAAGATGATGGTGATGACGAGTTGTATGTGGGCTGATTTTGAGGAGTGGCATAGCGGTCATATGTAGATGACGAAGATGATGATGGTGACGAGTTGTATGTCGGCTGATTTTGTGGTGTGGCATAGCGATCATATGTGGACGACGAAGATGATGATGGTGGTGACGAGTTGTATGTCGGCTGATTTTGCGGAGTGGCATAGCGATCATATGAAGATGCTGGTGATGATGATGGTGGGGTGTAGTCTTGTCTTTGCACGGGCTGCTGACATGGTACTGGCGGTGTCTCCGCGTCTGCGATAATAAAGCTGGTGCCAGGTTCGACAGTGCCAGGCTCTTGAGCTATCGCGGTCATGCGGGCCGATCCACTGAAGAATGCCGCTATTGCAATGAGAATACAAAATTTGTTTTTCATGTCTTCGCCGAGCCTCAATCATTTTCGCACTGCTACGAGTTCACCTTAATCGCCTGTTCGCCTCGATTTGGAGCGCCATTATTACACATGACAGTGCGCCATCCGAAGCCAAGTGGTTGGTTCGAGGGGCCGCTAATATATCCGGTTTTGTCGTCACTCTGTGATAAGCTTTGCCCCTACCTTAGTCGACAGTCTTTCCTTTTGGATGTGATTGTCCGATTTGCACCGTCCGCATCTTACATGAGGCCGATCGATGAAACGAATTTTTGCTGCAGCTCTTTTGATAGCTGCATCACTGAGCTTACCTTGTCAGGCGCAGCAGTCTATGTTCGGTGTCAATCTTGTCGAGAATGGCGGTGCTGAGGCTGGTATCGGTTCACCACAGTGCGACACAGTGAGAACTCCAGGCTGGACTACCGTAGGTGAATTCACCGTTGGTACCTATGGTGGGCGCAGTGATGTGCTGTCAAGTAATTCTGCCGGACCTCCCCTTTTCGGTGCGAACTCGAGAGGGAAGAATTTCTTCTGCGGCGGTAACGGCCAGTCTTCTCAGGCTACGCAAACAATAGACGTCTCCTCACAGGCTAGCAAGATTGATGTTGGTAACGTTAAATTTGAACTTTCTGGTTGGTTGGGCGGCGATGGCACAAGTGATGACAATGCCACTCTTGTAGTCATGTTCAATGGTCAGAACCCACTGACAGGACCGATTGGCACAGTAAAATTGGGGCCAGTCAAAGCAGTTGATCGTTCTGGCACATTAAGCCTCATTTTTAAGCAGCAGACTGGCATAATTCCGGCGGGCACCCGATCTATTTCAATAGGTCTGGATATGCAGCGAATGGATGGCAAGTTGAACGACGCCTATGCTGACAATATCAGCTTCATCATGGAGCCACCGACCAGTCAGACTAGTAGTACGAATACAATTTCTAGTGGTATTTCCACGAGTGTTGCCACCGCTGGTGGTGTCAGCAGTAGTACAGGCAGTGCCGCTGGCGGCACTGTGACCACTGTAAACAGTGGCCTGAGTAGCACATCTGCTGCCAACAGCGGATCTAACAGTAGTTCCAATAACAATCCAAATAGTTTCGCTGCTGGCCTAGGTCAATTCCTTGGTAGCTTCTCTGCTGCACTAGCTAATGGTGGTGCTTCGAATTTCAATAGCGGTTCTAATAACCTCAATACCAGTGTTCGCAATAACTCTCCGCTCTCGGCAATCGTCCACGAGAGAGGAAAGACTGTGGTTACGCTGGATAGCGACAAAATGTTCGAGCAAGGCAAGTGGGCCCTGCGACCTGGCACTGACCAAGTACTCGAACAGCTTCGCACAACAGAATTTGCCAATCACCAGACACGCCCTATTTTCTTCGAAGGGCACACTGACGAGGTGGCCGATAATATGGACTGTCTAGCGCTATCTATGATGAGATCGTTGGCGATTGTCGATTGGATGGCCAAGCACGGCGTGAATTCTAGTCAGTTTGAAGTGCGCGGTTGTGGCAAGACTTTACCAAAGATGATGAACATCAATGGTATAAATCGCTCGCAGAACCGCAGAGTAGAGATTGTTCTTCTAGAGTAGAGACATAGCCTTCGCACTGCTGGGCATGGTGGTGCCAACTGCTTCTCTTTGCTCAACGTCCTCAATCAAGCCTACAAAATCGGTATGTGCAATAACACCATTTTTGATGGCAGTGTTGATCCGAAATTAAAGTTTGTGCAAGCGTGGAGTCATCCTGATCTCGATTTGTTTGAGAGGCTGTAAGGTAATAGAATAGAGAAGAAGAGCCTGGGAAACCAGGCTCTTTCAAATCGGGAATTAATGGAGCTAAATGGGAAAGCAAAGAACTAGCAGACCGCAAGCATTTAAGGCGAATGCCGCCGCCAGTAGTGAGATGAAAGCGCACGTTGGCGAGAAACACTCGGGAAATGCTGATGCGGGCAAAGTTAGCGATTCTGAAACTCATTTTGCCGATGGTGAGCTTGCCGAATTGCTGGAGAGTTATTTGAGCAACAGTGCGGGTGTGAAGACCAGCCAGCTTATTCCCATTGGTGGGTATCCCAGTCTTAAGCTAACTAACAGTTAGAATTCACCAACGGTTTGAAATGATCTATCTAACCTCCTATTCGAACTGCCGTCTATCGGATTTCTGTTCGTCAAGTCGCAGATTTGATTCACGCTTCTTTCAGACCTCGCCTCGCGACTTGGCACTTGCGCTTCACTGCACTTCACCGTCATCAGGTTGTGTAAGGACTTTCACCTCCAGTTGTTGAACATGCCCGGCACACAAAGCAATGGGCGGAGGATAACCTCCGCCCACCTCGAATTTTTGTCTGCTTTTTTGCTCTCGCAACGGTCAGTTTCTAAAACTACCGAGGGTCTCACTATCCAGCGACACAAGCTCAAAGACTTACGACAAAAATTATCATACCACACCTAGTACCCCGGCTCTTTCTTTGTGAATGCGCCCATGCGTTCATTTAGATAGAGAAAGGCGGCATAGACTTCGTCATATTCCTGGCCAGTGAGATTGTTCAACGCCTGCATGTATAAGTCGTAGGCTGGTTCGAATTTTCTTTGCACTTCATAGGCTTTGCCAAGTTGAGTTATGAGCGAGCCTTCCTCAGCTTTGCTGCCACCACCGGCACGCCATTCTTTTAGCGCCCGTTCAAAGAACTGCTCGGCGTAGGCATAGTTGCCACCCGCCATTTGCTGATTGCCTTGGGCCGTCAGTGTGGCGATGGTTCTTCGCAGTGAGGCTAGTCTTGGATTTTGCAGATCGCTACCTTTGGTTCTGAGAATTCAGAATTTGCCATTAATATCGATTTTATACCCGCAAAAGATTACTGCTGCAATATTCGCTATTTATTGGGTCGGTTGACCCTGCTGCGGCATTCCTTCAGTTGGCATTCCTTCAGGTGGCATGCCCTGTGGCGGCATAGCTTGCTGGGGCATGTCTTGTGGTTGATTGGGATTACCCATTGGTCCACCCTGTCCGTTCATGTTGCCAGGCCCATTCATACCGCCTTGACCGTTCATGCCGCGTCTACCGAAGCCGCGCCCTTGACCGCCCATGAATCCTTGACCCCCGCCTCTGAATTGACCGCCTTGACCGCCACCCATGAGTCCCTGGCCTTGTCCACCCTGACCGCCGCCTTGGGCTTCTCTTGCTTTGCGCCGCTGTTCCATGAATTGACGCATTTGTGATTTTTCGGCGTCACTTAATTGGCCATCATGGTCAGCATCAAAGCGCTCTCTCATTTTTTGCATCATCTGCTCTCGCCCCTGGCCGCCCTGACCGCCGCCTAGGCCTTGTCCACCGCCTTGGCCCTGTCCACCCATGAATTGTCCGCCCTGACCTCCGCCTTGGAACTGTCCACCTTGGCCGCCCATTCTTTGGCCCATGCGCTCGCGGAAGCGACCGCCGAATTGACCTTGCCCTTGACCCATTCCCTGCCTCTGACCCTGTCCACCCATAAACTGGCCCTGACCCGGATCGATTCCTTGTTGGCCTGGTCCATCTTGGCCATACCCGCCTGGCGGCTGGAATTGGCCAACATTTGGAGTTACATCCTGGGCGCGGGCCGGCAAGTCTGAGGACGCGACGCCTATGGCTAGGACGGCAATGCTGAGGGCCATACCTAAACTTGAGACCTTTTTGGGCCGTTTCATAAATGCACCTCGGTAGCAGTACTAATATTAGTCATACCAACTAGTACGTTGGGCGGGCGTAAAAAGTTCAATGATTGACGCTCAAATTACCAATCTTAATGTAGTCAGCAAAGCGTGCCTGAGCAGCTGAGTTTTTTGCGGCCGTGCAACAAGTTTGAAACAAATTTCTCTTACCATGACTGTAATTAGTATGTAATTACGACTTTCCTTCGCACTAGTGAGGCTTTATGGCTGATCAAATTGTGGCGCCTAAACGTGAGACCCAAACCGAGCGTTCTGAGCCGGTCTCAGACAAAAGTAAACCTTCTGGCATTGAGGCTGCCAGTTTGTGGAGTGAGGCATCACGTGTACTGGCGGGAAAGAGTAACAATAAGCTGCCGAGCGAATTTGCTGATGCTAGTAGCTTTTCTCTAGGTGAGAGTAAACCATCGATTGGTGATTCACTGCAGAAGGTTCGGGCATTTCCTGGTGTTCGAGAAATTGTTGATGCTCCTAATCCAATTCGAGAAATAAGCAAAGGCATAGATAAACTTAGCAATCTAGAATCGGTTGAGATTAGTCGACGTGCCAACGGTTGGCAGCATGTCAATGCTAAGTTAGAGAGCGCCACTACTGGTGATGCTCCTAATATAAGCGTTGGTCGTCATCGGCCTGTGGCTAGTCACATGGATAGAAATATCAGCTTTGATTTGGCCAAAACAAATGACGGCATTCGCCTTGCCAATATGAGTGGCTTTACCACAGATGTTCAAGGGCCGAGAGGTCGAATTAGAACTAGTCATACCAATGAAATGACTCTCGGTCACGATGATTCTGGCCCATATTTGCGCTCGACAGGAAGTACCCAGGGTCTGCTGAGAATGAGAACTAATACAGTTTCATTGAGAGAGAATGATTTCAATAAAGATAGCCCAATGCGTTCAATCATGAATCAACCGGAGGCGTTGAAGCAGGTTGGCGAGGCCATGCGCTTGTTCCAAAACACTGATGATGTGCAGCGCATGAGCATGAAGAAAAGTGGTGCTGGCCAATTTGATGTTGCCTCTGAGGCCATGAGGGAAAAACACATTGAGATCAATAAACGTCTTGAAAACAGCAAAGCGACAGTTTCGTCCATTGATCTGGAACGCAGCATCTCAGCCACCATTCAAAGTGGTAGCGATTCTGTTGGATTGGCAAATATCAAAGGCATCAAAGTCAATATGCAAGCTGAGGCTTTTGGGCTTAAGAGCAATATGACAATTGTGCCCTCTGCTATCAAATTAGAAAAGGGCGCTGATGGCAAACCGGCCGTTAAACTTGAGTTGGCCCTGCCTGATGGTGCCACTACTCAGTTTTCGTTGCCTCTTTCTAAGTTGAGAGAAGCGCAGAAAAAAGCTAGTTGACCTATCAAAGCATTTGAGTTAGCCGGTGTTCTGCAAGCCTTCAGCTACGCCATTGACTGTCATCAAGACTGTTTCTAGCAGCTTGTCTTCTCTGACAGTGGCCTTTGACTCGGCTTCTTTGCTTATGCGTTCACGCAATTGAGCAATTAGGCGTACTTGCAGATAACTTAGAGGATCAACATACGGATTGCGAATAGCAATTGAATGTTTGAGGTAAGGGACTTCTTCCAGTAAGACCTGGTGCTGCGATACTGCCAAGACGAATTTCTTGGTGCATTCATATTCAGCCAAGATGCGCTTGAAGAATTTTTCTTGCAAGGCTTTGTCCACTAGAGTTTCAGAGTAATAGGCGGCAATATCCATGTCGGCGACGGCTAGGGCATTTTCGAGTTTGTTGATCAAGCCTCGGAAAAATGGCCATTTACTGTACATTTCTTGGGTCATTGCCAGGATATCTCGGTCAGCTTCTGGGCTTCCCCCTGAGCAAGCCTGGAAGGCACTGCCAAAGCCATACCAAGCTGGCAGCATGTAGCGGCTTTGGGTCCAGGCAAATACCCAGGGAATTGCTCTCAAGTCGTCAATTGAGCCAGAGCCTGCGTTGCGCCTAGTGGGACGCGACCCCATTTGTAGTTTCGATAGCTCACCAATGGGCGTCGATTGGCTGAAGAACTCGACGAATTGAGGGTCTTCGTAAACAAGTGAACGATAAGCTTTGAATGACGATGTTGACAGCTGTTCCATAAAATTGAACCACTGAGGTGGTTCAATTTCTGTTTCTGTGTTGGGCTGAGTCGCTGTAGCCTGCAGAACAGCGGCAGCTAACTGGTCGAAGTTGCGCACGGCAATATCGTGCAAGGCGTATTTTGATGAGATTACTTCGCCTTGTTCGGTCAGTTTAATTCGGCCTGCTACCGTTCCTGGTGGTTGGGCGAGGATGGCTTGGTGAGTAGGTCCGCCGCCTCTACCAATGGTGCCCCCCCGGCCGTGGAAAAGTCGCAGTTGAATATCATTGGCTTGGGCTATGGCTACCAGCTCTTTCTGAACTTTATATAGCTCCCAATTGGCTGTGACTATGCCACCATTTTTGCCACTGTCTGAGTAGCCAATCATAATTTCTTGCAGATTGCCACGTTCTGCTAGATATTCTTTGTAGATTGGATTGCCTAAAAGCTCTTGAAACATTTGTGGTGCCCGACGCAAATCTTCTATTGTTTCAAATAGCGGGACGATGCTAATTTTTCTATGGGGATGATGTTCTGATGCCCAAATGCTTGCTTCTTTGGCAAGCAACAAAATTGATAGCAAGTCAGATGAATGCTCTGTCATGCTCACTATATAGGTATCTAGAGCGCAGGCTCCATATAGATCTTGGCCTTGAGCCAAGGTGCGAAATACTTCGATGGTTTCGTTGGTGGCCTGAGAGAAATGCAGGTCGCCGGGAATTAATGGTCTTTTATTGGCGAGTTCGCTGGTGAGCCAAGCCATTTTTTCTGCTTCGTTAAGGCCGTTATAACCAGCTTCTAGAAGTGCTTGCGTTTTTGTTATTTCATCCAGTGCCTCGCGGTGGCGGCTACTGTGCTGCCTGATGTCGAGTTTGGCTAGGTGAAATCCGAAAATGTCGACAGTGGCAATGAGTCTATTGAGATTGTGTAAGCTGTCGCGACAGCCAGCTTTAACCAGGCTATCCTTGATTACTCTCAGCTCACTCTTGAACTGGTCGGCGCTTGAATAATACTCGGCGCTCGTGCCTTCAGCTTTATGATCACGGGTGTTACGAAGTTTGGCCTGTATATAGAGTAGCTTGAGGCGATAAGGTTCTAAGGCATAGCGGTGAGCGTATTTTTGTGTCACTGCTGGCAGTGCTTTTGCGTCTTGTTCTAACGAGCTGCTAAATGCCTCTGTTTGATCAATCCAGTTGGCTGATTGGCTAAGCTCGTTGAAAAGTCTTTCTAGATCTTTGAGGTAGCGATTGAGTATGACACTGCGCTGATAATCGAGAGTTTGCAGGGTGACGTCTTTGGTGACAAAGGGGTTGCCGTCACGGTCTCCGCCTATCCATGAGCCAAAGGTGATGAAGTTGCGATTATTATTTATTGGGCTTGTCTTTGAATCTGTATCGAGATTTGCCTCTAATTTCTTGCATTCTTCTTCAAGAGCTTGGTGCACATCGATTACTGCGTTGATGACAACATGATCAAAGTGATAAATGCCATAGCGCACTTCGTCATTGACCGATGGTTTGAAATAAATTACATGGTCTGTGAGCCAGAGTGACTCCACTACCGATCTAAGCCCAGCTTCGATGGCGCTAGTTTCGTGCTTTGAAAGTGGTGGGTGGTCGCGCTTATATAGCAGTTGTGCCAGCTCCAATTGTTTGAGCATAACGGTGCGTCTTGTCAGTTCTGTGGGGTGAGCCGTGAAGACAATCTCAATATCAAGATTATTCAAGACATTTAAGAGTTGCTGGGGCTCTAAATTGCTGCCACCAAAAAATTCTGACAGTGAGTCTTTCTCGTATTTACGTTCACCACTGCTGTCGTGTTGGGCCCGGCGGCGTAGTCTGTGATTTTGCTCAGCAATATTGATTATGTCGAAGTAAGTGAGAAAGGCTTTGATCACTTTAATTGCAGTGTCGAGGTCAAGGCTATTGAGCAGGTCATGCAATTTTTGATGATTGGGCAGATTTAGGTCAGCATCAATGCTTTTATTGCGGTGCATCTCTTTGAAGAGGCTGCGAAATTTCTCGACATAACCAAATACTTCTTCGCCTTCAAAGCGCTTAATTGTGTCACCCAGAATGAAGCCTAGCATACGCACATCGTCTCGCAATGGTTTGATGCGTTCTAGCAATTGGTCGCGCTTCTCAGTCATCTATTTTTCTCAATGTTTCTTGGGTTGAATGTCTTTGTGGCTGAAAGGTTTTGCCTCGGCACCATGATAGTCGCTGGCTCGATGGCCAGCACCTTCTAGTTTATATTTGTAGGTGACCAGGCCCTCTAAGCCTACGGGGCCGCGAGGAGGAAGTTTGCTTGTGCTGATGCCCACTTCAGCGCCAAAGCCATAGCGAAAGCCATCGGCAAATCTGGTGGAGGCATTGTGATAGAGCCAAGTTAAGCTCTCTTGGCAAATTATGGCATCAGTGTGGCCGGAGCCATATTGATTGATATGAACTATGGCCTCGTCTACTCCATCAACTATTTTGGCAGACAGGCAAAGACTGCCGTATTCGGTTGCCCAGTCAGCTTCTTCTGCTGCTGCGAGTTTAGGGCTGGTCTTCAGATTGGCGGAAATTGATTCAAATTCAGCAGTCTGGCACAATGCTAACAAGCCGTCATCAAGTCTAAGTTCTACACCAGCCTTAAGCAGAGCTGTCAAAATTGCTAGCTGCTTTTCGGTTGGGAGGGCTCTATCTAGCAGCAAAGTCTCCATGGAGTTGCAGGCTTCTGGGTAGTCACACTTAGCGTCTACTGCTACCACAATTGCTTGTTCGATATCGGCACTGTGGTCGACATAAACATGACAGATGCCTTCAGCATGGCCCAGTACTGGAATCTTAGTATTCGACTGAATGTAAGATACCAGGCTGTTTGAGCCGCGGGGAATGATTAAGTCGACATACTGATCGGCTTTCAACAGCGCCGCCACATCTGAGCGTGACACTAGCAGGGCAGCGCTGCTCTCTGGTAAACCTTCGAGCTTGAGAGATTCTTGCAGGCAGTTGAACAAAACTCTGTTGGTCGCCTCAACTTCTTGTCCACCTTTGAGAATTATGGCATTGCCGCTCTTAAGGGCAAGGGCCGCAATTTGTGGCAGTACGTCTGGCCGTGCTTCAAAAATTATGCCGATTACACCGATGGGACAGGTGACGCGATAGAGATTGAGGTCTTGGTCTAATTCTTTGGCATAGTCGATTGCTCCAAGTGGATCTTTCATTGCCACAAGCGCTCTGCAACCGGCTATTACCGTATCTATTTTGCCGGCATCTATTGCCATTCTTCCGCTTTTGAACTCAGCAGCGTCTTTGTTCAATGCGTCTCTCTTATTTGCTTCTAGTATTTCGGCTCTGTGCGAATCTAGAATTTTTGCAAACTGTAAAATGGTATCATTGCGCTTTTTTAGGCTCGTTGATGCCAGTGCCGGCGCCGCCAAAGCGGCCTGTCTAGCTATCTGCATGACGTTGCTATCTGCCTGTTCTAAGTTTGTAGCATCGCTTGGAAGTTCTGTGGCCGTCATGTTTTTTTGTTTCCACTTATTAGCAGTTAGGTGTCTAGAAAAGCAATGTTGTCTCTGGTGATCAAGGCGTCATAGTTGCGACTTTCCTTTAATTCGTCTAGGGCTTCTGAATGTTGACCAGATACAAGACGGGCTTCATCACTTGAATAATTGACTATGCCTCGAGCGAATTCATGACCATCTTCACCGGCCACACTAACGACGTCGCCGCGCTCAAAAGTTCCCTTAACTTCCATTACACCGGCCGGAAGTAAACTGGCTTTACCTTTTTTTAAGGCATCTTTGGCACCAGCGTTTACTACTAGGGATGCTTTAACTGTGGTGGCGAAGGCTATCCATTTCTGTTTGCCGCTCAAGCCACCATGGGGCAGAAAGAGCGTGCCGAGATCTTCTCCTTTGAAAATTCGGCCTATGGCATTTTCGGTTTTGCCACCAGCAATTATTGTGGCGCAGCCGCTTTGAGAAGCAATGCGAGCGGCCGCTAGTTTTGTCTTTATGCCACCACGCCCAGGTTTGTCACTAACTACTTTTGAATCGGCCAATTGTTCTATTTCTGGGGTGAAGACATCAACCACTGATATTAGCTTTGCTTCTGGGCCTGAGCGCGGATCGGCAGTGTAAAGTCCTTCCACATCGGTCAGAATTAGCAACAAGTCGGCATCAATTTTGCTTGCCACTAGAGCTGAGAGCTTGTCGTTGTCACCAAAATTGACTTTTATATCGACTTCTTTGTGGTCACCTTTGAGCAACTCAAGTTCGGCGGTCGAGACTGTGTCATTTTCGTTGATGACTGGCAGCACATGAAGTTCTAAGAGCTGAGCAATGGTGCTACGTAAATTGAGATAGCGTCTGCGGTTGGAAAAATCTTCTTCTGTCAGTAAGACCTGGGCGGCAATGACGTCCATCTTTTCGAAGGCGTCCGAGTAAAGTGCCATCAGGCGCCCTTGACCCACGGCGGCGCAGGCTTGCTTGAGGGGTAATAGCTTGGGTTTCGAGGTTAGGCCCAGGGTGCGCGAGCCAAGGCCAATAGCGCCAGAGGTGACCAACAGCACCTCTTTTCCTGATTTTACTAAGCCGGCGATGCCCTCAACGAACGAATAGAAGCGACTGAGCGCGATGCCGCCTTCATCTTTCATCAAGACGGCTGTCCCGAGCTTGATTACGATTCGTTTGGCCCCCTTAATCAGGGCCTGGCGGTCTATTGCCTGGTCAGGTGCTTTATCAGGGTGGGCGATGGGCTGGCTGTGTTTTTCTGGCATTTTTGCGCTCAATATCTATTATTGGGAAAGAGTACCCTAAATGGGCAAAAGTTTGAAGAATTACGCCGTGTAAACCCTCTTGTACACGAACTTGTTAAGTAGTTAAGAGGTTGAAAGCGGCTTGGCAGGCTAGACTGCTGGCAATTTTTTGAAATCTTTAGATTGAGATTAGCTCGTATACATAGACGGATGGGCTTCTACCTAATACTATTTCCTTCTGACAAGCGGCTTGCCAAGTGCTAGGATCTGTAGTACAGGTGAAGTTGCAATCCTCGCTTTATTTTAGTAACTCGCTTACCTTTCAATCTTTATTCTTTCTCTGTTCTTACTCTTTATCGCTCTTTTGGGAATCCAATGCTAAGACTCGAAAATATCAGCAAAATTTATCCTCAAGGCGAGGTACTGAGAGACGTTACCTGGGAGCTTAAACAAGGCGACCGTATCGGTCTTGTCGGCCCAAACGGCGGCGGCAAATCGACTCAGTTCAAAATTATTACTGGTGAGATCGAACCGACCTCTGGACAAATCATTCGTCAGGCCGGTTTGCATGTGGGCTATCTCAACCAAGAGTTTGCAGTTACCCCGACTAACACTGTGCGCGAAGAGTTTTCTAGTTCGTTTGTTGAATTAAACACAATCCACCATGCACTGACTGCGGTGCACAACGCTCTTGAAACTGCCACTCCTGAAGAGCTCGATAAGCTCTTGAAAAAGATGGATAATTTGCAGCGTGAGTACGAAGCCAAAGGTGGTTACGCTCAAGAGTCGAAAGTTGAAAAGATGATGGCCGAGATGGGCTTTGCCCTTGGTGATGGCGATCGTTTTGTCAGTGAGTTCAGCGGTGGCTGGCAGATGCGCATGAACCTCGGTAAGGTGCTGCTGCAGAAGCCTGACGTGCTGCTACTCGACGAACCTACCAACCACATCGATATGCGCACCATCGAATGGCTCGAAGTCTTCTTGCGCGATTTAAGTACACCGATGGCCATTATTTCGCACGACCGCCACTTCCTCGATCGTCTTTGCACCAGTATTGTTGAGATGGAGCGGGGCGAATCTTCTACCTATTTGGGCAATTACTCCACTTACCTGCTGCAAAAAGAACAGAACCGCGACGCTCAATTGGCTGCCTATGAACGCCAGGTCAAAGAGATGGAAGTGCAACAGCGTTTCGTTGATAGATTTAGAGCTAGTGCAACTCGCAGTACCCAGGCCAAGAGTAGAGAAAAACAACTCGACAAGATTGAACTGATTGAAAAGCCAGACGATGGCGAGCGCACATTGGTGTTTCACTTCCCAGCCGCCGCCCGTAGTGGTCGTGAAGTTGTTACCATCCGCGACCTCACTCATGGTTACAACGACAATATTCTTTTCTTAGATGCCAATTTACAGATTGAAAGAGGCGAGCGCATTGCTATTCTCGGGCCCAATGGTGCTGGCAAGTCGACATTGCTTCGGCTAATAACCGGTCGAGAAAAGCCAGACGGCGGCTCGGTCAAGCTCGGAGAACACAATGTTCGCCCGGCTTACTTTGAACAGAACCAAGCAGAAGCGCTCGATTTAGAGAAAACCATTTTAGCTACTATTCAAGATGAAGTGCCCCTCTGGAAGACTGAAGAAGTGCGCTCTTTGCTCGGGCGATTCTTATTTGGCGGAGATAGCGTATTTAAGAAAGTAGAGAGCCTCAGCGGTGGTGAAAAGGCCCGCCTGGCCTTGGCTAAGATGCTACTTGGCGCAAATAACTTCTTGATTCTCGATGAGCCAACCAACCACCTCGATATTCCTGCCAAAGAGACTCTAGAAGACGCTCTCAAGAAATTTGACGGCACAGTAGTTGTAATTTCACACGACCGCTATTTCATCTCACAGATTGCTACCAAGATTGTTGAGATTAGAGACGGCCAGCTAGTGGTCTATCACGGCAATTACAACTATTACCTTGAGCTCAAAGAAGAAGAGCGTGTGCGTGAGCTAGAAGCCAAGAAAGCGGCGGAAAAAGCAGCGGAACAGGCGGCTAAACGCGCCAAAGAATTGGCCAAGCAAAAAATCAAAGAGGAAGCGAAGAAGGGCCGGTAAGCTTTCTCCGCCTTCCCTAAGGAATAATGAATATCCCGCGGTTGTCATCAGGTTGCTGCTAGCTTGGTAGAGGTATATCGTTATTGATATGGGCCTTTTAGGTGAAAGCAATGGACAAAAAACCGTATTCGGAATCATTTAAAAACAACACTGAGACCACGCAGGCGGCCAAGCGCGGCGGGCTCGGATTTTCCGAGTTCGATGCCCAGGCTCTTACTCAGGGCACATTAGTGAGCAAGGTGGCACTGCTCACAAGTGTCTCGTTCATGTTTCTTGCCGCTGGTTCGTTCTTCGGCATCAAGATTGAGCCGAACATGTTTCTCTGGATAGCCTCGTTGGTTATAACCTTTGGCGGTTTGTTCTTTTTGCCTAGGGTCAATTCACCGGTTTCGGCAATGGTCGGATTGGCCATTTGGAATTCGGTTTTTGGAGTAATCGTCGGCTTTGGCTTACAAGGCTATATTGAGACCATCGGCGCTAACACAGTGGCCGTCTGCCTTGCCGGCACTGCAGGCGCTATGGCTGTGGTTGGCTCAATCGGGGCGTTCTCTGGCGTTGACTTCAGGCCCATGCAGCGCTTTCTCATGTTTGCCCTGTTTGGTTTGATTCTTGTAGGTCTTAGCCAGTTCTTCATTCATTTCTCTGCTGGTGTCAATATTGTTTATGCTGTGGGCGGTCTGGTGGTCTTTACCGGTTTCTTCTTGGTCGACTTTTGCCGCTTGGCCAAGTCAACTGACAACAGCTGGCCTGAAGCAACCAACATTTCTCTCAACATAGTTCTTGATTACGTCAACTTCGCCTTCTACCTAATGCGCCTCGTCAGAGAGCTTAAGAAATAGGTTGGCGAATAAGTCAGTATAATCTTGGGGAGGCTAGCCATAGGTTGGCCTCTTTTCTTTATCCTCATTTGTAATTGGAATTTTAAAATTGGAAACAGCTACCACCTCTTCTACTTCGTCCACTTCATCTAGCAGCGCTCAACCGTCTGATATTGACCTGGCGAACAATGCCAAGCTGCGGCCCATAACCGAAGTTGCTCTAGACCTCGGCCTTGGCGCTGATGACATTGAGCTCTATGGTAGATATAAGGCCAAGATTGCCTACGAAGCCATTGAGCGCATCTTGTCTGACAAGAGTAAAGTGCGAGGCAAGTTGATATTGGTGTCGGCCATTACTCCGACGAAGGCCGGAGAAGGTAAGACTACAACGTCTGTTGGCTTGGCTCAGGCCCTGCGCAAGCGTGGTAAAGGCCGAGGTCTAAAAGGTGGGTTCAAGGTCTCTGTGGCATTGCGTGAGCCATCTATGGGGCCGGTCTTTGGTCAAAAGGGAGGCGGCACTGGTGGTGGATATTCGCAGCTGATGCCCATGGATGACATCAATTTGCATTTCAATGGTGATTTGCATGCCATTGGTGCTGCCAATAATCTCCTTGCCGCTTTGATTGACAATCATATTCACTTCGGCAATGCTCTCGGCATCGATCAGCGCGCCATAACTTTTAGACGGGCTATGGATATGAACGACCGCAGCTTGCGCAATCTAGTGCAAGGCTTAGGTGGAAAGGCCAACGGCATAGTTCGCGAAACTGGCTTTGATATTACTGCTGCATCAGAAGTGATGGCCACGCTTTGTCTGGCCGATTCAATGTCTAATTTGCGGGAGCGCCTTGGCAATA
Organism: bacterium Ga0077546; assembly: GCA_001464165.1. The sequence continues at coordinate 15,574 of LNEX01000274.1, forward strand.
TAGTGGTTGCTAAATCTACTGCTGCTGCTCCTGTGACAGCTAAACAAGTCGATGCTGCTGCTGCTATGGCAATTATTTTGAAAGATGCCATTAAGCCTAACCTGGTGCAAACCCTTGATGGCACTCCCGCCTTTGTGCATGGTGGACCATTTGCCAATATTGCCCATGGCACTTCTAGCGTGCTCTCTGGTTTGCTGGCTCTTTATACAAGTGATTATGTGGTGACCGAAGCGGGCTTCGGTGCTGATTTAGGTCTAGAGAAATTCTGCGATATCGTTGCCAATTTGCGCCCTGAGTTGGCACCAGATGCAGTGGTGCTTGTCGCTACGGTGAAAGCGCTTAAGTTGCATGGTGGTGTTGCAGAATCTGATTTATCTAATTCAGACCTGGCTGCCATTGAGCGGGGCTTGTGCAATTTAGAGCGCCATGTGGCTAATGTGCAAAAGTTTGGTGTGCCCGCTATTGTTTGCGTCAATAAGTTTGCTGGTGATAGTGAAGAGGAGTTAGCTCATTTGCTCGCTCTTTGTAAAGCAAAGGGAATAAATGCAATCGTTGCCGATGTTTGGGCCAAAGGCGCAGACGGCGCTCTTGAGCTAGCTGATTTGGTTATGGCTCAGACTGCTAAGCCCAGTAAGTTTGCCCCACTGTACAAACTGGATGCACCGATTAAAGAGAAGCTCGCCACTGTTGCTTCAACTATTTATGGTGCTGCCAGTGTTGAGTATTCCAATGAAGCTTTGAAAGAATTGAAATGGCTTGATAAAAACGGCTACGGCAATTTACCTGTGTGCGTAGCGAAGACGCAATATTCATTCAGTGACGACCCATCGCTTCTTGGTGCACCATCTGGCTTCAAACTCAATATTCGCCAGCTTAGATTGTCTGCTGGTGCTGGTTTTGTTGTGGCCATCACCGGCGAAATCATGACCATGCCGGGCTTGCCGAAGAAGCCTGCATCGGTGGTGATGGAGCTGCGTGATGATGGCAAAATTGCGCGCTTTTATTAGTGTCTTAAGGTCTTTAAATGGTAGATCCTAGCCCTTATCGCAAGAAGATTGAAGTTAATGCTGATTACGTGACTGCTCAGCTTAGTAGTGCTATTAGTGCTGTCGCCAAACAGCAAGCTGGCCAGAATCAAGATGCTTTAGGGCACGATGCTAGTGCCAACAAGCGAGCACAAGTCAAATTGGCCAAGTGGTTGCGGGTGGTGAGCGGCATGCTAACTGGGCAGCTGCATATTGGCAGTCGTTTGCCTGTCAGTGAGGTTCCTGCTTGGGCTACTTTAGAAGTAGCCCAAGGTGGTTTTGCTACTGGTCGACTCTTGGCAGAGGGAGAAGTTCAAGAGCATGAACGCCAGCTTGCTACGCGATTAGATATCGCTGATGGTATTTCTCTTCGCGCAGCTTTAAATGCCTATTTTCTCAGCCCTCAAGGGTTATCTGAATTGAAAGAAATGCTTGCTAGCAAGAGCTATCGTATCGATGTGCCAGAAGAAAGTGCCTTGCTCGTGGTGGCATACTTACTTGATAGCGGCAATGTTGAATTAGCCAAACAGATTTTAGAAGAGATTGCACCGTTCTTTTCGCGCTTGCGTTTCTACCCAGTGTTTCGTTGCGACTCGTCCCATTACAGTCTATCATCGCAGTTTGTAGAATCAGCATCTCCTATTAGATCGGAATCTGCTATTGAATCGGGCTATTCTGGCTGTCTTGTTCATCTCCAAAGTGTTGCCAAAACCCGAGCAGACTTTGGCGGTATTCGAAGCAGCATGCAGCTAGAGCGTCAAAGGGAAGCGCTATCTCTTTGGCTGCCACTTTACGATCGAGTTGTCTTGCTGTTTGCTCAAACTCGATTAGATGGTTGGCCCTGTCAACATTACCCTGATGGCTGGAGTGGGCTAGCATCAGATTTGCTTAAAGAGATTAAAGTGGCAATGGCACATAAGACCCTTTGCCAGCGAAGTTTTGATGGCAAGAGCAATGCCTCTCGCCTCTTCAAGTATCTCGATATTTGTGTGCGCGATAGGGCCTCGCTAAGCGGACGTGACGTTGGTATGATTCGGGCAATTTTGCAGCAAATTGAGAATGCTCGTGGACTTCCCGATGTCGAGAAAAACTTGAAATTGAGAGCTGAGCAGAGAGCCGTTGCCGCGCAGCCAAGTGCTTTTCAGTTGGCACAAGTCGTAGGCGCCAGATTGCAGGCAAAGCTTGAGGTGGAAGCTCTATCTTCTCTGGACGAAATAATTTATCCAGTCACTGCTGCTGAGAGTGAAAAGTTTCAGCTATCTCTTCTTGCTCAGCTGCCTTGTCTTCCACAGCTACCTGCTGGCTGGCCTCTGCCTGCGGCATTTACGACCAAATTATTGCGCTCGGTTGAAATGCCCTTATCTGAGCTTGTGCAGAGGAAGATTGTTTCTTCAGCAGAACAATTGGCTCCTGTTGTCGCTACAGTAAGTGCTCAGCTGCAGGCCCGCGCCTTTGCTGACCCGGCATTGCAAGCTCTTTATGCTGCCACTTATGCTTCTTTTCGTCGGCGTCGCTCTTTGCTGCTGTTGCATCTTGCTAAGCAAGTACAGTTGCAAGAGTTGCCTTGGGTTCGCGTTCTAGATCATTACAAAGAAGATGATGTTGTCAAAGCTCTTGCTCGTGAAACTTTGACCCAGGTGTGTGCCATTACCTTTAAGAATTTTCCCCAGCAAATCTTGCCCAACAAAATGCTTCAAGAGATTCGTTTTCTGGCTAAATGTGCTGGTTTACAAATACCAATTGTAGAAGAGTTAGCCGCCGATATCTTTATGGGTGAATTCAGTCCCAAATATAGTAAGGCCGCAGTTGTCACCACTGACTATTTGCGTGGCACCATATATGAACGCTATTATTCGTTGAGTGAATTTTCTGCAAGTGATGTGTCTAACAATGAATTATCTGGCAGGAACTTATCTGCTAGTGAAACTTCTAAGGGTGAAGACTTTGCCAAGTTTTGTCAGCGCAGGGCTCTAGCTGGTCAAGGTGGTGCTGCGCCATCTGAATATTCTGTGGCTGCTAATGGCATGGTTATCGAGCAAGAACAGATTTTCACCAGTCATAATTTGGCCGCTCTCTTCCGCGAACTTCGGCTTGAACAAATATTGGCTTCTGACCTGGAAGAGATGATTAGAGCTTGTTTCATTTATATTTGTCGCACTCTGCAATTGCCGTTCAGCTATTGGAATGCTCAACTAAGAGATCTTAAAAATGCTGCTTATGCCTGGCGTCAGATGATCTTTTTCCTTTCAGTATTGGATAGCAAATATCAAAATCAAGACATGTTTGATTGGATGGATGAATATCTCAACAAGCAAAAACCTGATTTTGTCAAACGATTTACTCCTGCTCTCAAGGCCTTAAGGCAAGCTCAAACCGAGTCTATTGACCCTAGTCAGCGCTTCTTAGGCTGGACGACAAAAAGGCATTGGTTGGCTCAGAGACTGACTGTTTACGGAGCGGCGTAAACCATCTAGGAGACCGTATTGCGCTTTTCAAAAAGGGAAGATTTTTTGAAAAAAATCTTCCCTTTTCAGAAAACTATTTATGGCATAGATACCGACAGCAAATTTAGTGTTTATCTCCTTTCAAATGCTTATCAAAAAATTTGCGGGCAGTTTCAATATTCTTACCGTGTTCAATATTGTGGCCTTCATGTGGCAGGCGAATGTAAGTAGTATCGACCCCGGCTTTCTGCAAGGCTGCCACTAGATCGTCGCTTTGTTCGATGGGCACAACTTTATCGTCTTCACCATGCATAACTAAGAACGGTGGGTCGCCAGGAGAGACGTAGGTGTCGGGGCTAGCCTCAAGAGCGCGGGCTTTTTGACTGGCAGCAGTGCCACCTAAGAGCATAGATAGAGCGGAAGTGGGACTAACAGTATCCCATTGCATTTTAGGATATTGCTTGGTGCCTAGGTCATATAAATTGGCTGGTCCTGAAAAATCGCAGACAGCTTGCACGTCGCGAGAAATTGATTTGTCGCCCCCGATATCGAGAGCTGGACTATTGGCTGAGGCTCCCATAAGGGCCACAAGATGACCTCCGGCAGAACTTCCCCAGAGGCCAATGTGGTTGGCATCGATGTGTAGTTTGTCAGCGTTACCTTTGAAGTAGCGCAAGGCAGCATTGAGGTCTTCTATTTGAGAAGAAAAAATTCCTTCCTGAGCCAGACGATAATAGACTATGGCTACGCCGTAGCCTTTTCTCACAAAGTTCGGAACCCAACGAGGAATTGAGTTTGGCCTGGTGGTCCAGCCGCCACCATGGACGTAAATAATTAGAGGAAAGCTTTTTTCTGCTTTTGCTTTGGGTGTGTAGAGGCAGAAGAGGTGGGCTCGATCATCAGCGCTTGGAAGGCCAGGCATGTAGCTAACATTCTCTAGTTTTTCGATATCGTCGCTCAAGCTCTTTCTGCTTCTTGTCTCTTTTGTATTTTTTGTACTCTCTTCATCGCTCTTCGCTTCGGCTGTGGGAGCCATGAAGAAACTGGAAGTAGCAAGGGCCAAAAAGGCCGCAAGAATTGCACCGTATTTTTTGCTACTTCCAGATTTCATTTGATTGTCCCCTTTAGTGTTTGAAGCAGCGCTGGCCGGTGAAGACCATGGCAATACCTGCTTTATTGCAGGCAGCTATCACGTCGGCGTCTTTGATGCTGCCACCAGGCTGAATGATTACTGCAATTCCAGCTTCAGCTGCCGCTTCAATATTATCTGTGGCTGGTAAGAAGGCTTCGCTGGCCATAACCGCACCCTTTGATTTCTCTCCGGCTTGCCTTAGGGCAATTCCGGTGCTAGCAATGCGGCTAGTTTGACCGATACCGAACCCAAGCGAGAGGCCATCTTTAGCGACGAATATGGCGTTTGAAGTGAGGTGTTTCACTACTGACCAAGTGAAGGCAATGTCTTTCTGCAATGCAGGGTCTGGTTTCTTCTCGGTGACGCAAGTAAAAGTATTAGCTTCAACAGGAGCATCTTGATCTACCTCTAAGAGGAAGCCGTAATCTGAAAGATGCTTCAGTTTGTAGTCGCGTTTTTTTGCCAGTTTGGTATCAACTGTGCTTTTGAGAACGCGAACGTTTTTCTTTTTCTTGAATACTTCAAGAGCAGCCTCATCAAATTCAGGTGCAAGAACGATTTCGACAAAGTTGCGGGTAATGCGCTCAGCTAAGGTCGCGTCGACTTTGCCGGTGAAGCCATAGACTCCGCCGAAAGCTGACATTGGGTCACATTCGTAGGCAAGCTCATAGGCATCGGCTAGTGTTTTGGCTTGAGCTACGCCGCAGGGGTTGTTGTGCTTGATCACAACCACTGCTGGTGCCACTAGTTCGCGCAAGATTTTGACCAGAGCGTAAGTGTCGGTGATGTTATTAGAAGACATTTCTTTGCCTTGCAATTGCTCAAAAGGCGGAAATGCGGAAAGCTCAGGACTTAAGCCCGGTACTGAAATTGCACTTTCAAGCTGATACCAGGCTGCTGCCTGGTGTGGGTTCTCACCGTAGCGCAAAGTTTCTTGGCGCTTCAGGCTGATGGTGAGCTTGTCTGCAAAATCGGGCACGGCAGCTTCTTTGGTTGTGCTGTCATAGGTTGTCTCTGCGCTTGAAGCGTGGTCTTGAACAAGGTTGCCTAGATAGCTAGAGATGCTCTGGTCGTAGCTCGCTGTGCGGGCGAAAGCTTGGTAGGCTAATTTTCTGCGGAAGGCTAGGGGAATCTCGCCCTTGTTAGCGTCCATTGCTTCGATGACGCTGTCGTACTGGCTTGGTTCGTTTATAACTGCTACCCGTTCGAAGTTCTTAGCCGCAGCTCTGAGCAGGGCCACACCACCGACATCGATTTGTTCCACCATTGGTTGTTCGGCCAGGTTCTTCTTCAGTGCCTCTTCAAAGGCATAAAGGTTTACTACCACTAAGTCGATCTCAGAAATTTCCATTTCAGCTAAGCAGCTTCGGTCTTCGGTAATTGGTCTAGCGAGAATGCCAGCAAATACTTTAGGGTGCAATGTTTTGACACGACCTGAGAGAATTTCCGGAAAGCCTGTCAACTCTTCAACCTTGGTGCATTTGAAGCCTTTTTCTTCTAGATATTTGGCAGTGCTGGTGGTGCCGATTAAGCGCAAAGTATCGAAGCGCTCGAGGCGGGTGAGGAAGTTGTCTAGGCCGGTTTTGTCGGTGACGCTGACTAGTACGGTTTTCATTGGTCGTTAATTTCCTTGCTTAGCTTTTAAGTGGTAAATCAGAAGTGTTAAATGTGAATTGCTAAATTCGAATCGTTTAGATTCGATATAGTAATTTTCTTGGCACGTTCTGTAACGTGTCCTACTGCCTGCGCTTTCATTTTATGCTTTTCAAATATTTCAATAATTGACTCTAGACTGCCGCCTTTATCGTCCACAATCAAAGCCAGACCCATTCCCATGTTGAAGGTTTTGTACATTTCTTCTTCATTGACATGTTCGCCAATGGCCTTGAGTATGGTTGGCACTTCTAAAGCATTGTCGATGACGAAGCCGACTTCGTTATTCAGTCTTAATAAGTTAGTCCAGCCGCCACCAGTGATGTGAGCTATGCCTTTGACACTGCCTCGGTGCTTCTCTAAAACTTCCATCACGGCTTTGACATAGAGCAATGTTGGCGTGAGCAGGGCGTGGTAAGTGTCGTCATTGTCTGGCAACACTTTTCTAGCTAAAGACAGGCCGTTTGAGTGAATGCCACTTGAAGCCACGCCAATTAGTGTCTGCCCTGGGGCAATCTCTGCTCCTGTAAGCAAGTCTTCTTTGCGCACTTGACCAACGGCAAATCCGGCTAGGTCGAAGTGACCGTGCTCGTAGACCCCTGGCATTTCAGCGGTTTCACCGCCCACCAAGAGCATACCTGTTTGGTCACAGCCAGCCACTATACCGGCCATGATGGCGTCAGCACTATCGTCAAGTTTTCCTACGGCAAAGTAATCAAGAAAAATATTTGGTGTAGCACCAACACAAATTAAGTCGTTAGCGCACATGGCCACTAAATCTATGCCGATGGTGTCAAACTTTTTCAGCTTGTGGGCCACTAGTAATTTTGTGCCAACACCATCAGTAGTGACTGCGATGCCATTGCCACTGTAGCTTGGATAAACAGCTGCATATCCACCAGCTGCCTGCCACATGGCCTCGTGTTCTTTTCGCCGGGCTAGCTTCTTCAGGCGGTCGACAAAGCGATCGGCTTTGTCGATATCGACTCCTGCAGCTGCATAGGTTTGTTTTTCGGGAGCCATTTAATTTCAATTTCCTAACTTAGTGAGGCGTGAGCATTTTTTAGGATGGTCAATCCATCAGGCGGGTTTTCAAATGGGGTATTTTTAAGCGAATCAGAGGAGCTGTTCTGGCGGTCTTTTATAGATTCGGAAGCGCCAGAATGGCGCTTCCAAGATTGAAATGCCGGATGTTGAGAGTGGCGAATGTAGGCCTCGGGGTGAGGCATTAGGCCCAGTACATTGCCTTTGCCATTGGTAAGAGCTGCAATTCTTTCGAAACTACCATTCACATCTTCATTGTAGTTAAGGGCGGCCCGCTCTTTCACAACTACTATGTCTGAGTCTTTGGCGTCCGGTCTAACTTGAATGCGGCCCTCTCCGTGTCTTATGGGCAGACTGATTTTGCTAAGACCCGTAAAGAATGGGCTATTTGTGCTGGTGCCAGTAGCTGAGTTAACAGTCATCTCCACCCAGCGGTTGATAAATCTGCCGCCTGAATTGTGAGTGAGGCTAACGATACTTTCGCTTCCCTCTTCTGAATTTGGTAAGAGGCCAAGTTGCACTAGTGTCTGGAAGCCATTGCAGATGCCTAATACTAGACTGCCTTTCTCGATATACGAGTGTAAAACTTCAAGCATCCGGTGTCTAATTTTGACAGCTAATACTTTGCCGCTGGCAATTTCATCACCAAAAGAGAAGCCCCCGGGCAATGCTAAAAGTTCTGATTTCATCAGTTGCTTTGGCTTGGCCAAAAGTTCGCTGGTGTGGCTAATTACAGCTTCAAAGCCTGCTTGCTCTAAGGCAAATGCTGTTTCGTTGCTACAGTTAATTCCGTCTCCGCTGAGTACAACAGCTCTGGGCCTGATCATTTGAAGTCCTCTTCAAAGGGGAGAGTTGCTTGCCATGCTTGTTTGAGCGTGGCATTATCGAGCTCGATTAGCTCGCCTTTTCTGGCCTTGTCTAAGAGCTTGAGACCTGAAGTAGTCACTTTACCGATTTCTACAAGCGATATTTTGCTGTCGCTAGCTAACTCTTTTTGCTCAGGCCAGAGTGCTAACCAGGCCTCTAGGTTGGCTGGAGACACAGTGACAAGCAGCCTTGCTGGCCCTTCGGCAAAAAGAGCTACGTCCATTCTTTCTCTCAGTAGGTCATGGAAGCGAGCACCACTTTCGGCTGCGGTGACAACGGCTTCAGCATCTAGCTCTGCGCCCAAATTGCTGCCGATTATGCATTCACTAACAGCAACAGCCAGTCCACCTTCTGATAAATCGTGACAAGATTCAATCAGGTTCTTTTGCATGGCGCTAAATATAGTTTGATAGAGAAGAGCGGCCTGTTCAAGATTGAGTTCAGGTAATAGTGAAGATGTCCAGTTCATATTGCCAGCATAGGTGGTGGCAGCTAAGCCTAGGGCACCAGCTGATACCAAGAAAATATGGTCTCCCGCAGATTTAAAGTCCATAGTCACTACTTGCTCGATATCAGGTACTTTGCCTATGGCTGATACAAGCAGGGTTGGTGGAATGGAAATGCGCACGGTGCCATCATCAAAGTCATTTTTCATGCTGTCTTTGCCCGAGATAAGCGGGGCATTGTAAGCAAGAACGGCCTCATACAAGCCTTCGCAGGCCTGCACTAGTTGGGCTAGTTTGCGCTTACCGTCTGGGTTTGATTTTGATGCTACGGGGTCTGGCCAGCAGAAGTTGTCGAGTAGGGCCAAACTGTTAGGGTCTGTGCCTACACATACGGCGTTGCGTACTGCTTCATCAACTGCACAAATGGCCATAAGATGCGAGTCGAAGTCGCTTAGCTGCGGGCACATACCGTTTGAAACAGCTAAGCCAGTAGGTTCATTGAGAAGGGGTTGAATCACAGCGGCGTCGCAAGGTGCCGTTTGCTCTGGCCCCATTAACGGTTTAACGACGCTGCCGCCCTGCACTTCGTGATCGTATTGGCGAATGACTGGCTCGCGACTGCAAATATTGGCATGGGCTAGAAGGTTAAGCAGTGCATCTGCGAGACTTTTAGGCGGTTGTTCTACTTCATCAATTGTGACCGGTGCTTGCCAGTGAGCTTCAAGCTCTAGGCGAGGAGCACCGTCATGCAAGAACTTAAGATCAAGCAAGGCAATTGTTTTATCAGCCCTAGTGATGCGGAAGAAACCTTTGTCATCGAATTTGCCGACTACAGTTAGTTCGACACTGTGTTTGTCTGCTAGCTCTTTTAATTCTTCGACTTTCGTCGATGAAAGAGTCATACGCTCTTGCGATTCGGATATGACAATTTCATAGTCTGCCAAGCCGGGATATTTAAGTGGAATGTGATCGACTTCAAGGGTGGCGCCGCCAGTTATCTGGGCCATTTCGCCAACTGATGAGGAGAGACCACCAGCACCATTGTCTGTGATGCCTGATATCAAACCAAGATCTCGTGCTTCTAGTATGAAGTCAGTCACTCGCTTTTGCGTAAATGGGTCGCCGATTTGTACTGCCGAAACCGGTGAGTCAACGTTCAATGCTTCAGATGAGAACGTGGCGCCGTGAATGCCATCTTTACCAACTCGACCGCCCACCATTACTATGGCGTCACCCTTCTGGGTGTGCTTTTCGTAGCCGCATTTGCCGTCAACAGTAAGAGGCAAAAGACCGCCGGTACCGCAGAATACCAGGGGCTTAGCGCGATAACCCGGGTGGAAATAGACAGCACCGTTAACAGTAGGAATACCGCTCTTGTTGCCGCCATCTTGCACGCCTTTTCGCACACCCTGAATAATAGATTGGGCTGGCAACATCGTCGGGCGATTGACTAGGTCTTCTGCTGGATAGGCAAAGCAGAAGACATCGGTGTTACAAATTGGCTTAGCACCAAGACCGGTGCCCAGAATATCGCGATTGACACCTAGTATTCCAGTCAAGGCTCCACCATATGGCTCTAAGGCCGAAGGCGAGTTGTGGGTTTCTACTTTGAAGCAGATGCCCCAGTCGTCGTTCCATTTGATTACGCCAGCATTGTCAACAAAGACCGAAAGTAAGTCTGTGCGCTTTTCTGCCAGCTTCTTCGTGGCTGCTTGCACGTAGCTCTTGTACAAGCTAGTGATTGTGCGCGCTTCTGTTCTTCTTGCTGGTTTGGAGGCCGAGGTGCCGGCCATACTCATGGTAAGAGTGTGAACGGCCTTAATATGTGCGCTCTTTTCGTGAATGATGGCGTTGAATATTTTGTGCTTGCAGTGCTCAGACCATGTTTGGGCAATTACCTCTAGTTCAACGTCTGTGGGCCACTGCTCAAGACCATACTGCGAGCGCTCGGCAATCACTGAGTCTTGCTCGAAATAGGCGCGAATGGCCTGCATCTCTGTTAGGTTGAGGGCCAAGGTGCGTGTGCGGCTCAAGTTCTCAAGCTCTGTGTCGCCTAAGTTCAGAGCTACAACTTCAGGATCTGGAGTTGTAGGTAGATGTACTTGGGGGAACTCAAGTAGTTTAGACAAGTGCGGGGCCGTTAAGTCGTGAATGCGGAACTTGTCTGTGACTGGATGATAGTAGCGGTAGCGGCAGTGACTTTCTACTTGTTTGATGTTGAATGAGTCATCAAATAGATAAGCTGAGCCTGAAGCAACCATTATCTTTTGCTCTTCCAAACCGCTCAGTCTAATTGCTTCTTCTACTGTGCGCGCCAAATTGTCAGTAACGCCCGGCAAATATTGTCTTTCGGCAAACCACTTGAAGCCTTGTTCGCGCCATTGGCTCAGCCAATTGCTGCGCTCGGCTGCCACCACACACCAGACATCTTCTAATAGTTGATCGGCTAGGATTTCTTTGAGGGCAGCTATAAGCTCTTTAGTCTGCTCTAAGTTCTTGGCACTGAGCCAATAAATAGGTAGTGCCAAGCTCTTTACTGTTGCACTACCATTTGTATCGGCTTTGATTTTGGGCACAATGGCGACACATAGATCTTCTTTGCCTTCGCTTGGCTCAGCGTTTGCGCTTGGCTCTGTCTTATTGTCTTGATTGAAATTAGTCATGGCAGCTAAGCTTGAATTCGCCAGTTGGGTCAGCACCTGGGGAAATAGTTTGTGCTCTAGTTCTAGGCCCCGAGCTTGGAAAGTTTCAAGGGTGTCGCCTTTTTTGCGCTCAAATACAGCTTGGGCTAGAATGGGGCCGTGGTCAACTTGTTCATCGACCAAATGTATTGTGATACCAGATATTTTCACGCCATAGTTGAAAGCATCTTCATAGGCAGACTTACCAGGGAAAGCCGGTAGCAGCGATGGGTGAATGTTGATTACTCGATAGAGGCCGTTGTCATCTTTGAAGTGGGTGAGAAAATCACCTGACAATATGCGCATATAGCCTGCTAAGACTAGGTAGTCTGGAGCAAATTTCTTCAGCTTTTGCAGTACTTGCTTCTCATGGTCTTTGCGCGATACGCCGCGGTGGTCAACACTGACAGTCGGTATGTTGTGCTTCTTAGCAATTTTTAGAGCATAAGAATCGGGATTGTTAGAGAGCACCACGGCAATTTCTGCTGCCAATTCTTTCTTCTCAATGGCGGTGAGGATAGCCTCCAGGTTGGAGCCACGGCCTGAAACAAGTACAGCTATTTTGATTGGCACGTAGCTTCCCTCTTTGCGATATCCCGACGATAATCAAGCGATTGACATTGAACAGTGGCAATTAGTTTGTAGGCCCGATCTCGTGCGTCTTCCATTTTGTCGGCTAAGCCGACGGCGGCAAATATGCGCCCGCCATCGGTCACTAGTTGCTCACCTGCAGCAGTTGAGAGTAGTTTTGTACCAGCTTGGAATATTATTTGCTCGTTGCTAGTGTCGCTATTTGGAGGCAAAGTAATTGGCTCTCCTTTAGATGAACTATCTGGGTAGCCTTGGGCAGCACCGATGACACAGCACGATGATTGCTTAGACCAGGATAGCTTTTGCTTGTCTAAGCTTTGATCTGTGCAAGCATAGAGAGCCTCAAATAAATCTGATTCTAGCAATGGCAAAATCGTTTGGGTTTCTGGATCACCGAAGCGAGCATTGAACTCTAATACATAGGGCTCAGGCTGATTCTTGCTTGATCTCTCTGGGCTTGATCTCTCTTGACTTGCTTTCTCTTGGCTTGACTTTTCTGTGCTTGATTTTTCGTGGTGCATTAAGAGCCCAATGTAGAGCACTCCTTTAAAATTGAGTTTGCCTTCTACTAAGGCTTTCTGCAAAGGCTCTAAGACTCTTTCTTGAATTGTCTTTTTGTGTTTTTCGTAAAGTTGAACTGGTGCATAGGCGCCCATGCCGCCAGTATTAGGACCTAAATCATCATCAAAGCGACGTTTGTGATCTTGGCTGGGCAAAAGTGGTGTCAGTGTTTTACCATCGCAAAGAGTTAGTAGTGAGATTTCTTCGCCTTTCAGCATCTCTTCAATAACAACCCTTGTATCGCTGAATTTGCCGCTTTTGTATATGGTTTCTAGTGCTTGTAAGGCTTCTTCTTCGTTGGCGCAAACAAACACACCTTTGCCCAGAGCAAGACCATCAACCTTTACTACCCTGGCCCACTCGTTCGCTTTGACAATGGCTTCGGCCGTCTGTTGTGAGTTAGCTGTAGCAAAACGCGCTGTCGCGATGTTCAGTTGGTTCAGCACTTCTTTAGCGTAGGCTTTACTCCACTCTAATTTGGCCTGGCTTTTGCTCGGGCCGAAAACCCTTAACCCGGCTGCTTCCATGCTATCGACAATGCCTTCTGCCAGTGGGTTATCTGGTCCGATTACAACTAAGTCGACGGCTTGCTCTTTGCCAAAGGCAATTAATTTGCCAAAGTCCATCACTGCAATATCGATATTGACAGTCTTGTTGCAGCTTGCTGTGCCACCATTGCCTGGGGCGCAAAAAATCTGTTCAACTCTGGTGCTTAAAGCGAGCTTCCAGCATACTGCATGCTCTCTGCCTCCACCGCCAACAACCAGCACTTTCATGTCATTGACCTTCTTTTTGTGCAGCAAAATTGATTGATTCAGCAAATTGAGGCAAAGTCGGATGCTGAGGGAAGACATCGTAGCCAATGGTGTGGTTTGCTAGTACACCATAGAGCTTGTCTGCCACCGCCTTAAATTGCGGCGATAAATGTCTTGGTTGTTCTCTCAAATCGCTTGAGCAAATTACTTGCCAATCAAGACGATTCTGACTGGCTGCCAACTTTTGTGCTTTGGCTATGGCTAGTTGCCAGCTTGAATCGCGATAAAACTGACGAATCATTTCTTTTGAGAGGCTGTGACCACTATAAACTAGTCTTAACTCGTCAGGGCCGATGCTGTCAGCTAAGAGTAAGCCTTTATGGTCTTCGAGAAACTCAAATTTGCCGTCCCATAATTCTATGCCGCGTTCAGCAAAGTGATGATATATAGCTAGAGCCGTGGCAAAGGCTAATTCTGCTAACTCTTCAAAACGCTTAGGTGTAAGTCCTGAAATTGTCAGGGCTTCTTGAATTGATAAAAGCCTATCTTTTGGTTCAAGCTTAGTATAAAACTCAAGCACGGGTCGCTCAAACCACCCTTCTTCTGGCACACTACTTAGGCCAAGAGTTTGGGCGTAGCTAGGATCGGCTGCTAATCTAGCCTTAAGCGAGCTGCCAGCAGGCATGCCAAAGCGAAAAACAACCTCTAAGGGCACTAGCCTGCGAGCGTCAGTAATGTTATGGCCGTAGTAAAACACTGTTTGGTCAAGCAGCGCCGTTGGCTCTGGTCTTTGCACTTCAGCTTTGACCACTGACATGTAAGCTTGGTTGTTAGGAATCTGCTCAATGGCAATGGCTTTACCATTGCTGCCTACTAAACCTTGAAAATGGTGTCGTGCACCATGGGTAGTGAGGCGCTGAAACAGTGGTTGATTGACTAGTTTGTTCAACCATTCTTGATTGAATTTCGAAAGATGAACCGATTCGCTAAGACTAATCCAGGTTTTGTTATCAGCCAGGTGCTGGAAGAAGAAGGCGCCAAGAGCAACAAGGGCTTTGCCTTTGTTGGCGATTGTGTCAGGCATTTTGCCCCAATCAAAAACTGAGTAGTCGTCGGTAAATTCAAACCAGTATGAGCCGTCGTCGCCTTCTGGCCGCCAGACCCGTTTTACCGAACCGTCGTATTCCAGAATCAGGTCTTGCAAGTCAACCGACAACTTTTTTCTCCTTACTTAAGATTTGCGAATGAGAGTGGTGCGGTCTTTCAGCCTCTGTGATTGGAAGTCACTGCCACAAGTGACATCGGTAGGATAAGTTCCAGTTAGGCAACCGGTGCAAAGTGAATCTTTATTCAAAGCCTTGCGCAGGCCTTCGATTGTTTGGAAGACAACACGATCGGCACCCAGTTTTCTTGCTACTTCTTCATCTGTACAGTTGTAGGCAACTAGTTCATCTTGACTGGGGAAGTCGATACCGTAGTAGCAAGGGAACTGAATTTGCGGGCAAGTAGAAGCCATGATTACTTCTTTGGCTCCCGATTGCCGCATCAGTTCAATAATTTGGGAAGCAGTGGTGCCACGCACGATACTGTCGTCTATGACTAAGCAACGCTTGCCCTTAATTTCTGACGGAATTGGTGAAAGCTTCCGGCGTATTGCTTCTTGTCTAGCGGCATGGCCGTCGAGAATAAAAGTACGGTTGACATAGCGATTTTTTATTAGTGATTCGCGGAAGGGCAGGTCAAGAGCTTCGGCGATGGCAATCGCCGCACTTCTGCTGGTTTCTGGCACTGGTACTACTACATCAGCGACAATTCCGAGCTCCTTAATACGCTCCGCTAGAACTAAACCAAGTTGAAATCGTGTTTCATATATAGAGTGCGTTTCTAATTCTGACTCAACTCTTGAGAAATAGACCGATTCGAACATGCATGGTGAAATAGAACGCTGGAACAGCATTTTGCGAGAGACTTGCCTGTCTGAGCCAATGTAAATTGCTTCACCTGGTGCAATTTCATTTTCGACTGTGTAGCCTAAGTAAGTAAGGGCGATAGATTCGCTGGCCAAGGCAAAAACTGGCAAGCCTTCACTATTAACCCGACTGCCGAAGACCAAAGGCCGGATGCCATCGGGATCACGGAAGCCGAATAGGCCACCGCTACCGTCAATTCCCACTACTGCATAGCTGCCTACAAGCCTGTGCATGCTGGCTTCAATAGCTTTAAACATGTGCAGCGCACTTGGTTCATGGCCATCTAGTTCAAGAGCTAATAATTTCAGGATTACTTCAGAGTCTGATTCGCTGGCTGGGGTGTATTCAAGCCCAGCTTCGGCTAGTTCATCGCGCAGCGTATATACATTAACGATATTGCCGTTGTGGCCAATACCGATTGTTGAGCGGGCATCAAAGAAAGGTTGTAGTAAGTTGGGGTCTTGTCGGCCGATAGTAGCGTAGCGTGTATGCCCAAGGGCGGTTTTACCTTTTAGGCCTTTTTTAAAGGATCGCTCTGAGAAGACGTTCTCAATTAAGCCACTACCTTTTTGTAGATTGAAAATCTCACTGCCGCTTTCAGCCAGAGTCAAAATGCCCGCGCCATCCTGCCCCCGATGCTGAAGATTCATCAATCCGACAAATACATCTCTAGCAGCGTCAGTAGTGCCTGATACGCCAATAATTCCGCACATACGTGATCCCTCGATGGTCCACAAGCCAAGAATACTGCAATTGACAGGCAGTTAGCTGCTGATTGACTCAATTATTAATGAGATCACTTTAGAAAATTTTCTCAACTGCCGCTCAAGTACTTTTCTTTGAGTTAGGTGGTTTAAGCTCCGCTTGATCACTTAGCAATTCACTTAGCAATTCACTTAGCAACAGACGTTACCCCTTCACAACATTTTAAGTAATAATGATTCCGGAAAGTTTATGAGGCCCTTCGATGACCACTCCAATTGTCTCCATTGTTATGGGCAGTAAGTCTGACTGGGAGACCATGCGGCATGCCAATCAAGTACTTGATGAGTTTGAGGTCGCCCATGAGTGCAAAAT
>LNEX01000275.1 GCA_001464165.1 bacterium Ga0077546
TCCGTTTTCGATTACCAGCTTACTCATGACTTCCTTATTCTTGATAACATCGATGTATGTACACCCTCGTGTTCAAGTATGATTTACTGCCTATAGTTGAAAGATCCCCTCTATTATCCGCCAGCGGTCACTTTTTTTTAAAAAAGAGAACTAATCCATACGAAAGCCTGGCTTAACGATACAATCAAGAAATTATGACCGAACAAAATCCAACCACATCATCAAGTTCACTACCTGCTACTGCGAGCCAAAACCAGGGCTCGTTCACGCTTAAGTTGATTGAGCTTCAAGACGCTCTGGTGCAATCGCAAGAGAAGAACCTGATGTTATCGGCTCAACTGAGAGAACTTGAGCGTATGAGCCGCGATGGCGAAGACTTAAAGTCTGAGTTAATCAATCAGAGCCTTCTTCTTACTGACAAGAGCCGGGAGAACAAGCAGCTTCATCAAGAGCTTGGTCGCATAACCGGTTTGCTTGAGCAAAAACTGCAGGAAACAGAAGAGCTGCGCGCCACAGTTGTTGAGCTTGGTCATCAGTTGAAAACTCGTGAAGCCGAGCGCGATTTGCTCGCCGTCATGCTCAACGAAGCTGAAAATGCTCAACGCAGACAACAAGCTGATGATTCTTACAGTCAACAGCAGCATCAGGGAGCTAAGGGCGATACTCCCGGTTGGCTTAAAGCTTTCAAGGGCAAGAACCCTTAGCCCGTAGAGCATTTACAAGTAGCTAAACATTTATTTTGGATTCTAAAGTGCAAACTATTTCAACTGAACTTCTCGCTGGTAACAGACGGGCTTTAGCTCGGGCTATTTCGGTTGTAGAGAACGGCGGCGAAG
This sequence comes from bacterium Ga0077546, assembly GCA_001464165.1. Next base: position 837 of record LNEX01000275.1, read on the forward strand.
AAGCATCGCAACTAGTACAAGCCCTCTATCAACACTCCGGCAATGCACACATCATCGGTGTGACCGGTTCTCCTGGAGTAGGAAAGTCAACTTTGGTGGACGCTTTAATTACTGAGTGTCGCAGAGACGACTTAAAAGTAGCGGTTTTAGCAGTCGACCCATCGAGTCCATTTACCGGTGGAGCGATACTTGGTGATCGCATTCGTATGCAAGGGCACACCTTAGATCGCAATGTATTTATTCGATCTATGGCTAATCGCGGCCACCAAGGCGGTGTTTCATTAGCGACTTATGATGCCATTCGCATGCTAGAGGCCTCGGGCTATCAAGTGATTATTATCGAAACCGTTGGTGTAGGTCAGTCTGAACTTGCAATTGCTCAGCATGCCGATACCACGATATTGGTTCTTATGCCTGGTTCTGGTGATGATATTCAAGCAATCAAGTCGGGCATCATGGAAATTGGCGACATTTTTGTCGTCAACAAAGGCGATTTGCCTGGTGCCAATAAATCGGCCAGCGAGATCACTGCATCTTTAGAGCTAAATCATTTTCAGACATCTTGGCGCCCTCCAGTGATTTTATCGATTGCCGATACTGGCCAGGGTATAGATGAGCTTTGGCAAGCAGCAAAGGCTCATAAACAATTTCTGCTTGATGAAAACTTATTAGATCAAAGACGAAGTCTGCGAATTAGAGCTGAACTTTCAGAGATAGTGGCCGATATTGCCAGACGAAACCTAGAAAATTCAATGGATAGTGATCAAGTGCGAGCGATCTTGAGCAAAATTGTTGGCAGAGAAGTCGACCCTCATACAGCTGCCCGCGACCTCTTGCCGACGCTTCTTTCAGGGTCTATATAGCCTCTATATGTAGTGCATGAACAAGCTTGATACCACTGGCGATGTGCGTATCTAAACTTAGATAAAAAAGTGAATTCTCTGAATAGTTTCATATTCCCGCAATACGTCTGGTACTGGGAAAGCCTACACTTCCTTACTGATATGTCATCAAGTTCTAGTGCGATCGCATATACACCCACTATCTCAAGCGGCTTGACGTGCAGGGTGCTGCACAATAGGATGTTATCGGTGAACTTCACATTTGTTTAGCTGTCACCGTTCTCATATATAACTCGTCTGCAACTTCCCTTTCTTGGGCGGATATCTGTCGCATGTCTAAAATTGCCATCATTAGCCAACCTGATCAAGGCGTCTTAATTGACGTTGGCGGTTGTTCAACCCTGAAAGAGGCCCTTGAGCATCTTAGTTCTACTCTGCAATCTTCCAATCAATTTTGGAAGGGCAACAAGGTCATACTTGGCCTTGGCTCAATTGAGTTGACCGTCGCTCAAGCAGCTCAAGTGCTTGCCTTAGCAAAAGGAGTTGGTGTATTTCCAGAAGAAGTTTTCTCCAAGAACGAAAAGACGAGAGCAGCCTTCCTTGAGAACAGCGTCAAAGTCACTTCCACTCTGCCCATGTCTTTGCCTAAGGTAAATGTCGATATTCCGGCTAGCGGCATTCCCTTTGCCGAAGCAGACGCCGAGAGCCTAAAAAGTAGCGTGCAACTTGATGTCACCATGATCGAAATGGAGCACGACACCGTTGAAGACACACCGCTTCCAGAAGCAGCAGCTGAAGTAAACAAAGACGGCACTAGTGTGGTATTACCGCAAGTGCTCTACGTAAAACAAACTTTGCGCTCGGGTCAAGTAGTTTCTCACAAAGGCGATCTTGTTATCGTTGGCGACGTTAACCCTGGCGCTGAGATCATGGCTGAAGGCGACATTACTGTGTGGGGCAGTTTGAGAGG
>LNEX01000276.1 GCA_001464165.1 bacterium Ga0077546
CCTGGGCATATAGAGGTATGACGGGGGTCAATATGGCAGCTAGAAATAAAGCTGAGTGCAGGCAACTCAAAATTAATCGGCTCAAAGCTAAAGCCATTAGGCCTTTCGCCCTTTTGGGCTGCTTAATTTTCTGGGGCAGCCTCGGCCTAGTTAGTAACCTAGTTCAACCCGCACAAGCTGCTCCAACTGCAATCAAAAGGAGCTGGGTCTACAGCCTCTCGCAAAGACAAGAAACCTCTGATGTCCTGAAAATCTGGGGTGTTCCGGCCTGTGCCGCTGTCAACGGAGCCAATCCCAAGGGCACTTATGTAACCGGGTTGACAGGAAACGGCCTAGCAGAGGATCTGAAACTACAAGTTGGCGACGTACTCTTGTCAATTAATGGCAGAGTAATAACCAGTGCCAGAGATGCCGATCGAATTCTCAATAGTATGAGAGCCGGAGAGGTCAAAGCCGTGGTAGCACGTCAAGAGAACGGTCGTGTTTTGTTGTTGCAACCCCATGCCAGGTTTACCCCCCAGCTAACTGAAAGCGCTAGTTCGGGCTCTAGTTCTGCTTCGGGCTCTAGTGCTTCTGAGTCTCAAGACGTCAATGTCGCCGGCAATTCGCGTGCGAACGGCAATGGCATGTATTCGTCTAGCTATAGAGCGGCTCGTGATATCAAAAAAAGCAGTGTCAGCAACGAATCAATGGCTGGTCTCGAAAGCTATATGTTTGAGCTAATCAATAGTGACAGACAGAGATTTGGCCAACAAAAGCTCAGACTAAGCTCAAGCTTGAGTCAAGTAGCCAGGCAATTTGCCCAAGACATGGCCACTCGCAATTTTTTCGATCACACTGACCCCAGCGGCAATACCCCTCACACAAGGGCACGCATGGCCGGTTTAAGCTGTTTAGTCTTTGAGAATATCTCAGTAAACTATGGGCCGCTAAGCTGGAAAGATATGATCAAAGGTGCGCAAGCAGAGATGATGGCAGAACCAGCAGGGGATCCTCACAACCACCGAGGCAATATTCTCAACCCCGATGCTGCAGTGGTAGGCGTGGGTATGGCAGTGGTTATGCCCAACAAGATTTACTGCGTGCAAGAGTTTAGCCCCTCTGACGTACCATAGAGAAGTAACTTAAATTAGCTACCTTAAATAAGTCGGTGACCGCTCCCCCGAACGGCCACCTATAATCTAATACGTAGCAAGTAGAAATAAAGTTCAAGCTTTCAAGGAAAATTTAGTGAATAACATTTTGGTGCTCAATTCAGGCTCCCAGAGTGAAAAGATTGCTGTCTTTACTCAAGACGATAAGAAACTTACTTTAGTCTATCGAGACCAGGTCGCAATCGCGGCAGACAATCAGAATAAAAGGCCAGAGGCAATCGCCGCCTTAATCAGCAAAAGCCCGATTGCTGCCGAGCAATTTGACCTAGTTGGCCATCGCATCGTTCATGATGGCAGTCGTTTTCAGCACAGTATAGTAGCCAGCAAAGATGTTCTCACCGGCCTCAAACAAATGAACGAACTGGCACCACTGCACAATCCACTAGCTCTAGCTGGAGTAGAAGCGTGTATTACGCTCTTCCCTCAAGCTAAACAAGTACTGGTGTTTGACACTGCCTTTCATAGCACCATGGATCAAACTCACTATCTATACGCACTGCCTCTAGAGTGGCAAGATTATTCGATTAGAAAATACGGCTTCCACGGCACTTCTCATCAATTTTGCAGCCAAACTGTTGCTCACAACCTGGGCAAAGACCAAGCCGATCTAAATATGATTAGTTGCCATCTCGGTGGCGGCTCATCGGTATGCGCTATCGCCTCAGGCAAAAGCATTGACATTACAATGGGATTTAGCCCCTTAGATGGTGTGATGATGGGCACTAGATGCGGTGCAATTGATCCAGCCATAATTATTCATCTTCTCAAGAATAAAAAACTCACACTCGATGAAATTGATATAGCAATCAATAAAAAATCTGGGTTGCTTGGCATCTCGAAGCTGACTAGCGATATGCAAGAGATTCATAAGGCTATTGCCAGCGGAAACGCCCAGGCAAGACTTGCCCATCAAATGTTTTGCCTTTCAATAGCAAAAGCAATTGCCGCCATGACTAGCAATTTTACTCGCCTAGATGCCATTGCCTTCACCGGCGGCATCGGTTTTCACGATCATGTTACCCGCTCAGCTATATTGCCCCACGGCAATTTGCTTGGCTTAGAACTAGATGACAGCCTCAATCAGAAGCCCAAGCCGGATGGTTTGATATCAAACAAAAACTCTGCCTTTGCAATTTTTGCAATTGAGGCCAATGAAGAACTAATGATCGCCCAAGAATGCTTATCGCTGGGTCTTTGAGTAGTTACTTATATTAATCATCCCTAGGGATGACTAACGCCTGCAAAAGATCGGCATAGATGATGATGCCCCAACGGTAAAAATTGACGACTATAGAGTAGGTTCTATGGGTTATTGCCGTGTTTGCATTGGCATTGAGGAGAGAACGATGAACGGTAACAAGTTTTCCAGCGCAGATCTGCACAAGTCAGACGTTGAAGCCATCGATTTCGGACTGGCTGTTCTCTCACCACGCTGGACGAGCGAAATTTTAATTGACCTATCGGCCGGTGCAAAGCGCACCACACACATGCTGAGAGATCTACCTGGCATTAGCGCTAAGACATTGTGCCAAAGGCTGAGACGCTTATGCGAATTGCAGCTAGTCAATCGCACAACCTTCCCTGAAGTGCCACCAAGAGTGGAATACAATTTGACTGACAAGGGCGAAGAGCTGACCTTTGTTTTGTCAGCACTGAAGGTGCTAGGCAAAGAACTTCTAGCCACGTCACAAATTTCAGGCAGCCGCAAGCGCAGCCTCAAGGATGTGCGCTTAGAAACAAAAGAGGCAACTGACAAAGAAGTGCAAGAACTGGGCCTAGAGCCTGATCATACAGCGCTAATGACCCTTGAGCACGAACTGCCTGTGCACTTTATGAATGGTGCGCACTCTTAACCACAGTGACAGAACAAGGTGCCGATTTCATCACGTCTTCTGTTACTGAACCTAACAGAAGGCGGTTGAAGCCCTTGCGACCATGGGATCCCATGACAATTAAGTCAGCTTTCCATTCAGTAGCTAAATCAACAATCTCGGCCTTAGCTGGTCCGGCAATTACTTTTGACTCAACTTTGTTGCCGAATGCACTGTTCAAATCCCCTTGAACCACTTTAAGCAACGCTTCTGACTGAGTAAAGGCAGCGCCATCATCAGGAGTATAAGCAGCCGGTATATAAGCAATACCAATATCTACTGGTATAGGCTCAACAACGTGCACGAGCAAGAAAGTATCTTCTTTATTCCATGGTCTTTCTTTAACGTAGTCAACAGCGGCCTTAGAACACTCTGAGCCATCAATAGGAATCAATACACGCATACACACCCCTTTGCTCAGCGACACCCTTGTGTCTATTGCAATCTAAGCTTTCCTATAGTTTACGGTTTTTTGCACTAAGATTGGTCCTCACGTCGGCTAAACTTTCGCCTGACAATTTGCACCGAGCACGGTGCATCTCTCAATACTTCTTCAGCGACACTGCCTAGCACTAAGCGGTTCAGCCCTTGACGCCCTTGGGATCCCATGAGAATCAAGTCAGCACTCCAATTTTTTGCACACTCAATGATAGCGTTCTTTATAGGGCCGCTTAGGGTTCGCGTCTCAAATTTATGGTTGGGCAGATAATTCTGCAACACTTCCCTAGCATCACTGACAATGCGCTGAGACTCCGCTTTGAAAGTTTGATTAGGGTTAGTCATGGCACTGGCCATGCTCATGTCGCCTCGATCTGCGTCAATCACACTGACAATCAAAAACTCATCGTCTTCAGCCCACGGCCTCGCCAGGGCAAAATCAATAGCTCTTTGAGAACTGCTGGAGCTGTCAAGAGAAACCAAGATCTTCATATTTGTCAGTTCACAGGTGAAGTCATGTTTGGAAATTAAGTCAATAATACAGATAGTAAATTCATCTAGCATTCTACCTGATTGTGAAAGTTGAACCCTTTCCGAAAGTTCAAATAAGTAGCTTTAGTGGGGAAATCACTCTTATCGCATTGCGTCGAATTGGCTAGAATCAGAAAAAATGCTGAGATAGAAACCATCGACCAAGCCACAAACCATAAAAAAACTGCTACTTATGCACTAGCAGCTCTATGCCTGATCGGATATCTGGTTGAAATTGCCATGGGCGTCAATTGGCTCAACCCGGATAGCTCCAGCTTGATCAATGCCGGTGCAAATTTTGCACCAACGACTATAGGTAGAGGAGAATATTGGCGCCTTATCGCCTCAATATTTCTCCATGCCGGCATCTTCCATATAGCCCTCAACCTTTACGCTCTAGTCGGATTTGGACCCATGGCCGAGTCGGCCTTAGGGCGATGGCGCTTCGTCTTCATTTTCTTTTTGAGCGGAGTCGTGGGAGGACTGAGCAGCGTGCTAGCCAATCCAACCACAACTTCGATCGGTTGCTCTGGGGCAAATCTCGGCATCATTGGCGCATTAATGCTCTCCTCGTGGCTCAAACGCGCAGAACAGTCAGCACGCTTAAGTCGTCCGCAGTTACTTTTACTAGCTGTTTTCTTGCTCTACAGCTTGATACTTGGCTTAGGTAGTACATATATAGACAATGGCGCCCATCTGGGTGGCTTCATCACAGGCATGCTTGCCAGTCTGTTGCTTACCGCTAAACCTGCCAATAGCAGGGTCTACTTTTTCAGCTCCGCTCCGGCTAAAGCGTTGGCCCTGACAGCTGTAGTTCCTGTACTAATTGCTATCGATCAGAAACGAATAGAAAACAACAACGACGTCAAGTGCTGTATTGAGCATATGGAAGCCATAACCTTACTGAAAAAGAAAAAGTATTTTCACGGCATTGAAAAGCTTGACGCGGCCCACAGCTTCAAGCCCACTGATACATCGGTGCTGGCAGATAGGGCGCGGGCCCTAGTTGAAATTGGTCGCTTTGATAAAGCCCTAGAGGATATCAACAAAGTAATTGAGCAACATCCAAAAGATAGAATGGCCCTTATGAATAAAGCCAGCATCTATCACAAGATGCAACAAGATCACTTGGCCATTGATGAAATGAATAAAGTCATAGCCCTAGAGCCACAGCAAACAGGCTTGATGGGTATAGTCAGTAGTTTCCAGAATATTTTTTCAACCACAGCAAAGCAAGAAAGCTCAACTTGCTACAACAATAGAGCCTGGTTCAAGCTGGCTAGCGGCAATATTGACAGTGCTTTAGAAGACTGCAATCAAGCAATCAAATTCAACCACTCCTCGAGCACCGCCTACGACACCAGAAGCCTGACCTATTATCTGCAAGGTAAATTTCAACTAGCTGATCAAGATTTAGTAACCGCTATTCGTCACAACAGCAAAGATGGGGCCTTCTTCTATCATCGCACACTTACACTCCTTGCCCTTGGCAAAGTAGGGGATGCAAAAGCAGCACTGGCAAGATATCGAGAACTTGACTATAAGCCAGAGGCGTGGGAACCTAAAGTTCCAGCTGATATTAATTAAAAGGAAAGTTATGCAACTGCTCAAAGACAAAATCCTCAAAGAAGGTAGATATCTGGGCAAAGGCATACTCAAGGTCGATTCATTTATGAATCACCAGATTGATCCTGCCTTGATGAATGAAGTCGGCAAAGAATTTGCAAGACGTTTCAAAGATCTTGGAGCCACTCGCATACTCACGGCTGAAACCAGTGGTATTGCACCAGCTTTAGCCTGTGCCATGATTCTAGAGTTACCTCTTGTTTTTGCTCGGAAGCACAAGCCTGTCACCATGGCCGAAAATCCATTTACAGAAAGAGCAGAGTCTCACACCAAAGGCTCTATCGTAGATTTGATTGTGTCCCCAGAGTATTTGAAAGCAGAAGATAGAGTAATTATTCTTGATGATTTTCTGGCCAGTGCCAGAACCATAAAAGCCCTCGTTGCTATCGTGGCGTCAAGTGGAGCCGAACTTGTAGGCATCGGAGCAGTAATTGAAAAGTCATTTGAAGGCGGTCGAGAGGCGCTTAAATACTTGAATATCCCCGTTGAATCACTAGCGGCTATAAAGAGTTTTGAAAACGATCAGATAAACTTCTAATGAAAGTTTCTCGCCGGCAAGTAAACACCGTCAATCAAAGATGACTGCGATGGCAATGGTGGCAATAATTCAAAATGTCTGGCAATGACATTGCAGACACCTTGATCTAGCTGCAATAATCCATGCACTTGAATCAGCGAGCCAGTCACTACTAAATCACGATAAATCTCAAACAATTTCGGCTTTATGATCACATTGGCCATGCCGGTTTCATCTTCAAGTGTAAGAAAGACAAAACCTTTCGCAGTCTCCGGGCGCTGTCTGCAAATTATTCCACCCGCGACAATAACATCATCTCCGTCTTCTTGGTTGCACAAAGCAAGACAAGAATGAATTTTACGAGACTTTGCCCATTCGCGATAGAAAGACAATGGATGCTTATTAGTAGACAAATTCATAGTGCGATAATCTGCCACCACTTCTTCTAACTCAGTTAAAGGCGGCAGCACTACTGGTGTTTCATAAAGACAATCTATTTCAGTATCAGTATCAGTATTAATATTAGCACTGGCACTGGCATTAGCAATTAAAGCTTCAAGCAAAGGCATTGACCTTCTGGGCCGCAAGAGAGAAAGAACACGCCATAACGCTTGTCTTCGACCAGGGCAGAGAGACTCAAAGGCACCGGCTTTAGCAAGCATTTTCAAATCACTTGCCGCCAAACCACTACGTGACACCACATCTTCAACAGAAGTAAATAAGCCATTCTCACTTTGCAAAGCAATAGCCAGAGCAGCTTGACTGGCAGGACCTAGACCATCAACGAAACGCAGTCCTAAGCGTACAGCAAAGCCATGACTATCTATACTTGATTCAAGGGGTTCAAGAGTACAGTTCCAGAGACTATGAGCTAAATCGACTGGCCTCACTTCTACTCCATGCCGAACAGCATCACGAATCAAAGAAGCTGGACTATAGAAACCCATAGGTTGAGCGTTCAATATGGCACAGCAAAATTCTACTGGATAGTAGCGCTTCAAATAAGCAGATGCATATACAAGTAGAGAAAATGAAGCGGCATGACTTTCGGGAAATCCATAGTTGGCAAAAGCTTGTAATTGATGGGTAATGGTTTCGATTGCTAGATCAGAAAAGCCATTTTTCTTCATACCTGCAGATAGCTCACCACAGAGCTTAGCCATCTTCTCTTTCGAGCGTTTATGACTCATCACCTTTCTCAACTGATCTGCTTGAGAAGCAGTAAAACCAGCGGCAGTGACTGCCAGTTTCATCCCTTGTTCTTGAAACAAAGGCACACCAAGGGTGCGCTTTAAAATAGGCTCTAGGCTGGGATGAAGATAAACTACTTCTTCTTCACCGCGCCGTCTTCTTAAATATGGATGGATAATATTGCCCTGAATTGGACCAGGACGAACAATGGCAATTGAAACAATAATATCGTAGAAGCAAACCGGTTTAAGCTTGGGCAAAATATTCATTTGCGCCCGCGATTCCACTTGAAAGACACCAACAGTATCGGCCTTTTGCAACATCTGATAAATCTGCTTGTCAGCCATATCAAGGCGACCAATATCGATATCGATACCGCGATGCTGACTTACCAACTTCAGCCCTTCTTGAATCATGGTCAACATACCAAGACCGAGCAAATCAATTTTGATCAGCCCAACCAAATCAATATCGTCCTTATCCCACTGAATCACCGTGCGCTTCTCCATAGCAGCGCTTTCAACTGGAACAATCTCGCCAATTGGTTGCCCTGATAAAACAAAGCCACCAACGTGGATTGAGCGGTGGCGAGGCAGCTGATGAAGACCGGCTATGACCTTAATCAACATCTTCACTCGATGATCATTAATATCGAAACCAAGTCGCTCTAAGCCACCATTTGCCAGTCTAGCAGCAGCATCACAGGCCTCACTATGATTAGCTTCACGCGAAAGTAAATCGGCCTGTTCCTGAGAGAAACCAAGTACACGGGCGGCATCGCGAGTGGCTGAGCGACCGCGATAAGTAATTACTTCGCATACCATAGCAGCATGGGCTCGCCCGTATTTTTCATAGACATACTGCAATACTCGCTCTCTTTCTTGGTGAGCAATATCTAAATCGATATCAGGCGGTTCATGACGCCCCTCTGATAAGAATCTCTCAAAAAGCAAGTCCATGCCAATAGGATCAACCGCTGTAATCATCAAGCAATAACAAACAGCAGAATTAGCCGCAGAACCACGTCCCTGAACAGCAATACCCTGAGAACGAGCATAACGAACGATATCCCACATGATCAAGAAATAGGGGGCCAACTTGAGTTTATTAATCAAATTGAGTTCGTGATTTAACTGCTTACGGTGCTGCTCAGTAACATCAACATATCGCTTGGTGGCACCAGACCAAACCAACTGCTCAAGCAGAGCGGGATAGCTCATCTTTGTAGGCAGAAGCTTACCAGCACTTTCGATTTGTACGATATCAGAAACTTTATCTAAACTAGAAGAAGAAGAAGAAGAAGAAATTCCACAATATTTTGCCACTTCTTCATTACAAGTAAAAGATGGCAATGGTGGCTCCAGCCAGCCAAGGCGAAACTGACAACGTTCGGCAATGGCCAGTGTGTTCTTAATACCAACTAGATTATCACGCCACTGGTGTGTCATCTCTTCTGCTGACTTCATATACCAACTGCCATTAGGACGCAGTCTTGTGCCAGCATTTGAGAGTGTGACCTTATGCTTCAAGCAAGTAAGAACATCGTGCACAATACGCTTGTCACTAGTGGCATAGTGAACATTATTTGTCACGACCCAACTGACACCAGTTGAGCTAGACATCTCAATAATCTGACGAACAATCAGCGCTTCTTGAGTAATAAAGTGATTGCCAACTTCTAGGTAAAAGTCTGAGCCGAAGACCTCAACAAAGCGCTTTAACAACCTCCGCGCTGCCATTGTATCGTCACGAGCTAGAGCAGCAGGAATTGCCCCGTGGTGGCAGCCAGAGAGTGCCGTTAGTCCGCTGGCACGGGCAAATAGCTGCTCATAACTTAAGCGTGGACTGCCTCGCTCTCGCTCTAATCGTGCAAGAGTAATTAAGGCACAAAGATTGCGATAACCGGAGAGATCTTGCACTAGAACAATTAAGTGCGAATCATCCTCTAGTGTAAGCTCCGCACCAATTATTCCATCAAGTGAAAGTTCCCGAGCTGCATGGGCAAAACGAGGAACACCACCCAAATCATCATGATCAGTAATTGCTAAAGCCGCAAGACCCAAGTCTTTGGCTCGGCTCACCAGCTCCTCTGGATTAGAGGCTCCGTCTAAGAAAGAAAAACCAGAATGGCAATGAAGTTCGGCATATCTGAACACTTTGCACCTAAAGACTCTTCTTTGTCATGTGTTATTAGTCGAACACTCCTTCTACAAACCAACCTCTTTCTTGATGATCGTAGACAAGCAATACAGTCATCAAAGCCGGCAAAATTGATCGAAGGCCGCTCTTACTCCCTTTCGAAAGCATAGCTAATTCTGGCTTCTTCTCAATCAAAGCAACATAGTATGATTTGCGAACAGGCTTTTCCCACCACATTCCAGAGATTCTTTCTGGAGTAGTGATTTGATTTACGTGATACCAGTGTCCTCTATAAGTTATGGCTGCGGGACGAAACGGTGTGTATCTATCAACTTCAGTACTAGATTCACTCTTCTCTTTAAATTGAACAAATACCGGCATGGCCGGCATGTGACGCTTAAGCACCAATCCTGGCATCAAGCAGTCCTTTCTAGATTTGGGGTTAGTAGTTTTTAGAGCAGCGTGATTGAGAAATACCTCATGAACAGGAGTAGCGGAATTGGCATTGGAAGTAAAATTCGATTGACTAACAACAGGAATCCAAACACCAGCAAGTTCTGGTAAGTACTGATCATTTAGGACCGGTTTAACCAGGGCTTCTTCACCAAGCCTAGTAATGAAGCGCTGGAGCAAAAGCAATACCGGCTCTGAGCTATCATCAAGTTCATCACCTCCCGTGAGCAATAGCTCTTCTCTTGAACAGTTCGAATTATCAGACTGCGAAATAGTCGCTTTCGTCTGTTCAAAATACTCTTTCGAAAATCTCGACACTGCAAGATAAATTGCAGTGAATTCCCGATTCAATTGCTTTGATTCAAGTGAAAGCCTTAATACGTCTAACAAAAACTTACTGTTACTGGAGGAGCGAATAAGCTTAATTGTTCGCTCATCAAATTTATCATTATCATTAAAGAACCAGACAGTAAGCTCGTCGGCGCAAAGACCATCAGCTTGTAAATCACGAGTCAAACGCTCAAGCATTGTTTTAAAAATGAACAATGTATCGCGCAACGATTCAGTGGCAGAACCAATATCAATAGTGCAATTGTATTGCTTCTCATGAATAGGCAAGGCTGGCTGAGTATTATCTCTGCCGCAGGCTAGCTCGTAAGCATTCAATACACTACTATCAAAACGCCCTATATAAGATGAAAGAGGCACCTCCGTAAATTGTCCAATGGTTCTAATACCTAACTCTTTTAAATTTCCCTTCGCCTCTTCCTCGACAGGCAGGAAGTCGATAGAAAGAGGCGAAAGGAAAACTGCATCGCAGTCTGGGGTAACGATGTACCAGCGTTTCGTTCTAGAACGACTGGCTACCCTTGCTGCAAAAGCGCTATCAGCGAGGCCAATACGGCCGTCAACAAAACCGTAACGACTAGCCAACTTAAGTACATCTCGGCAAAGCTTATTTTCGCCGCCCAAGCGATTAAATCCTTCAGCGTCAATGTAGAAAAGTCCTGATTCACGAGTGCTAACACGTGGAGACGCGGCAATGAGCTCCCTTGCCAATTTCTTTTGCGCACTCTTGTAAAACTTGTCATCATACTCTCTCCAAACTATGTGAGAACAAATTGCCCTTGCTTCAGTGAACGTCATGCCAGGATAAATATTGGCGTGTTCAGCTTCCCTCGAGCAAACCAGAACTTTTGCCCGACCAATACTGCTAGAAAACTGCAACGATTGAAGATTTAAATTTTGATTTTTGGAATTAGCGAGAAGAACTAATGGCTTACCTTTAAGTTCAGGCTCTATTTTTTGATGTACTGCGATCTGGAACTTGGGGATGCGTAAACAAGCGATTCTGCACATATGAAGCCACAGATACCTCAATATTTTCAGCCATACCATCCCTCAAAATCGAACCTTTTATAGTCGGCATAATAGTGGCGATGTCATCACTATGACCTGTTAATCCCAGTTCGAAATGTACCGGTCTTGCGAAATTGAAACTCAACTTCGAATTTGTCCCCCAGCTTGCAGACTGAGCAGGAGAATCATCATCTTTTAGCACTATCAGTGTGGCTTTCGATCGCTCTAAGGCCCTTTGCAATCTTGCATAGAAGTTGCTTGTTATGATGTTTCTCTCGCCCAAATCTAGAATGACCACATCAAAGACACGTGATCGAATCAATTGTTCGCATGCCCAGAATGAATCCTTCAGATAATCTCGCTTAATGGTTGAGTCGATATTACTTCTTAAAACCCAGAATCTACCGTGCTTTTCGTCTTTTGCATTATTCAGAAAGCACCAATCAGAGGCCAGTAATCTGTCAAAAGTATCTATATAAACTACATTCAAACCAGTGGCACACCAATTAGCGCAAATCGAGCGCAATACTGTTGTTTTTCCGGAAGAAGAAGCACCAACCCATTCAGTAACACGACGCTTAAGAAGACCAGCTGAACGACCGAAGTCAATCTGCTCAACACCCGTTTTAAGACTGCGGCCAACCTCACCTCCAGACAGCCACTTTCCAGGGAACAGATGTTCTAGTTCCTTCTTTAAATTAGCGACAGTAACTGCACCAACCATAAGCGCTACGGCGGCCTCCTTTCTTATTCAATTTCATTTCCCCGATGAAGCAATTAAACCATACGCTCGTATGGTAGTCAACCTTTTTCTTTTGCCTTGTATGGTATAAATCGATTTTCACGCATACGAAAGCGGTCTTTTCTATATACGACTTGCCCCATCTAGGCATAGCCCTACTATTCTGTGCTCCAACCGTATGGTAGTCAGTTAGAACTGAACTAATTATATGCAGAGTGAAAGATGGCTATTAATTTAGTTATCGCTTGATTCTCTTTGGGCAATCACCAATAGAGAGAGATCATATCTAAAATTGGAAATTTCAATACATAACTCATTTGGTAGACTAAAATGACTGATGGCAGCGTGAGGACACCCCGTTGATTACACAAACTACCGAGTATGCCTTACGTGCAGTGGTATTTTTGGCAATGAGCGATGGGCAAGCACATACAACTGCTCAGATTGCTGATGGTACGAAGGTACCACTAGCTTATTTATCTAAAGTACTGCAGTCTTTATGCCGAGCTGGATTAGTCTCATCTCAACGGGGCCTAGGTGGAGGATTTACCTTATCGGTGGACCCTTCTGACCTTTCTATTCTTGAGATAATTGAAACTGTCGATCCCATTCCCCGCATTCATTCTTGCCCACTTGGCCTAGCTGAGCACGGTGGCGCTCTATGTTCACTGCACAAGCAACTCGACGAGGCCCTGGCCTTAGTGGAGATTGCTTTGGGCAAATCAAGCATCAAAGATCTTATTGAAACTCCAAAAAGAGTTGGCCTCTGTACCATGAAAAAGAAGAGACGCAAAGGACAAAAGGCAAAAAAGCTCCTCACTTAATCACGATTCGACAACGTTTCTTTTTCTTCCAGCCCTTGCGAGTCTTCAACTTGAAGCAAACAAAAGCTTTTAACTGTTCTACCGTCAAATTATTGGCTAAAACCTGCCAGAGAACCTTACGTGGTTTACTGGCATAGCCATAACTCAAGTCAAAGTATTGCATCAACTCTAGTGCTTCTTCGCGCCACAATAACTGTGCCATCGCCAAAGGATCGAGCTCATAACTACGGCGAGCTGCGAAATCAGACCCCAACAGTCAGGCACAATTTTGACTGCGTGCTCAACATGTTTTTCGTCAGCGACCAAAGTCATCTTCTCAAAGACTTTGCGATAGTGTTCTTGCTGATTCGGCAAACGAATCAAATTGTCTGAAGCTGACTTTATTTCGTAGCCATGAAGGGTGTCACTAATAACAGCAACATCAACACGCACAACCCCACGCAACAACTCAAGCTCATCGACCACACGGCTGTTAGGATGTTCACCCAGAACCTTCTTTATCTCTGTGCGGTAGAGCAATCTACGAACGTCTAATTCTTTCAGGGTAAAAGCCTCAGCAAAGGCAAAATCACAATTAGACCATACTAGTAGCTTGACTGGTGCGAATTGGCAATTAAATCGCTATCGTCCGGTTCGACAATAACATTTGTAGAGGCTAAGACAAGCATGGCGAAAACAAGACTCCAGCCAACAACTTTCTTCAACATGATAGTTCTTTCTAGTATTAACGATATGCGATTGTTTTATTTGGCGAGGGTTCGACCCTTACGGCAATAAATTGCGGCAGTGAGCGGGAAGCCCCTCTGGAACATATGTATATCACAATTATTGGCACCGCCGACAGAGTCAATCTACACTTGTTTTTCAAGATCATAATTAGGTGGCTAATAGGGTGGCTATTCAAGAGGATAGAATCTATTTTGGCCGGATTTTTATCAGATCCTTGATAATAAAAAATGATGGTGATGGTGATGATGGGAAGTTTCAAGAGAGTCAATATATAGATGAGCATTTCAAAGCTAGCAGTATCATTAATAGCCTTACTATCACTAGTATCAGTATCCTTGATATCACAAACAAATATCGAAGCTCAAGCTCAAACCCAAGAGCAGCCCTCCACAGCTAGCAGCGAAATAGAAGGGGCTCTAACTATTAACGCTCAAAGCTTCAACAACAGCCCTGTCGATATAACTCTCTTCAAGTCATCAAATCAGCGAATTCCCTATCGCCAGCAACAAGTGCCCATAATAGATGGCAAAGCAACAGTGACATTCACACAGATTCCGCTTGGTGACTATGCCATCAAGGCTAGTACCGCTGGTAAGAATCGCAAAGTGAGACTAACTGCAGTGACATACTCAAAGAACGAAGATCGCATCTTTGGACCAATCTGGAAGAAGGGTCTGTTTCATATGAATAAGGCTGAGATGACAGTAGAGATTACGGCAGCGAAATAGCTTTAGAGATTTAGAGATTTAGAGGCTTTCATCTATTCTTGTGCCTTGCTGCCAGAGCAAAGGGAAGAGAGGATGGTCCATGCTGACTCCTGCCGGTAGCACTTCTACCAAACCAGGAAACTCCGGAGAGGTCACCCATGGCCGTGGAGCATGCACCACATCGTCGCCTAAAAATCGCGCCGAGAAAACTCTTCGACGACGGTCTCCATCAACCGGCCCTGCAGCATGCAGAGTAAGCATATGAAAGCAGATAACATCACCAGGCTCAACTTCCCAACCAAGAATGGGGAAATTCTCTGGCGCAGCATCAATATCAGGCAACTCAGCTAAACTGCCAGCCGGAAACCATTTGGCTTGATTATCACGAAAAGAGCGAGGCATTAACCATGGGCCTAAGTGAGAACCGGCCACTAGCTCAAGAGTAGAATGTCTAGCCACTGGGTCTACAGCAATCCACATGCTGCAATTTTGTTTACCATCAACGTTGTAGTAAGGCTGATCTTGATGCCATGGAGTGCGCTGTATGGTGCCAGGTTCTTTCACTAGCAAATGATCGTGGTAGAGCCTAGAGGTGGAACTTTGCATCAATCTTCCAGCCACCTCACCAAGTTCAGACTGAAAAAGAAATTGCTGGTAGTACGAGTTAGACTGCCAGTTGCAAAAATCTTCGACAAAATAACCGGGATCATCAGCATTACTTGCTACTTTTGCCCGCGGGCTGAGAGCTTGTAAATTAGCCTCAATTCCTTGCTTCAAGATATCGATCTGGCTAGCATCAAGCAAGCCACGAATACAAATAGCACCGTCTCGTGCATAGTCTTCGATCTGCTGCTTAGTAACCTTTGCCATATAGATATTATTGCGCTAAATCGGCTCGGCCTTTAGACAGCAAGAATTGGTTTAGAGCTTGCTGCAAATCAATACCATTCATTTGAGCCAGAGGTACAAAAGGACCAATGCGTGTGAACTTGCTCTCTAGTGTGCCGTCGCGCACAGGTTGGCCACCATAGGTAAAGACACGATTAGAACTTCGATTCTCCATCTCACCGCTACCCACAAGAAAATAGTGATTGAGAGACTCTTGCTGAAACATATCAGCAACCTGCCCCGTGGGGTAGGTCTCAGTAATGACATAGTGAGTTCGGGTGGAAAGATTTACTGGTGTCGACTGCTCACATAGTTGTTGCACAGTCATAAACTTCACTTGCTTGCCATTTGAGATACTGTCTTTTTCTGATGGCAAAATATTGACATGCCAAATGTTGCCAGCCTTATCTTGCTGATGGCCCATATGCACCACCATCTCATTATCCATCCAGGCACCCACTGGTCGCTTCATTCCAGTGCGCAAATCGGTAACATCAACTGTAAGGTCGCCTCTCTTAGTCCAGGTACCTGCCATGACCTTTGGTATCTGGAACCACTCAACTACTGGCTGCTGTCGCTGCATAGAGGCCGACTGTTGATAAAGATTCGAATGCGGACTCTGATTAGGGTCACTTTGATTAGGATCAAGTTGATAGCCACCACGATAGTTACCGTTGCTCTGACCTTGACTATAGCCACCATGAGAATAGCCCGGAACATAGGTATTAGAAACCGACGGCAGATAATCCGAATGCTCAATACCAGCCTGGAGAGTCTCAGCTGAAGAAGCTTGGTTGAGACAAAGACCAACAAATAGCATTAATGACAGAGCAGTTTTTTTCATATACCTAATCTTCTACAAACAAAGCATCTTCATAAACATAATTACCAGCGCTTCAAGCGACTCAGGCCTTCTTCTACTTGTTTTATCAGTTGGCGACGCTCTGGAGTTTCAGAAGTTTTCTTAGCCTGTTCTAGGGATTGCTTCAGTAGTTCTTTTGCTTTGCGAAAATTCTGTTGCTGCAGGTAGCTACTGCCAAGACCAGCCAACACTTGAGCATAATTGAGGGTCATGGCCTCGACTACACCCTGTCCACCAAGCTTTTTGGCAAACTTAGATTTTTCGATGGAGGCAAAAAACTTACCGAATTGTTCAATTGATCGTTCGTTCCACTCAATAGACTTAGGCAGATCACCTTTAGCTTGATAAGACATGCCTACATAAGTACAAA
>LNEX01000277.1 GCA_001464165.1 bacterium Ga0077546
GGTACAAATCTTGTGCTGTGCGCTAAAGGCGTTCGTCCGCCCAGCCACTGTCGCCGACACAACAAAGGCCGCAGTGAAAGCAGCCCTAACAGCAAACAGGAGCCCGACGAGAAGTGCCGCCATCAAAGCAGTATTCAACCAGTTCTTAGCTAAATAGGCTTCGTACAAATTTTGCCCGACAAAATAGAAAAGCAAAATATTTACGATCGTGCCAAGAATCAAAATAGTGGCAAAAACAGCATAGACTACTTTATCTTGCGCCGGATTCTCTACTGGTATCGGAGGTACTTCCAACTGCGGGGCCTTCGGCTGTTTAGCCTTGATTTGACGTCCCGCAGACGGATGCTGAGATACTGATTTTTTGGCCATTTGATTTACCGTTTATTTGATTGGTACGAATTTACAGTTAGCGCTTCTTCGCTTCTTTCTCTTTCTGTTTAGCGGCCTTGTCTTTCAGTTTTGCATTGTCTTTGACCATTTTCTCCCGCTCCTTAGCTGGCATGTCAGTGCGCAAAGCGAGGTAATAGTCGTACTGTTGAACGGCTTCATAGAGCATGCTTGACTTGGGGTCTTTGCTCTTTTCTAAAGCACGAGCCAAACCTACTCTCGCCTCAGCAAGACGTGGATTGTTGGCAATTGCTGAATGGTAGCGATTGATGGCACCATCCCACTGATTCTTCTTGGCTAGCTCATCGGCCACTTTGCTATCAGCTAGGGCTTGCTGCCTTATGGTGGCAATTTGACTTATACCGCGATTGCCACGCTCCGGTAAGCCAGAAAGAGCTAAACCTTTCTTATAAGCGGCTTCAGCATTGTCGAGGTCTTTAATCATCAAGGCAATATCGGCAACGGCATAGGTTTGCTTAGCATCTTGCATATCAGTGATTACTTGTTTGACTAGCTCAGAAGCCTTTTGAAAATCACCACTAGCCATCGAGGCTTCAGCGTAGGCAATACGCTCACCGTCGGTCTTAGGCTCAGCCATGTTAGACAAATCAGGTTTGCTACCAGAAAGAGACATCAACTTAGCTTTAGCTAAATAAAGCTCCATATCTTCGGGGCTCAGCTTGATGGCCTGGTCGAGAGTTTTAATGGCAGTATCATAATCGTTAGATGCAAGCATCGCTCCAACAGCTGCTTTCTGTGCCTTCAAAAATAAGGCCTGACTCAGGCCTTTAACAGCGGCAGCATTATTTGGACTCATCGAAAGAATAGTTGTATAAGCCTTGATTGCTTCATCAGGTTTCTCTAAGCGCAAGTTAATATCAGCAATACGCTGACGCAAATCAAGATTGTACGGAGCTTGGGTCAAACCAGATCTTAGATCGGCTAAGGCCAACTCTAGGTCGCCTCGCTCTTCTCGAATATCAGCCATTCGCAAATAAGGTTCAGCATTCTCAGGCTTGATCAAAGTTGATAGTTGAAATTCTTTAAGAGCACCAGCAGTATTGCCCTGAGTGGCATAAGCCTGACCCAGCATCATACGGGTTGGCCAGCTATTTGGAAACTGAGCAAGAGAAGTATTGAGCTCATTGAGGGCTTCATCGGTTTGGCCTAGCTTGAGCAAAGTTGCCCCTAAGCCAAAGTGAGCACTGGAATTACCCGAATTGATAGCGATGGAACGCTTAAAATTCTCTTGGGCCTCAGCCAGACTACCCTGATCTAGCTTAATCTGACCGAGAGCGGCCAAAGCCGCTGAGTGGTTAGCATCCAGGCTCACAGCTGTGCGGAATTCACTGCCAGCATCAACCACCCGACCCTGTTCCTTATAAACTTGGCCTAAAGTAAAATGAGCTTCACCAGAAGCAGGAGCAAGCTGGACAGCCCGCTTGGAATATTCTTCAGCCTGCTGCAGCATTGATTCTTTGTTTGCTCTTATGGTGCCAGATGAAGACTGAAGCCGGTTAAGAAGAACCGTTGCTTTACCGGCATAAGCCAAAGCGTTGTTAGGGTCTGTGGCTAGCACCCGGTCAAAAAGTTCATCGGCGCCATCAAGCTTGAACTGCTTGGCAAGGGCAGTGCCCAAACCAATTGTGGCAGCCAGATCAGCAGGATTGTTAACAATTAGCTCACGAAACATGCCTTCAGCGTCAGCATACTTGCCCTGCGAGAGCAGCTTTTCAGCGGGCATAATGTCGTGCTTGACACGGCCAGACAGAACAGTGGGGTCGGAACTTAGAGAGGCTGGAGCATAGCTTGGGTAAGCACCGGTCCCCGGAACACCCGGTACCTGCGCCATTGCCTTCACCTGGCAACCGAGCATCAGACCAGTGCCAGCAAGGGCAAGGGCCACCTGAGTACCTTTTCTAACCTTCATAAGACCTCCTCAAACAATCGTTTAGAGCATACAACGGCCCATGCAGCTTAGGGCAAAGATGACAGGATGTTTTAAAGAGTTGAAACTTAGAGGTAGGTTTTAAGTAATAAGGGTTTAGTACGACTAGAATATTAAGGCTGTAAGTTGTCAGAAAAATCTAAGAATCGGCAAAAGCAAGGCAAGTATTGAGGAGACCAATTGACTGAGTCGGAAATAGCCAAGTCTTTGCCACCAAGAAAGGTCTGCCTTTCTTGTGCAAAAGAATACTCTCCCGAGATGATCATCTGTCCCGATGATGATACTTTGCTAACTCCACTGCTAGTTGATACTTTGATTGGCACAACACTGGCCGACAAATATCAAATTTTAGAGAAGCTCGGCAGTGGTGGCATGGGTCTTGTATACAAGGCAAAGCACCTTTTAATGAAAAGACTTGTGGCCATCAAGTTGATGCTGCCGCAGTTCGCAGCCAGCGCCACAGCCTTGAAGCGCTTCCGTCAAGAAGCCCAAGCCGCTAGCCATCTCAATCATCCTAACATTCTCAAAGTTTACGATTTTGGCGTCACTCCACAGGGTTTACCTTACCTTGTGATGGACTTACTAGAAGGAACCAATCTATCAGCAGAATTGACCAAGCATAATTATCTGCCGCTTGGGCGCGCTCTCAATATTTTTGTACAAACTTGTGCTGCGCTCTATCATGCCCACCAGAAAGGTGTTATCCACCGCGATCTAAAACCAGGCAATATCATGCTGGTCGACTATGACGGTCAAAGCGATGTGGTGCAGATTGTCGACTTTGGCATGGCCAAAATACTCTCAGAAATGGACGGCGAAAACGAAGAGTTGACCAAAACTGGTGAAGTTTTTGGCAGCCCAATGTATATGAGCCCAGAACAGTGCATGGGTCGCGAACTTGATGGCCGTTCTGATATATATTCGCTGGGCTGTGTCATGTATCGCACCCTGACAGGAAGACCAGCTGTAGCAGGAGCCTCAGCGATGGAGTGCTTCAATAAGCATGCCACCGCGCTACCAGCACCTTTCTCTGAAGTAGCACCCGAGTTAATGCTGCCACCATCATTGGAAGCCATCATTTTCAAAGCAA
Source organism: bacterium Ga0077546 (assembly GCA_001464165.1). Next base: position 3,426 of record LNEX01000277.1, read on the forward strand.
TGGCGAAAAAAGTTCACGAGAGACAAAACTCGATGGCGCAACTACGTGAGGAACTATTAGCAGAACTTGGCCACGCTGATAGCAGCATCTCATTACAATCTGGCGCAGAGTCACAACAACAGCTTAGTACTAGTCAGTCTGGTCCAACCAGTACTTCGACCTCTACTGCAAATTCCAAACTTTCTATGCCCATTACACCTGCCCCAACTCAAGATTCAGCCGATGTACTTAGTGATTCCCATACCCAGCTTAGTAACATTGGGATGGTGAGATTGCCAGCGCGTCAGGCGCGGGTGCTCGAGTCTACCGTGTCACAGATGCAACCAAGCCCTAAAGTGGCAGGCAAGGGCATGATCTGGGCATCCATCGCGGGTGTGGCAATTATCGCTGCGGCTGTGATTCTGATGCCAAAAGGGTTAACCAGTAAAGACCCTAGTCAAGGCAGTAATCAAAGCACTAATCAAGACTCGGGTCAAAACCAGATTGATCAAGTGTCAGCAACTGAAGACTATGGGCAACTGATTAAGCAAGGCCAATCTTCGTTCGATCACGGTGATTACACTGAAGCCCTGAAGAAATTCAAGGTTGCTCTAGAAAAAGCACGCAGCTCTGGTGATTACGATCATGTAGCCGAAGTTAGAATGGCTCTTGGTCGCACTTATGTCGAAGTACATGATTTAGACAATGGCCAAAAAGAATTTCAAGAAATTCTGAAAATTCGCGAGAGCGAAAAAAAATTGACCGCTCTGGATGCTACCGAGTCAATGAATGAGTTAGGCAAAATTTATCGCGCCAAAGGCCAATACGCCCAAGCTCAGAAACTATTCAATCGCGCTCTAGCAATCAGACAAAATTACACCGGGGCAGATCACGCAGCAGTAGCAGAGACGCTTGCCGATCTTGGCAATTTAGCTTTAGCACAAAAGCAATTTAAAAAAGCGACAGCTCTACTTGCACAGGCAGAGAAAATAGCAAGTTCGACACAGGGACTGGCTGACCTCAATCAGGCCAACATATTCAGCGCCATAGGCCAAGCTTATCAGTTACAAGGGCAATTTGATAAAGCCACCGTTTACTACGAAAAGGCTTTGGCTATTAGAGAAAGAAGCCTCAATCCTGACAATCCGGCCATTGCCGATACCCTTACATATTTAGGCACCTTGGCCTTTGTCAAACGCGACTTTGTCAAAGCCGACTCATACCTACATAGAGCATTAGACATCCAAGAAAAAACCCTAGGCAAAGATGACCCCGCCATTGCCACCACTGAATTTTGCTTAGGCGTGCTCTACCAGCAAACTAAAAAATATGACAAAGCAGAGCCATTGCTAGCCGATAGCTTACGTATTCGCACAAAAGCACTCGGTGCCAAGGATCCCTCGACGCAACAGACAAAGCAATTGCACGATCAGGTCAAAGCCCAAATAAAATAAGGCTATAAGAATTATAGCTTTACTAAACAGGAATAATTGTGTGAGAAAAAACACTTTCGCTCATGAGCTGTCGGCGCTTTTCTAGGTATTCTAGGACACAGGTAACAAAAGTAGCATGACTCCAGGTTAAGGGCGACACCGATAGAGGTTCGTTGTTAAATGGATGCACCTGCTCGGCGAGACAACCAGAGGGCAAGGCGTGGTCAGCCACCCACTCTAACATCTCTACTGCATCTCTCAAACCATCGGCGCTCCGGGCAGCAGCAATGTCATATTGAGCCAACCACATGGTGCAAATGAACCACGGATTGCCTGGTACTTTGTCGACATCCTGCGAAATCTGATGATAATAGTCGTTCTCGTAACGAGCTAAGCCACCAACATCCGTTTTAATCCAAAGACGATCACGAATTGCTTTCATAGTCAGCACTACTTTTTCATCATGAGCGCCCAGTCCACCGAAGGCGAATATGCTATACATGGCTGCATCAATAGTCATATCTAAATCGTAACCATCGGCAGTGCGACTGGCCATGCGGCAAAAGCGTTGATCTTTGTCGCTCCACATATGTTTGATCATAGCCTCACGAGTCTCCTCAGCGGCCTTCTTATAAATATCAGCGCGCTCAACTTCTCCTAGTGCTTGGGCAAAATTATAGGCACCAGTTAAACCGGCAATGACGCTGCAAACAGTAAACATATGCACACCATAGCGCTCTTCCCAGAGATCATAAGAGGGAAGCGGCAGCTTGGTGTCAGGATCGCGAAATTGCACAAGGAAATCAGCACCATGTTTAATCAGATGAACGAAAAGTGGCCGCACAAATTCGATGTCTCTGAATTTTATGAAATGCTGCCAGAGAGACCAAAGCACAAGCGCTGTTTCATCTTCTTGGATCGGCAATTCGAGTTGACCATCGCGCAACCAAGGGTGCCAGCTTGAGGCTACAGATTTATCAGGATTGTACTTATGCAGCAGGTAACCTTCCTCTTTCATGACATCACTGCAAAAGCTAAAGAACCTTTGAGTCAGATCAATATAGCCAGCTTTGGTCAGAGCATGAGCAACGAGGGCACCATCACGAGGCCACATATATGAATATGTATCGCGGGCAAACTGCGTGATATCGTGGTCGTTAGCCGCGATAATAGCGCCACCATTATCAATCTGCGATCGAATAACAAGCAAGCTCCGTTTATATAACTCCACTACTTTGGGCGGCAGGCTCAAAAAATCGACATGGCCCGGATTCACCCAAAGACGCCAGTAGTTTTGATTGCGAGGGACAATATGTGAAAGCTGCTGCTTCTTCACTTCAGTATCAAGAGCAACCACTTCTTCATAGTTATGGCCAAAGCACATCCAGTAGTAGCCGACATTCTCGCCATTTGCCGCCACGTTCAGATGCAGCGAAACTGTAGAGTCAACTGAGCCCTGAGCAATAGCAAAGCAGCCGAGCGAACCATCTTCAGCATCTCTAAAAGTGCCCTCTAAACCAGCCATGTTCTTCTTGCCGACAGCCCACTGCTCAACACCAAGCTTCTTGTCACTGCTGGTGTTAACTAGAAACCAACGGTTCTTCTTGTAGTGAATTACAGAAGAGGTTCTAGGATCGTAAAAGGCAGTGTCACCAACGTCATTCTCAGCAATACTAAAATCTTGGTGGAAAAAAATTCTGACATCGCGCGCCTTACCGCTCAAGTCTTTAACATGCAATTCGCGCAGAAAGAAGTTAGCAAAAAAATCAACCATATCGTGTACAACAATTTCAAGCTTAAGCTTGTCATGCCGCAACAGAACATCGGTCACCAGGGTCTCTTTACAATACTTACGCTCAAGCTGCCAGCCGTCTTGCACCCAGGCGAACTGACCATCAACCCATACGCCAAAATGATTGACTCGGCCGACAGTCTGATTCTCTTGGCCAACATGGGGATAATAAATATCGCGCACGCGGTATTGCTTATCAAAATTAATAAGCACATTGCCGTTTCCTATAGGTAGATCACGGGGCATGCAATCCTCCATGGCAATCGATGCCAATGCTCCATACGGCTTCTCTATGCCAATGTATAAGGCTCTCTAAACCCTCTAATAAAATTTAGATATGCAGATTTCTAAAAGCGATACTGATCAAAAATTCTAGTATCTATATCAGCATTCAAAATTGTATCGTGCCAAACAAATCTGGCAGTAGATGTTGGCCGGGCAACAATCATTTGGCTAAAGATTAACTCCTCAGCATCAATAAAAAGATCGACCAGCCCATCTTTAATTTTTGCGTGCAAATGAATCTGGGCACTTCTGCTCACCACTTCTACATCGCTTAATCGATTAAAGAACCATTGTTTGTCTTCTACAATACCGGCCATCAAAAGCGAGGCACTGTAATAAGATCCGGCAAAAGAAAGAGCCGCGGTATCTGCCACAGCTAAAGCCAAACTCGGGCATGAGCTCAAACCTTCTTCAGGAGAGCGCTTAAACACCCCTTCATGGTTAGAGCAAATAAAGTTGAGGTTGTCCTCTCTCAGTTCAGCAAAGTGCCCAGTACTAGTAAACTGATAGCGGAACAGATGAGGTTCTTTAGCACTTGCGAGGGCATTGCGCACAAAATTCGTAGTAAACACGCTACCAGTCATAAGTTTCTTCGTGCCGCTAAACTTTTTGCCAATTGATTCAATTTCGACGGCAACTGTTCCGCTATCACTATAGCTTTGCAGTGCTCGATAAGTTTGAAACACTGACTCTAAAATTTCAGTCAACTAAACACCTATGGCTGGCAAATCTTGGCCATCTAACTCAGCTTCGGCTTCGGCTTTTTCTTGAATTTTTCTTGTGACAATCTTAAGCAGCAGCAGATAGAGAGAGAGCATCGATGTGCATACAACAAATAAGAAAAGCATGCCAAACTGCCAACTAAAATGGGTGAAACCATAGCCAGCAAGTAAGGGTAGAGTGATACCACCAACAGCACCAGAAGTAATTACCACGCTAGACGTAGTTGTTGTGTCAGGCCTAAAATGTTCGTTAGCCGCAGCAAGCACGTTAGGGAAAATAGGACCATACCCCAAGCCTAAAAGCAGCACCAGAGCCAGCGTACCCACACCCAAGTTGCTAAAGCAGGCAAGTGAAAGCAGCGCAGAGGCCGCCAAAGCCATTCCTAACAGTGTAATTTTGATCGACGAGTAGCGACCACAAAGAAACACGCTTATAGTGCGCCCCAGTGTCAGACCGGCCCAGAGCACAGTCATACTAATTGAAGCTAGGGCTAAATCTAGAGCACTGTATTTCTGTAAGAAAGTAAACAGCCAAGCAGCCGAGCTAACTTCCATACCGACATAAAGAAAAACCACCAAGGCAAATAGCCACAAAACTGGCTGTTTGATACTGCCGCTGGATGGCTGACTAACAGAGACATATTGCTTACCAGGATTCTGAATCTTGAGAACCAATGCACAAACGAATGCAAAAGCAGCACCAAACAAATAGACAATATGAAAAGACCAGGGGCTGCTGAGACCGGCCCAGGCCACAAGTGGCCCAGCTAGAGCACCAATACCGAAGAACAAATTGACTCTGTTTAAAGCTGCTGCACTACTAGCAGTATCACTAAGTAATACGCTAGTTGTCGAGGCAATACTGTTAAGACCTGTACCACAGCCAACAACAAAGGCTCCAACAGCGAGAACAGCCAAGCCAGGCGCTACCGCTATGGTAGCCATACCAATGCCCGCAATGACAGCAGCTAAACGCAGACTGTTGCGGCTGCCTAACCTTTCACAAATAATTTTACCGAGCAACAACATCAACATACTGCCAGATGCACTGACACTAACAATTGAGCCAGCTAAAACCAAATCTATGCCCTTAATCTGAGCAATCTTCGGGATCAGCGGGCCAGTCCAGCCTGTATTCAAGCCGGCCAAGAGCGTGAGGGCACACGCTGCCATGATAATCCGCGTTCTCTGCTTGTCTTCCATAGACAAAACAATATCAGCACTGAGCTATAGCATGATGCAGAGCCGCTAGACAAAAGACCATTTGTAACATCGCCTTAAACGTTGTATTGGCGATACTTCTCCCACAATTCGTTAGCTTCATCGGCGCGCGATTGCTCATTGAGAACCCGAGCGAGACCATCAACAATTGAAGTGATTAGAAATGGATCTATCTGACCTTCGGCTTCGTGGCAGGAGAGGGCCAACCTAAATATACTTTCGGCCTTCTCATTTTGTCCCGCAGTCAGCAAGAGCCTGCCGTATGACAGCAATTGAAGCGCTTGTCCTTGGTCCTTATTTCTATTGGGATGCTCTTGCTCAAGAGCTTGAATACCTCTAGCTATGTACTGCAGAGCCAAGTCTTTCTTGCCAGCTAAAAGAGCAATGCCGGCAGCATCAAGATAGACCTCTTCCGCTAAATCAAACTCAAGAGCCTCATCGATGCGTGATTGAGCCACTAACATTTTAGATAGAATTGACGCTTGGGCCTTGATTAAACACTTGTCTTCAGCAGCATTGGAAGCCGCCAGCTCATAAGCTTGACGATAACAGTCTTCAGCCTGTTTGAAATCATCCTTCAGGCGATAAAGCTCGCCCAAACGGTTGAGACTAAGTACGACATTGTGCGGAGAATCGGCCAACTGCTTTGCCAGACTAAGTGCTTCCTTGAAACGCTCCTCTGCCTCTGTAAAATTGCCTTTGACCTCAGCTTGCTGGGCGAGAATCAAGAGATTGCGCCAGTGCGACTGCTGTTCTATGCCATTAACCATGATCGCATTTAACCCTAGAGAAAAGGTAGCCAATCACCTAATTCTAACAGCAGTGGCTGGCTAGAGGCGAAGGGCAGTGGCAAATTAGGGCAACATATGTCATGCTAGTTAATCGATATATTGCTGAGCAAAAAAAGGATAGAACATGAGTATTTCTTGGGGCAAGCGCCAACGGTTCAAGTTCAATCCCGGTGGAACACTCAACAACTGGGCACCACCAATGCTACCAGCCGTCTATGCCATAACTTACAAACAAGACCCTGCCAACAAACCCAAAGCCCATACGGTTTTATACTTTGGCCAAGCCGATGATCTCTCGCAGCAGGCTCTTAGAAGTCACAACCATGTTTTAGATTTTTGGGCCAACAATGGCGGCGACGAAAGCGAGCTTTTTGTCTTCATTCTGGCAATGCCTGATTCAACCCGTTGGGAACGTGCCAGCGTTCAAGAACAACTAGTTTCTGAATATAACCCCGATTGCAATCGGTATTAAAGAGAGAATTAACCTACTCTTGACATTCGTGCTAGCAAAAAGGGCTGAATGTGCCGAGATTACCCGGCCGGATTCTTAGATATCTGTCATAATGCAAACATGGCGATAATGTCTTGTGTTTCGAGATTCTTCTGCGAAGCCACTTTATTGCGCCTTAACCCCTGAAGACAGGCTGTAACTGCATTGAAATATCTCTGATACCACTGAAAAACCCCGAAGAACAGAAAAAATGAACAACAAAATACTTGTAGGAAACCTGGCTACAGCAGTTACTGAGAACCAGATCAAAGAGTTATTCGCCACAATCGTAGGCACGGTGGTTTCCGTCGACCTTCCCAAAGACCCAAGAACTGGCACCAATCGAGGTTATGCCTTTGTTGAGATGGGCAGCTCAAGCGAAGCTGCCGATGCTGTAACCAACCTAAATGGCCACGATGTCAGTGGTCGCAGACTTAATCTCACCCTGGCTGAGAATCCAGGACAGAAGCAGAAAAGCGATCGCAAATGGTATCAATTTGGGGCAAAATGAACCCCTGCTTAGTTCACATAAGTTAGTTTGCAACAAATCTACATTGACATCCAGTGATGATATGTGGCATGCTGCGATAGATTCTGAAAAAACGATGGTTTTTAAGCCATGAACTGGTCATCACCGTCGATTGCGCAGAACGTCCTTGTTAAAAACCCTTGAGCAATCAGGGTCCTGAGAAATCAGGCAAGGTATCCATCCAATCTAAATGGATCGCAAATAGATAGGTACTGGCTTGTTAGCCGTTGTTATATAAAGGATTCTAAATTGACCACATTTGCTGATCTTGGCTTGTCCAAGTCTACTCTGTCTGCGCTTGTAGACGCAGAATACGTTGAACCGACCGAAATTCAACTGAACACTATTCCATTGTTATTGTCTGGCGTAGACATCATGGGCTCAGCTCAAACAGGCTCAGGTAAAACTGCTGCTTTCGCTCTACCTATCATTGAGTGCCTGCAAGAGCCAGAGAAAAGACCAAGAGCACTAGTTATGGTGCCCACCCGCGAATTAGCTCTTCAAGTAGAAGAACAGTTCGTCAAATTCTCTAAGTACAATAAACTTCGCTGTGTCACTCTCTATGGTGGCACCGGCTACGAGAAGCAAAGCCGCGCTCTGAAGCGTGGTGTCGATATCATCGTTGCCACTCCAGGTCGTTTACTCGACATGGTCGAACGCAGAATCGCCGATGTATCTGGCGTAGAAATTTTAGTTCTAGACGAAGGCGATAGACTACTCGATATGGGCTTCATGCCACAGATTCGCAAAGTCATTTCACAGCTCAAAAAAGAACGCCAAACAGTTATGTTCTCAGCGACCATCGACAATCGCGTTCACAGACTAGCTGCTGAATTCCTCAAGAACCCCATTACTGTAAAAGCAAAGTCGAGCCAAATCGAGCCTACCGCTATCGATCAAAAGCTCTACCACGTTACTGAATTCGGCAAAGATGCCCTATTGGTAAAACTCATTGCCGAACTAGAAATGAGTTCAGTGATTGTTTTCACAAAAACCAAACGCAGAGCCGGTTGGGTTAGAGGAAGATTACGCGACGCAAATGTCTTGGCCGAAGAAATTCACGGCGACATCAGCCAAAGCCAACGTGAGAAAACTCTATCGCGCTACCGCGATGGTCGCTTCAAGGTACTTGTTGCCACTGACGTTGCTGCTCGAGGCCTAGATATTCCATCAATTTCACACGTAGTCAACTACGACTTGCCTGATTCTCCTGAAGATTATGTACACAGAATCGGTCGTACTGGCCGCGCTGGCCGTGCTGGTGTAGCACTCTCTTTCGTCAATGACGAACAACGTTACTTGATTCGCGATATCGAGAAAGTAATGGGTCGTCAACTCGAACAAGAAGGCAAGCCAGAAGCACGCAAGGTTGTGCCTGCTCGTCGCTTCAAAAATTCTGGAAGAAGACGCGTAGTCTAAATTTAGCACAACAACTAAGTTAAATAGAAAGGCCAGGACTAGCTCCTGGCCTTTCTATTTCAAATGACAAATTCGCACTGTTAGAGGCAAGCACGGGCCCTTAAAGCCAGCTCAACAGCTAAAGAGCTAGATTCGGCAACAGTTGTGATATGACCCATCTTGCGACCAAGCCTTGCCTCCTCTTTGCCGTATAGATGCAAGTGCGCCTGGCTAATGGCCAACGCCCCGGCAAAATTGGGCTTATGCTCGCTGCTCAACCACAGCTCTCCTAGCAAATTAACCATGGCCGCAGAGTGAAAAGGCACCGTCGCCCCCAAGGTCAAACCACACACAGCCCGTACTTGCTGCTCAAACTGACTGGTTGGGCAAGCTTCTATGGTGAGATGACCAGAGTTATGTGGCCTAGGCGCTAGTTCATTGACCAATAAGACTCCTTTATCAGTGAGAAAGAACTCCACACAAAGAAGCCCAACACAGTCAA
>LNEX01000278.1 GCA_001464165.1 bacterium Ga0077546
TTCTGTGCTCAAATGGATTAGCAAAGGAGAAACGAGAATCAATTCAAAGAAATTGCGACCAGTATGCAGAATGCGTAATCAATGACGAATGGCTAGCAATGAGCAACGGGAAATACAGCCCGAAGTCATTCAATCTCGCTTGGTTGCTATGGAAAGACATTACCACTTACAAGCCTGACACCGAAGGCGAAAAGGCGATTCACCAACAACTAGTTTCCGAGATTTGCAGCATGACTAACAATCGTCGAACAAGAATAGTCAACGCTACCCACGGGATAAATCCACTGATGTGGACTGTATTGATTGTCGGTGGAGTTTTGACAGTCATATTCACATATTTCTTCTCTGTTGAAGATCTAAAGGCGCAAGTACTAATGACTGTGCTAGTAGCACTTACACTTTCTTTGAACATTCTTTTAGTGTTCGTTTTCAGTAATCCATTCGCCGGCGACTGCGCGGTAAAGCCAGATGCCTTCAAGCTCGATCGAATGATTTTTCAAAATTTCGAAAGAGGTGTGGCTCCAGAAATTTGACATGCCAAAACTAAGCAACTGATTGTGCAATTTTTTTTGCAAGTTATCACGAGTTTGCCAAGATTCAAGGGCTACACTTGGTGATACTTCCATAACAAGAGGTGCTTAGTAGATGGACAAATTTGACTGCGCCAGACCCGCGCGCACCGAGGTTGTTAGCCACTCCAACCTTTTCCATAGTGCAATGCAAAATCCTTGTGAGAGCAAGAGAGATAATTTCTCGATAGCTAATCAGGCAAAAGTTCTAGATCTTGATTTACCTTCCCTTCAATTAGTAGATTCCTCAACCAACAAACAACCTCATGGTCAGAAAGACCGCCTTACTAGCAACGCAAAATCTGAAGCAACCGACTCTCCATGCGGCGAGCAGAGAAGATCCCGTGCGACAGAATCGCAATCGTGCAAGCCCGGTGATAACAAATCAGGTGCTCTTACCGATGGGGAGCGCGACCGCCTGGAGAGAAAAGTGGAGGAAGTGAAGCAATTATTGCAAGAACTTCTCGGCAAACTCGGTTACGCTCCAATTGACTGGTCTCATGTCAATCGTCCCGCCTTAACTCCCCGTGTGGAGGCTCCCGTGCCTAAGCCTGAGGCACCGCAGGCACCACGGGTAGAAGCTCCTGCACCTAAACCTGAGGCACCACAGGCACCACGGGTAGAAGCTCCTGCACCTAAACCTGAGGCACCACAGGCACCACGGGTGGAAGTTCCAAGAGAACCACTGGAGCATCGAGATGAAACAGCTCGCCCCGGGGATTCAGCCGCAAAGTGGTCGCCACGCTCATCACTAGCCGACCTTACCCATACGCGCAATAATTATTGGTCGAACGTACCTACCTCTTACTGGTTTGAGTCTCTTCCCCAAAACCTAAAGTTAGTTGATTCTCGCATACAGCCAGAAGGAGAAATTTGGAATGATACCAGCCGTCTAGTCGACACACGCAAATACAAAGCCTCAGAACTTGTCGATATGCCGGTCTACGATAGCTTAGGTGGCTGGAAGAACAATGAACCAGGAGACCTGCTTAGAACTATCAAATGGCCAAAGGGCGTAGAGTTTCCGCGTGTCAACTCAATGAATAACTCACTAACTGTGATTCAGCCTGACGGCACAGACATGAGCTTCAACAAGGCTCACGTTAAAGGCAACAAAATAATTGCCACAGATCGATCGGGCGCCCATGGCGGCTCTGCCACCAGTGCAGCAGGGGTCATCACTTACGATGAGATGGAGGGACTGAGACAAGGCGTCTCCCCCAGCCATAAAATTCAACTTACACTGTGGGGAAAGTATCTGAGCAATGAGGAAGGAGGCAAGAGGCATCCATCTATGAAGGCAGATCGAGGCTGGCAGGAGCTGTACCAGGGTGATGTACCTGAGTTACGCATGGGTTCAACATTGACATTTCCGCAATCGATGAAACCAGAAGACCTCGGATTAGAAACGAAGCAAGGGAAGGCACTCTTTTACACAATGCAGAAGTATGGCGCCGTTATTGTAGATGACTCAGCAAGCGGAACGCACTACATCCAAACCGAATCACAAACCTACAAAGATGGCACTCCGCTCCTTAAAGATAGAAGGAGGCCACAGGAAGATCCCTTTGCCAGAGATATAAATAGACTATTCTCTAAATCAAAAGTGGTGGCTTGATTCTACATTTGATTTAGAGCAACCCTGAATTGCTTAATCACTTAAGTACAGACACGAAATCAGAAAGAACCAAAATCTCAAGAAGAAAAATTGCAAACACAATGGCGCTGCCATTTCTCTCTTTTCTGGTGCCGTCATCTGTTTCTGTGGCTACTGGCATTTGCCAACAATGCGAGCACCACTAGGCAAGCGGTTTTCCAGGCTGGCGTATCCGCCTTGCGCGTAATCGTAGGCTCCCATCCCGGAAAAGTCGAACCTATAACCTGTATCCTGGTAGATGCTTCGAACTCTCAATTCTCCTCTACTAGAGCCAGTCTCTGCTTTGAATGCAACCAGAACTCTAGGGCGTCTGTGCCATCAAAGCGAAGAATGCTGCTCCAGTAATTGGCTCGCCCCGGCACAGGAGCTTGCAGATAACTTCCCTTGTATCCAGGAAAACTTGACTGAGTCGCTTCAAGTTTGCGCTTCCACTGAAAATAGCTATCTTCTTTGCCAGGTGCCACATATGTTTCAATGGCTACAACAGAGCTGCCACGCTCAAAGAGCGAGGCGCTGGCGGCCCGTTCCTGCACGTGACCGTGAAATTCTGTAGCAAGGCCATCAAGCTGTGACTTTCTCTCTGTTGAATTCAACCAAGATGAGCATGAATCCTCGCTATCAAACCGATGAATAACCGACCATACGGCAACTATTTTTGATCCTGTTCAATTTTATTGGGCGCAACTTCTGGGGGAATAATTTCGGCACTAAAAAATCATTTGAGAGCGAGGGCACCATAGGTGAAATCAGCTGGTGTCTTGATGGCAGAGCCTAGTTGAACCCTGTTTCGGCTATCAGGTTTTGTTTCTTTTCCGGTGTCATGCCAGGTGTTCATAAAAGAGCCCTCAGAGAGAAATCATCTTTGCATAACTGCCAAGTCCCCGCAATGTAGCAATTACTCCCATCAATTCAGTGGGCACCTAATCAATGCACTCGAACAATATTTGCGCCCCGTGCCTTGCCTCTCAAAACCTATTTGCTCCCCACATCCAGCCTACGGCTGCGGGGAAATACAAATTCCCTCCCAATGCACCTTCCGTTCTCAATTGAAAGTTGAACTTCCCCTAGCCTAAGCAACGGATATACATAAAGCTTCGTGTTGCCACTTAACCTAATTATTGATTGAGGATTGCCATAAAGTTTGGTAAGGGCAGCGGTTGATAGGCCCGGTTTGTTATAGCTGGCGTCAGAAGACAGATGACGAATAGCCCCAAATCGCTTTACCTGCCATTCATCAAAGGAGCGCACCTCTGCTTCGGTGAGAATTGACGCCTGGCAACAGCTTGATCTAAGAAAACTGAGTTTAATCGGAATTTGTTCATATCCCCAAAAGTAAACCAGTTCGATTGTATTTGGTGATTGCTTCTCCCAGACCGCAACTTCGCCTGTTATAAAGGCAGGCTCATTATACGTTCTGCAAATATCTTTGAGAGTACGCCCTTTAGCCCGTCGTAGGAATATTTCTGCAGCTTGCATCTCGGCCGCCAAGAAACAATGAGAAGACTGAATAATCTCCATCTCATGTCTCGAACCATATTGCAGGTGGGTAGTTAGCGCCTTAAGCTGCTGACAAGATACGTTCTGCACAGCCAATGATTCATGAGGTTTAACTCCTAACACAGGGTGGAGAAAATCGAATACTTTAGATTCTAAAGAACTCACATTGTCTAGTAAGGGCTCTTTGTCCGTAATATCCACCGCCAGCGCGAGCGCACACTCAGCGAATATAAAAACCAATGCGGCCCACAAACCAACAAAAAATCTGGGCCAAAACCAGCTCATCTTCATGACCCTCACCACCAATTTAGGTTTCATTAATTTGTAAAGTTCTCTCGCTATGGTGACTACGTTACGATGCTAAGGCTTGACTGCTGGCTTCGGTGCACCGTGTGCTGCAACTCTCCGAAATTGATGGTCGTCAATCACTCGCATTAGATACCAGTGATCGGCCAGTTTTTCTGTCCAGATTGTTCCATAAGGTCCAATTGGTTAGAGTAACGTCCGCTGAAATAAGTGAGGTAGACATTCTTCTCTTTGAGCTTATGCACTACACCAAGTTCCAGCGCCGCAAGTCTGGCAGGAATAGCTAGGGCGGAATCGCTAGCAAACGGCGGCTCTGACTTGTTATAGAAGTATCTAAAATCAGTGAACTCACCAACTTTAAGGTCTGCCATTGACTTAGTTGCTAACACGTTCAAATCTGCTTGATGCTGTCTGAACCACACTCCAATTTCAGCATCACTCATTAAGCTTCGACGTAGGGCTCGCGCCTGCCCATCGTGAAAAGCATCCCATGAAGCTCTTACAGCCGGAGTAAAACTGCGCCTGCTCTCTGCCTCAAAGCGATTCCAATCGGCATCTGGTGACGGTCGTTCCTCTAGTGGTGTGCGAATAGCTGATACTTTCCAGCCATCATCATCAATTAAATAAAAGTATGACTCTGTTCCGGGAGGCATCTGTTTAACTCGCGCCACTGCGCATGTCTCTGACAGCAGTCGCACTTCAATTTGATTTTCGTCCAGTTTCTGGAATTTTCCTAAACCAGGGATTTCGCCCCAACCAGCTTTGATGGAATTGCCGGTTAATTTCGCCTCGCCCGTTAAATTTAAGCTGGCCATCTTTGTATCTAGTGCATCGCTGTTCAGCAATGTCACCGTTTGACGCACCAGAACATGCAACGCCCGACTTAACTTGTCACTTTTACTAAAGCTGAAGTTGTTCTGATTATGATAGAACCAAGTGTGCGCCAGCGGTCTAAGTGGCTCAATAGAAGGCCCTAAGTGCCCACCTCTTCCATCAAAAATGATTTGGCCGAATCCCGTGTGAACAATGGCAGGCCAACCGTCAAATTTAGTGTTTCTCAATGCAATTTCTTGCTCCGACAGTATCCTTGGCACTTCTCTTGCCACTGGCGGCCGGTCTTTATCTCTAATTGCCGCAAATTCTCCAAGGTCGGGTTTTTTATAGTCGATGGTATAGAAAAGATCACGATTTGCATACCAATCATTGCCGATTGGAAAGGGGTATATGATCCCGTTACAGTCGTCCACCGATACTACCTGCGGTACTATTTTGAGATTGAGGTTCTTAAGCTTCGCTTGCGTACCTGGATCGTCTAGTGGGAGACTCAACACTTTCAAGCCATCAAGTCGTTTATCAAGCAAAATACTTGATGGACCGGTCTTGCTGTCGAAGAACTCTATTACTTGGGGCACTTCGGGGGCGTCTACAAGAAGGTCTTGGCTGTAGCTTACTTCCTCGCTGTCACGTTTGCGCTCTGCTCTCTTTGCTTTGAGAATTTCTTCGTTCGGGCAATCTTGAAGTGAACTAACTCGCAATGGAATTTGCAATTTAGCTCCAGCACGACTAATGGTGACGTTAATAGTTTTATTGGGGTTGTATGTGATCGTTTTACTTAAACTTTTATAGATACGAACATAGGGTGCGTCTATTTTGAATCTCTCCAAACGGTCATTGGTTTGAAGTCCAGATTTTCTTGCCGGTGAGCCATCTTCTACCGCTTGAAAGAAGAAGCCTTTTGCATCTCTACCTATTCTCACACCCGCATAACCATAGGTACTCGGCAGGTCATCGAGCGTGTTTAAACTCGCCGTCTCGGCCGCCGGGAGTTGCAATGTCAAGGCAAAACAAGCAAATATTAGGGCGAACATTCTTTGCATTGATTGACCCAAGACCATAAGAGACGATGCACTACAAACGTGACTCTATCATACTCAATCTTCTTCAGTTGTCGCTATCTGATACCAGCAGACGATGGCAGCTGCAAGGCAGACCAGAGTGGCTGCAACGGCAATCATGTTCAGCATGCCGACATTACGCCAGCTGACGAAATACGAGATCCAGGGCAGGTGCATCATGTCCACAGGGAAATACCAAAGAGCGGAACCAGAGTCACCATTGTGCTCTTCATTCGGCATCAGGAAAATGGTGAAATCACGCTGGGAGCAAATTCAAGTGTGTTCTCAGGGATTCAGCCTGGCTTCTATTTTCTGAGCTGCAGATGAAACAAGTCAGAAAGCTCGGTGGGGAATTATTTGACGAATATTGTTGCTCGCCCACTCATGCCCGGTCTTAGCAATGCTTGTGGACTTTTCAGAGTGACACTTAGGCGAGCAATTCACCTTTACGATAATACTTTCCAATTACGGCATTGTCCTCACAGATGCGGCCAGGAAGCATGGCGTGCACATGGAACGAGGTATTCGCCAATTGTTCGATGCGGCCTTCCGCACTGATGCTTAAGAGATTTGATTTTGACGGTGGCTTATCGCGTCTATTAGTCGCCGCTTCCAACTTGTGGTCTATAGCACTAGTTGTGACAGCAGAATCATTCAAAACGGGGTCTGAGGTCAGGCAAAATGCAGGTGGCAGTATAGAAATTGATAGAGTGAGCAAGATACTACTAGCTAGCTGAACTAACAAATTTCGATTGATGCCGCCTTGATATCTGAGTCGATCGGTCGAGCAGGCCATCCAGTACTCAGCATCTAATTTCTCTATACATTTGTTTCTTCATCACTCATCTATTAGTTATTCTCAAGACCGGTGCTGCTCGCGGTAAAAACCATCCCTGGTCTCTCTCACTGGAGAACCTGCGTTATGTTTCTACTGTACCATCCCTCGCAGTCGCCCGAATCGTAATCCAGGAGTATTAGCCATCATCCGAAAGATGTATTTAGTATCAACACCAGTAATGAAAAACGCCTACTTAGCACCCATAGACTTCAGCCTGGCTTCAATTTTCAAAGCTTCGGCTTCTTTACCAGCCATATGCAAAATTAGGCCCTGCGAGCGCAATACCTGCATCAAGTTGGCCTTGGTACTATATTTCTCGATCATAGCTGCAGCTTTCTTAGAATAGGCTTCGGCCTTAGGTAGATTGCGTGTCATCATGGCCAAGCTAGCCATATTTGAATAGAGCATACCAAGGTTAGCACCGACCATTTGATTATCTGGTGCCAGTTTGTAAGCTTCTTCAAGCTTTGCCACAGCCAAGTCAAACTTGCCTGAATTCATGGCCTCCGCGGCTTCGTTGTTTAGACGCAAGCCGCGCACAGTCGGCGATTCCGCTCCAGAAGGCGAACTGCTCAGAGTTGATGCCTTAACAGCAGGCGTACTTGGTGACGCTCCAGAAATTTTCTCAACATCAGCACTTTGACCGCTGAGAAGATCAGCCGCTGGAGCATAAGCCGCAGCCAAAGCACTAGTGTCACCCTCGCTCAAAGCACAAGGCTTATCTTCAGGATAAATCGTGCCAAACATAATATCGCTAGAGTTACTGCTGTGTTTAGCAATTCCTAAAGCGTGACCAATCTCATGAAGTGCTACCCTGCGAGCATAATTGTCAGTTAGGGTAGGCATTGCCTTCGGTGGCACAGTAAGAAGAATGATCTTGGCTGAGGTAATGCCCTGAGCATCTGGCACCACAATAGTCTCACCATCTTCTATTGCTGAAGTCATTTTAGAGCGATCATTGGTCCACTGACACGTTATACCTTGGCCGCCATCAGTTTTATCTACGAATACAAACTGAATCTTGCCAGCACTAGCAATCATCCAATCATCAAAGGCTTGTTTAACAATTGTCTCTAACTGCGGCCGGTAGCCGGGAACCCCTTTGCCAGAAACAATACAAACAGGAATCGGCAGTCGACTCTTAGGCCAACTGAAGTGATCAGCCGCAAAAGCAGAAGAACTAGGCGCGCAAGCAAGACCTAATGATAAAGGCACGACAATCGCCGAAGCATAACCCAGTCTTCGCAACAAGGGCATAAACTTAGAAACTGACAGAGACAGAAACGGCAATGCTCTTTTCATTGAATCATCCAATGTCTTAGGTGACGGTCTGCAGAGTCAATGGCGCAGTTTGCTCTACCTGCCTAGCCAAATCAAATGGGAAAGGAATTGGTTTGCGTGACTTCTCATCGATTAAGACTATAGTCGACTGCGATACAGCGCAGCAGATACCGTCTTTATAGACAACCTGAGCTAGTTTAAGAGAGCTGCGACCAATATTGACTAGCGCAGTTCCAACTTCCACATCACCCGGATAGTGCAATTCAGCCTTAAAATCAACGTCAATATTTGCCAGTACCATGGTCTTGCCTGGCCCTGCCAATGAGCCATCGCGATCAAACAATAGTGCGGCACGGCCAGACTCGAACAAAGTAATGAACACAGCATTGTTCACATGACCGAGCTTGTCGGTATCGCCATAGCGCAGGTTTACCTTAGTCCAGTGTTTGTAGCACTTACGATCAAGTAGTGCCTCTTTCGACAATGCAGGTTTCATAGTTTCGATATCTCGCGTTTATTCAGGCTTTTGCAATTTGAGCATAACAATTGAAAGTGGTGGCACTACTACCGATACAGAATCTTGCCGGCCGTGGTGCCAATGAGAATCGCTATGCACGCCACCATTGTTGCCGATGCCGCTACCACCATATATCTCAGCATCAGAATTGAGCATTTCTTTCCAGTAGCCACCCTGTGGCACCCCAACTCGATAATTCCATCGAGGTACAGGAGTGAAATTACACAGTACCAGAATAAAATCGTCTAAGTGCTTACCTTTACGCAAGAAACATAAGATAGATTGTTCATTGTCTTGGCAGTCTATCCACTCGAATCCACCAGGATTGCAATCGTACTCATAGAGACCAGGCTCAGTTTTATAGAGATGATTGAGATCACTTACCCATTGTTTGATACCAGCATGAGTTGAATGCTCAAGCAAATGCCAATCAAGACTGCGCTCTTCGTTCCACTCAATCCACTGGCCAATCTCTCCGCCCATAAACATCAGCTTTTTGCCGGGGGAAGAATATTGATAGCCAAAGAGCAAACGCAAGTTGGCAAATTTCTGCCAAGCATCACCAGGCATTTTTGAAAGCAGTGAATACTTACCATGCACTACTTCATCGTGAGACAAAGGCATGATGAAGTTTTCAGAGAAACTGTACATGCTTCTGAAAGTAAGCTTATCGTGATGGAATTTGCGGTGAACAGAATCAAGACTCATGAACTGCAAAGTATCATTCATCCAACCCATATCCCACTTAAGACCAAAACCTAGGCCACCAACATAAGTTGGGCGGGTGACTTGTGGCCAAGCGGTTGATTCTTCTGCCACCATCATTACTGATGGATATTCGGCATAAACTTTCTCATTGAGCTGGCGCAAAAAATTAATTGCTTCAATATTTTCTCTGCCACCATATTGATTGGCGACCCACTCGCCATTCTCTCTGGCATAGTCGAGATAGAGCATTGAAGCCACTGCATCTACACGCAAGCCGTCGATGTGATACTTATCGAACCAGAACATGGCATTGCTCAAGAGAAAGTTAGCAACTTCGTAGCGGCCATAGTTAAATACATAGGTACCCCACTCGCGATGCTCGCCTAAACGTGGGTCAGCGTGCTCATATAAGTGCGTACCATCAAACAAACCAAGGGCATGGCCATCGCGCGGAAAGTGAGCCGGAACCCAATCAACCAAGACACCAATGCCAGCCTGGTGCAATTTATCGACTAAGTACATGAAGTCTTCAGGTGGGCCAAAGCGGCTGGTGACAGCAAAGTATCCGGTAGTTTGGTAGCCCCATGATGCATCAAGAGGATGCTCTGAAACGGGCATAAGCTCAACGTGCGTAAAATTCATTTCAAGAACATACGGAATCAACTTGTCGGCCATCTCTCGGTAAGTCAACCAGCGATTTTCGTCTTCTGGCACGCGCATCCAAGAACCAAGATGCAATTCGTAAATAGAAACAGGCTTAGCCAGAGAATTTTTCTTATCGCGACTTTCTAGCCACTTGGCGTCATTCCATTTGTAAGTGTCTAAATCCCAAACAATCGATGCGGTGCGCGGCCGCATTTCGCTGGCGAAACCTACAGGGTCAGTCTTCTGCACATGACCATTGGCACCATCAATAAAATACTTGTAAAGAGTACCGTGACCCAGGGCGGGGATAAATGCAGTCCAAATACCAGACGAATGGTTTAGTACCATCGGATTTTTATCAGCATTCCACTCGTTAAAATCGCCAACCACCGATACTCTTGCAGCATTGGGGGCCCAAACGGCAAAGTGTGTGCCTTTGACACCGTCCCGCTCAAGCTGATGGGCGCCTAGCTTTTCATAAATGCGATAATGTGTGCCTTCCGAAAATAAGTGCACATCAACATCTGAAATGAATGCTGCATTTCCCGATTCTTTGGTGGTCATGGTCATTTCCTTATTTCAGCAACATGCTGTCAGTGCACTACTGACAACCGCTCGCGACTCCACTCTCTACTCAAAATGATTATGTCACCTTCTAAATATATGAGATTGTTGTTGCGATGAGTTTAGTAATCATTGTCATGGGCGTATCTGGCGCCGGAAAGTCGACAGTGGCACAGGCACTGGGAAAAGCCCTAAATTTTCGTTATTTTGACGCTGATGATTTTCACAGTGATGTTAACAAAACAAAAATGGCCAAAGGCCATGCGCTGACCGATGCCGACCGAGAACCTTGGCTCAATAGCCTAGCAAGCGCCATCAATCAATGGCAGAGAGAGCAGCAAGGTGCAGTGCTGGCCTGCTCGGCCTTGAGAGAGACTTATCGGAAGCGCCTGAACGCTGGCCATGGCCTTAGGGCTGAGAATAAGCAAGAGCATCCAAATAGACCCGAGGCAGCAGAGCTGGTCTATCTCAAAGCAACTTACGATGAAATTTACCGGCGCATGGAGCAGCGCCAAAATCACTTTATGCCGGGCAACGCCATTGTAGTGGACGCCACTCGCTCACTAGAAGAAATCGTTGCCCAGGTACTTGAAGAACTAAAGAGTTGAAGTGACTATTTCAATTGGCTTTCTTCGTGCCAATAGGAACGTATGGCTCGGTCTTTCGTGGCCGAGTCGGCGGTGCCAGAATGGCCATTTCTTTACCATTCCAGGTCATTTTCATAACTGGAGTTTGCTCAGCCTTGCGATCAAAGCGAACTTCCTGCTCAACACTATCTTTAAGCGCATTAAAAGCATCACTCAGCTTGGTCTGCTGACCGTTGCATTTTAGCGACTCAATCAAACCGTGGGTGAATACACCATTTTTATAACGTTTTGATTCCCACGAGCGTTGACCCGCACCACTTGAAGAAATGACAATAGTGCCTTCACCAGCAATACTACCAAGATCAAAGTTGTTAGTACGAATCAAACCTTTGCCACCATTGACAGCAGCGGCTCCACTATTGCATGAATCGAGAACCAAGAGCACTCGATCACATTGTGTGCGACGCCTAATTGTTCTGGCTAAGTCTTCAAGCTCGATAGCAGTAGAAAATAAATTATCGACATTGGTATCATGCAAAATCAAAAAATTCTGTCCAGCAACATCTAGCTCTTTAGGGCTACCGTGGGTAGATGCATAGATCAGTATGACGTCATCTTCCATCACTCTGCGTGGCAACCAATCGTCGCCGATGATGCGCCTAATTTCATGCTCTGTAGCGTTTTCGTTGGTCAAGAGTACTACGTGATCTTTAGCAAAATTGCCATAGGTGGTAAGGAAATTGGCAAAGTCAGTAGCATCTTTTGCGGCATATTGCAGATGGGGAATGCGCGGATCTTCAAAGTCATTGATACCAATCACAAGAGCCCACTTATCTCTTATAGGTCTATCGGTGGCGATTGATTTCTCAATATCAGCAGCAGTAACTTGTTTTGACACCGTTGGTAGCGGCGATTTTTGAGCAACAATATCGAGCGCCGAGTCGTCCTCTCTATCGCGTCCGTTGACAGATACGTGAGCTAGATGGAAATAACTCGTTGCCGCCAGCTCAAGCTTTACATAGCGAGCCTCTACTGGCTCACTGAGCTTGATGTTCCAAACATCAGGAGTCTTGGTAAATGCTTTGATCTGCCTCCAATCTGCCTTATTGGTTGAAACCAACACAGTCAAGCCTTGAGCACGTTCTTGCAGTTGACGTCTTCGATTTTCAATAACCAAACCATCAATCAGGCAACTGCGGCCGAGGTCAATGACTATATTGGGGTGGTCTTGCAGCTCTGTATGAAAGGCAAACTCCGGAGCAATGACCTGGTTTGACAAGAGGCGTGCCGTATGCAAATCTTCTGCACCGGTGAGCAAACAACTCTTTTTCTCATAACCCGGATATGTCGAGCTAACGGAATAGGTGGCCGACTGCGAAAGACAATACGACTTTGCTTGCTCGCTACCGCTCACCGCAGAACAGGGCAACGACATCAGCTCCAACGCCAATACGCTGACTAATCCCAACAGACAGAGATTTAGGCAGAAAAATATCAACAGTCGGCAAATTTGCAGCACTAACTACCCCCAGCTAGCAACCCTATAACACTGGCACAATTCAAAAGCACGGACATCGGGCCAAAGGTCTACGTCTTTGGTCTAACCACCATGACTATCTAGATCGATTGTGCATCGTCCATAATGATGAGACACTAGCAAACCTGAAAAGAACACCACAATCGGAATAACCGTTATGAACAAAGTTTTTACTAGCAATAAGCACGCTCCGAAGCTAGCGAGCGCCATCATCTGCCTATTTGCTCTTTCAGCCTGCGGTACGCAACACCCTGGTGATCAAGATATTGTCTACGTCGCCGCCCGAAACATTGACCAGCTAACTCCAATCAAGATCTCTGACATCGTTGAATTGAAGCGCGGTAAACATTCTGCGGGAAATGACCTACACCGATTAGAAGACTTCCTCGGAAAAGAAACCAAATTCTTCATTCCGGCTGGTGAGACCATGCACGATCTCAAAATAGATCCAACTTCGAAGAGTAAAATCGACTGGGCAAAACTAGATCGCAATGGCTTTAGTAAGCTCGTTCCAGTTCTGAAAACAACAGCAGATGTACCGGCAGGCGGCATCGTATCACTGGACAATCTGGCTCAGTCCCTGGTCGCACTAAATGACACACCTGAAAACGTCATGACCTACATTTCCGAAGGAGGCACAAGCATCGATGGCTATATAGCCCTCAAGCCATTAGCTAAAGGCACAATAGTGTCGTACGAAGATTTAAGCGACACTTCCTCGATGTCAAACATTCGTAGCTTTGTCGCGGTTAGAGATTTACCGGCAGGAACTGTGTTGACAATTGCAGATCTCAAAGCCAATATGAGCAAGGAAGAGGAACAAGAACGCTTCAACGCAGACTGGGACCATGACGACAAACAAAAGAAAATTGCTTTCAAGGATACTTACGACTTTAACGACTGGTATGAGCACAAGTTGCTCAAGAAACTCAAAAAAGGTGAAAAGCTGACCGAAAGTGCTCTTGGCCCGCAAATGAATAAGGTCGGCTTCGCAGCTCATGATTTAAAACCAGGAATAGAATTGAATGCAAGTGACATCTTGATGAAGTTCGTAGAAGATAGGAAACCATCGCAAGATGTTTCAGAACTCGACGTTGCCATCGGCGCCAAGCCCATCAAACTGATTAAGTCTGGAACGCGCATCAATTCTGACGACTTCAACCAAGACGAACCGCAATGAAGGCTGCGGTACAAATGAGCTAACCTTCTTGCTCAAACTCATACCGTTGGTCCGGTGTCATTGTCGCAATAATGTCACTAGTATCACTTATTGCCTTTCAGCAAAGTTATGCCAAATCGCACAACTACGGTATCGAACAGCCCATAGGATTGTTTGGCATTGCCGAATACTATTTCCGCCATCCATTTGGCAGCTGAACCTAATCTCGTTGACCCTAGGTTGCCAGTGTGCGTCTGTAAATTGAGGCCTCAGCCCCAGAGTTGGCAGCGCAAGCACTAACGGCGATCTACTTTCGTGGTAATCGCCAAAAAGGCAGTAAATACAGCTGTGCTCGCTAAAAGCAGTAATGCTGAGCCAAACTCGCCACCGGCATACGAACCAGTCAACTGCTTAATCAGACCAATCAACATGGGGCCAACAAAGCCCCCGAGATTACCGACTGAGTTTATAAATGCTAGACCAGTAGGTTGCGCTGACACCGAAAGCGAGCTTCTAGTCAAAGCCCAGAAGGGTCCGACACTGCCCCATATCCCAAAAGCGGCCAAACTTAGACCTGCCAATTTGAGACTATCAGGCAAGTATGTGGCTGCCACCAAACCAAGCACAGTGATACCAGAAGAAGCCACCACATGATAGCGGCGTTCGCCGCTGCGATCTGAGCTAGCAGCAATCACTAGCATACCTAATGCTTGCATCAGAGCAGGAATAGCCGAAAGCATGGCCACAGAAGAATTAGTGGCGCTGCCGAAAGTCTTGATTATTTGAGGCAGCCAAAGTTGAAAGCCATACATGCAAACTGTGGTAGAAAAATAGAGCAGAGCAAAACGCCAGACAACTAGATTCTTGAGAGTGGCCCAGACAGAAAGTTTTTCGCTACTTTTTGCATCATTACCTTCACTGGCATGACTAGCAAGCAAATTTTCAAGCATGCTCTTCTGCTCACCGCTTAGCCACCGAGCCTGGTGCGGGCGATCGGGAAGTAGAAATACCACGGCAATACCAAGAGCAATGGCAGGAACTCCAGTGACAATAAAAAGCCACTTCCACCCCTCAAGACCCCAAAGGCCATTAATCTCAAAAGCCTTAGCCGCAACAAAGCTGCCCAATAGGCCTGCCAAGGGAATAGCTGACATAAACCTGGCTACTGCTGTACCGTACTGTTTGGGTGGAAACCAAAATGTCAGGTAGAGCAACATGCCCGGAAAGAAACCAGCTTCAGTGGCACCGAGAGTAAAGCGCAAGACATAAAAAGAAAGGGCATCCTGCACAAGACACATAGCCACAGTAACTAGACCCCAAGCTACCATGATTGAGCTAATCCAGCGCCGCGGGCCGAGGCGTTTGATGACAACGTTGCTAGGAATGCCAAAGAGACAATAGCCCAAGAAAAATATTCCAGCCCCGAGACTAAAGACCTGGTCGCTAAATTTGAGCTGAGCATTCATTTCAAGAGCAGCAAAGGAGAGGTTGATGCGGTCTAAGTAAGAGACGATATACAGCACCAGCAAGAAAGGGAGAAGTCGCCAAGATACGCGAGCGAGGAGCTTCTCTTCTTCTTTGCTTATTTTATTCATTCGGTAAGGCTACTAAGAAGGGGCAATCTTGTAAACAGCGCCGGTATAACAGAATGAAGGAAAGCGCACAGTGCTAAAATTGACAATCATAGATTCAAGGTGCTTATGCGCGTATTTTCAGTTGCACGACTAAATAAACTGCTGCCATCAATTGCCACGTTTTTGACGGTGATTATAGCGCCACCAATGGCACGAGCAGACCTGCAAGAAGTACTGGCTGATGTATTAAGTCATGATGAAAAGATGGTAGATAACCGGTTTCGCACCCTAGGCAGACAGCGACCAGCGGCACGGAGTGCCTATGCTAGTTTTCGCCTTCTATCTGACGGTACTTACAGTGATTGGGTAATAAAGAGAGGCTCAGGTGACCCTTCTTTCGATGTTGCCTGCCGCACGGCCGTAGACTCGGCCGGTTTTGTGCGTTTCGAAGGCAAGCCATTTATTGTCGTCAATGCCTCCTTTCGCTGCGACGCAAACAGTGCATCGGCTTCGCTCTCATCTCCTGACGTAGTTGGTGGTGGCTCAGACGTTGAACGCAAAATTGCTCAACGCCGAACAATTCATCTGAATACAATCAAGATAATGAAAGAGCGCATCACCGGCGCAGAAAAAGTACTAGGGCCAAGCCACGGCAAACTCTCCGAAAGCATAAACTTCCTCGCCAATGAATACAAAGAAATCGGCGACTTTCCCAATGCCGAAAAGAATTTCAACCGCGCTCTGGCTATACGTACGGTAGCCAATGGCCTTCAGTCAGCGGAAGTAGCACAAACAGAATGCGATCTGGGCGAAATGTATTTGGCCAAAGGCGACAAGGTTGAGGCCGAAAAACATTTCAAGTTAGTAATCGATATGCCCAATCTCAAGCCCCAAGCCAAAATAAAAACGATGCAAGCCTACGCGAAAATGTATTTAAAAGACGGCAAGCAGACTGAAGCTAATGCCTTGTACACACAAATCAATGACATTATGGCCGGCAAAATAAGGGAACTACCTGCTAAGAAAACAGAAGAGAAAGCTGTTGAGAAAGCCGTAGATAAACCCACTGAAAAACCTGGCGAACAACCTAGCGAGAAAGCAAAAGAGGAACCCAATGGCAGCCAAAAGTAGCAGTACAACAACTAAGTCTATCTGCAACTATTGGTTGCTGAAGAGTGAAGAGGCTGTTTTCTCAATTCAAGACTTAGCCAAGGCACCAAAGAAAACAACTTGCTGGGATGGTGTGCGCAACTATCAAGCTCGCAATTTCTTGCGTGATTCATTCAAGTTAGGCGATCTTATTTTTTTCTACCACAGCAATTCAGAACCATCTGCCATAGCCGGTATAGCCGAAGTTGTAAAGGAAGGCTATCCCGATCATTCGGCATTTGATCCTGATGATGTGCACTTTGATCCGAAAAGCGACAAGGCCAAACCAACTTGGTACATGGTTGACGTAAAGCATGTTGAGACTTTCAAGAAGCCTTTGCCCTTAGAGCTTCTCCGTCAGATTCCGGGCTTGAGCGAAATGGCTCTGCTGCAAAAAGGTAGCAGACTATCGGTACAACCAGTGACGGCAAAAGAGTGGAAAATAATTACTGAGTTAGCTGCTAAGCAATAGCTCTTAACAGCTCTATTTAGGCTCAGGGCAGCATCAAATATTCTTCCGCCGGAATGCATTCATTGGCATTGCCGAGATCTGGCTTTTTAACGAAATCAAGATACCAATTCGGAACATGCAAACGATTGCTTGAAAGAGAAACAAAAAGAGGGGCAATCTCTACATTTTTGAATAACCGCTTGAGGCGATAGAATTCGCGCTTGAGTGAATCAACTTCATCTTCGATATGATAGCGACCTGCATGCATAGCCACAAATTCTTCAGCGCGCTCAGGGTCCCAGCCTTGCTCGACAAGAGTAGCTATCATAGCCGGTTTGTGCTGAGTCACTTTTGTCATGCCACAATCGTTGTGGGCAATCAGCACCACATGCTTGACGCCCCGCGAAAGGGCATAAACCAATGCAAACTCAGCACCAATTAGCCGCCCACTAGCACGCCTTATGACATAGGCATACTGACTAGGAACAGCTGGGCGATAGCGAAATTCTATGCAGGTCGAAATCAAAACGCGAGGCTCACCTGTTACTTCAATTTTTTGACCAAAGTTATGAGAACCAATCAACTCTGCAATCGGGCTTCCCACCCAATGGGCTGGAATCTCATCCGGAGTATCAATAGAGGTCAGGCGTGTGTTGAACTTGACGCTTTGGGTTACGCCTAGGGGATCATCTTTTCTCGACATCTATATTTTTCCTACTCATCTTACTTATGGAGTTTATCTAAGTTCAAACTACTTGCCGCAGCTAACTCTCGCTCTAAGGTGGCGAGAACTTCTGGATCTAAGTCCAACTGAGATGCCGCAGTTAACTCACGCTTCTCAGCAGCAAACAACCAACCAAAGACAGCGGCAGCACAGAGGGCCCCGACAATTTGTGAAACTACAAAGGCCGGCACATCAACTGGCACAATGCCAGTTAGAGTATTAGTGAACATGCGCGCAATTGTGACAGCTGGGTTGGCAAAACAAGTTGAGGAAGTAAAGTAAATTGCCCCAGCAACATATGCCGGAACTGCAATACCGGTATTTGAGTTTGACCGAGCACTGCCAAGAATAATGCCAATTAAGCCAAAACTAGCAATAAACTCGCCTAACCACTGGCCCATTCCGCTGCGAGTTGTAGCCGAGATTGTGACAGCTGGCAAGTCGAACATCAAATTGGCCACAACCACTCCAAGTATTGCCCCAGCCACCTGTGCAGTAACGTAAGGTGCTACTTTCTTCCAGCTAAATTCACCACGAAGGGTCAAGACCATTGTGACAATAGGGTTGAAGTGAGCTGATATAGATCCGAAAGCTGCAATTAATGCTATCAGAACAGCCCCAGTAGCGAAAGCCACGCAGAGAACAGACACAGCCAGATTGCCGAGGTCTAACTTGTCGGCAAGAGCCCCTGAACCAACCACAGTTGCAAGGAGGAACGCAGTTCCCAAAGCCTCAGCTACCAATGCTCGCGCTAATTTCATCTTTTCAACCCTTGCTTTCGATGAACTGACTCTTTGTGAAATCTGATGGCGAAGTTTAACCTATCGGTGCAGTTTGGACATTAACACC
>LNEX01000279.1 GCA_001464165.1 bacterium Ga0077546
GAATAAACCAGAAGACCTATTACCGCATTTTGCTCCCCCACTCGGTTTTCTCCTTTCATCGCTAGAGAAAAGAAAAAATAGACCATTAACAGCCGAAGAAATTATCGAATGTCGCGACAATGCTCCCTGCATAATGATGCAGCGCGAGCATATAGAGAAGCTGCAAGAAACTGCAGGAATTGATATTGATCCCGAGAATGTACTGGTAGACTGGCAGCGGAGAAGAATTGAATTCGTTGACGCCTACTGGCCAAGCATTGTGCTGTATGTGCTCACCAACGACTTCGCTACCAAAGAATGCTGTGCTTTGCTCGACCTAAAAGGCATTGAGTACGAAGTAGAAGAATACGACGAGCAACTACCTGCGCTCATAACCCGCTATGCAAGCCACTACAATCCGATGATTGACGAACAAGAAAAATCCAGCTTAGAAGGATACACCAATAATTTAGTAGTGCGTAGCAAACCTTTCAAGAGCTCGGAAGCAATTGAAAATGCCAAGTTTATTCTTCAGCTGATAAGCGAACTCATCAGCAAAGGTGCCCTTGGCATTTCAGCAGAAAGCTCGTCTGTGATGCACTCAAAAGCAGCCTGGAGACTCTTCAATGAAACACTAGAAGAGGCGCCGATCCACGCACTTATCTATTCTTTCGTTCACATACCGGTCATCATCGATGGCGCATACATGTCTGTTGGAATGAACAGCCTTGGCCAAGCAGACTACATAATCGAAACAAAAACGCTCAAAGCATTTGGGAATGCAGATACAGCTGAAGAACTGTCGAATGTAGCCTATGAACTGTTTAGAACCCTAGCCATCTATAAACTTGAAGAATGCCCACCCAATGAGTTCTTATCAGGTCAAACATTCAGCATGACACCTGAAAGCCAGCGTTTAAGGCTTCACATAGAACCTTGCAAATTCTTCCAAGAATCAGACATTCGCTACAACCCATTTGGCGTGTGGCGACTAAGCCTATAGTGAGAAGGTAGAATGCGAAAACTAATATTGTTGAACCGCGAAGAAATTGACGTATGGATAGATCCAAGGCTATCAAACGGCGATAACCCATTCGAAGACTTGCCAACACTAGAAGGTTTTCCTGGAGTTATTAAGGCTAAAGAAGCCATCTCTATCGATATCTTCGACTTCTCTGAGCTACTTTATCGGAGATCACTGTCAGACAAACCTGAATATATCTATTTCCTTTACCGTATCTCTCTGCCACTTGATCGCAATGAAGTAAACGGCAACATCTGGAAATCGCCATTTGTAGTCCCAAAGACACACACGAATCAGAAAGATGAATAAAAAACTTATTGAAGAAGTTTCCATATACGCAACAGAGAACGATCCAGACGGAAACGGCGCGAGGATAGCTCTGACACTGCTAGCTATTCTCAGATTCGAATATCAGTACAAACTAGCGCGATATGATTATGTACGCATATTTGCCGGTGATGGCCCGCCAGGTGAACTAAAAATATTAGGCGTAGATAAATTCTCTACTCGTTTGTTCTTTGTAGAAATGGGGCGATTCAAAGACTTGGTCGAGCCAATGTCTTTTGACTACTGGCTCGACCTGCTTTCAAATCTTCTGAAGACGTTAGCTCAACAAGAAAATTCTGAAATTGAACCAATTGAAGAAGCACGATTGAGAATCAGTGCCGATAAAAATTGCACGACGGTCAAAATGACCAAGCTTGTAAAACAAACGCGTAAATACTTGATCGAACCAGAGTTGAAACTCAAAGCTAATTACTTCGGCCTCCTTCTCTATGTGCGGCTCACAGAGTTAGCTACAGGCTTGGTTGCCTATCGGTTCATTGCGCAAGCTGGTTATCTAGACATCATTGGGATGTGTGATCATTTCTCGATAACTGATGATCAACTAGTCTTGCAACCCAAACCACAATGGTCTGGTGTGGCTCAATACAGAAGTCACGGCTTTGCTGTGCCCCTCAAAATCCCACTAGCAAATTTTCAGTTCTCAAATCAAACCAGCCAAAACATCCAATAGCGCATCACCAATAGGAAGTCCCGAGCTCCACTCCACTTTTTCACTTTCGGAACCTTCAAATACTTCGATGCCAAAACCTGTACCATCAATTGTGATCGGTAAGCGCGCAACACTGCGAACATGCTGTAAGACCCGATTGGCCTCATTGTGACCACGTTCCAACATTTCGACACTGATGTGCCGATCACTAAACGACAGTGTCGGACTTGGCTTGAACTTATTCAAATGCTTTAGTCCAGCGTCCGGAAAAGAAAAACGTTGAGCGTCTTCGTGCCTCTGCCACACGGTCTTCAGCAACAGGATTGGATGATACTCAGAAGTCAGTTGAGAGTTGTAGAAATTCCAACTTTGGGAATCTCCAAACGATTCGAACATCCAGAATCGCAGACTCAGCGCATAACCGGCAGGCAGTGGCGAACCACCAGACAACTCTGGCTTCTCCATCGCGGCCAGAGCTTTCAACTCAAGTTCAGCCCAAGTTTCTTCATAACCTTTCATCCGCTCAACCACTCATCTGCCCAATTTGTCCATTCTGCACGCATCAGCTGTCCTCACGAGAATAAACCACAAGCCAAACCCAAATCCCACTAAAGAAATGTAGCAATTGACAATCCGCAGCACCCAGTAGCAACAGACTTTAGGCATAATATAGCTCTTCAGGAGCACAGGAAAACCATGGCTAATCCATTTCACGGTCGGAGAAAAGAACTCACCGTCTTCCCCACTGGCGGCGTGACAGTTAACTGCAAGGCGATTCTAAGCGACTTGGACGGCACCCTGATAGATTCTACTATCTGCGTTGACTATGCCGTTAATACTTGGGCAGAAGAGCACAATTTGCACCTGGGTGACTTGGTCGAGAAAGCTCACGGTAGACGCACCATCGATATTGTCCAAATGTTCACCCCTGATGCCGATATTGACGCTGAAGTGAAACACTTGGAAAATCTAGAAACTAGCTGCACGAAAGGTCTAGTTCCAATCGATGGCGCTGCTGAACTACTATCGCGCCTATCGCCCCATCATTTTGCCGTGGTCACTTCAGGCAGTCACAGACTGGCCACACACAGACTGACTCATACAAAACTACCAATACCAAAAGTTTTTATCACCGCCGATGATGTCACTTTAGGAAAGCCAAATCCTGAACCTTATATTCTCGCCGCTAATCGCTTAGGACTAGAACCAAAAGATTGCGTAGTTTTTGAAGATTCACCGAACGGCATAAAAGCAGCTAAACAAGCAGGCATGCGCGTTATTGCCGTGGCTGTTCGCTCAGCTGATCACAACATCACAGAAGCCGATTACGTCGTGCACGATCTTACCTGGGTAACTGTGCGCGTCAAACCAGATAGCACCCTAGAACTAACGCTGCAAGCCGCAGACGAAGTCTAAACCTAGCAGCACGCCTCAATGCAAGCACAGAGATTGATTAGCGCGCATCAAGATCAAGCAATCGGCTAGCCGAAGCTAATTCAACTCGCCTAGAGTGTAGGCCTTAATCACCTTGGTGTTTTCAGGCCTAAATAGATGATCTGTCTTGATCAATTCCATAGTCTCAAACGACAGCGCGCCCAGGCTCTCATTGCCGTGTTCTATAACATAGTCTAAAAACTCTCTTGCCTGATTCGCCCCAATTCGGGCAGCAGTAAGCCAAAATATCTCTGTATGCAAACCGATCATATTGGTGATATCCACGCCATCGCCGTAGAGTTCTTCTGTCAACTCAATTACAGCACTTTTGTTGAACTGCAATAAATTACCAATTGGGTCAAACGCCTTAAAAACCAGCGTATTGCCAACAATCGACAGCCCGCCAAGAGGAAGAGTTACCGGCTTCACTGCACACACATGCGAAGAGAGATAGCGGTCAAAATGACGATGAACTAGAGGGCTGCTGTCAAGATTTGGCAAGCCAAATACAGTCAAATGCAGATTTTTCTCGCCATAATAGATATTATCTGGAAAGAGTTCGGCCACCAGTCGCAAACGCTCAGCCAAAAGCTCACGGCTTTCTTCGGATGGGCGCATTATTAAGGCAAAGCACTGTTTGTCCAACTGCGAATTTGTATAGGCTATGGGTGGCCAATTGGCCTCAGCTTCTTGCAGAAGCTTTTCAAAGTGTTGTGCCTGAAGGGCGACGCAAGAATCTATAATGTGCATCTGATAATGGTAGCAAGGCCAGTCAAATTAAAGTAAGACCGTTAATTGAGGTTGTCATAAGTGAAATCAGTGGCCATATTTTGCGGAGCCAGCATGGGCAACAATCCCGCTCACCGCGAAATAGCTGAAAAAACTGCAGAACTGATTGCTGAACGCGGAATGACCCTTGTATACGGCGGCGGCAACGTGGGCCTCATGGGCGTTATCGCTGATGCAGCCATAGCCAAAGGTGGCAATGTCATCGGCGTTATTCCCCACTTCCTTCACAGAAAGGAAGTCGCCCACCAGGGCCTGACCAAGATTCACTATGTAGAAACGATGCACGAGCGCAAGGCCTTGATGGCCGACCTTTCAGACGCATTTTTGGCACTTCCTGGCGGCTATGGAACACTTGATGAGTTTTGTGAGATTCTCACGTGGGGCCAACTAGGTCTGCACAAAAAGCCCATGGGCATTCTCAACGCCTATGGCTACTATGATTCTTTGTTGTCATTCTTCGACGATGCAGTCACTGCTGGATTCATCTCAGCCAGCCTAAGAGCTACTATTCTTGAGGGTTCTACCCCAGAAAATATCATTGAGCAGTTGGCCATGCATGAGAAAACCCGCATTTCGTAGACTACAGCCCTACTTACTCACTTCAGCTGGCTTAGCAACACCACCAGACTTGACGATTTTATCGAGCTCTCCAATTTTGCCTGACCACTGAGCCTTCTCAGGCGATAAAGCTGAAGCAATAACGTAATTATCTAAAGCCTCTTTATAATTTTTCGCTCGCTCAGCAATTGCTGCGCGCATAGCCCAAGCCATAGACTGACTGGGGCTTGCAGTGGTACATCGAGTAAAATATTCGACTGCTTTCTTGCTGTCGCCTATGGCATCGTATAACAAACCATAGCCAATCAATACTCGCGGGCTGTCCGGCCTGAGCTTATTGGCCTTATCAAATGCATCCAGAGCAACTGGCACGTTAAGCAAGCGTGTCTGAAAAAGACCCTTATTGACGAGCAAATCGTAGTCGTCTGGTTTTTCCCGTAAGAAGTGCTCATTAATTGAATCAGCTACAAAAGCTGCATTAGGCTCTGTCGATGAGCTTGCAAGAGTTTGCACACGCGGTACAAACTCATCTTTATCAAGTCGATGCAAAACGCCAACGAGATTATCCCAACTGCCTTTGTGAGTAGGATCAATTGACAATGCCATCAAATAAAAGCGCAGTGCTTCGGCATCATGAATACCCATGCGCGTATCGGCATATCCGATCGATTCCATATTGCCAATTTCATAGACATCAAGCTCATGCGAGCGCAGAAAGGCATTACGAGCACTTTCCATTTTGTCGGAAAACTGATATGCAGTACCTAGGCTGTTCCAATAACCTTTTTTTGTAGGATCTAATTCGCAGCTCTTTGTATAACAATAAATGCACTGCGGCCACTCTTGCTTTGATTGATAATCAAATGCAAGCTGCGCCCACGCTTCTGGATCTTTAGCATTCTTCGGAGGAGTAACCGGATTACTCTTCAAATCTGGCGCATCAAAAGTAAACACTCTCGACTCAGTCAGACCATTCTTATCAGATTCGCAGCCAGTCAAAACTACAACCAAAGCCGCGCTACTCAAAAGTACTGGCAGAGATTTCAAAAAAAAGAATTTCAAATTTGAGTCTCGCATTAAATAGTTAAACACTCATCAGTATCAAGTTATAGTCGAAAATTCTCAGCACTGTGTCAGTCTAAAGGTCTATTTTTCAGAAAAGGGAGCAGCGTTAGCTGCCCCCTTTAAATCAATCATTTTGTTCTGCCGACATAAGTTATTCGACTGTCTCTTTCTCAGACGATTTCTCGCTGTCTTTAGACTTAGAGGCTTTCTCTGGCTTGTCTGTTTTCTCAGTCTTGCTAGTTTTGGCTTCTTCTTTGTCTTTATCTTTGTCGCCTTTCTCAACCGGCTTGGATACTTTGCCCGGCACCTTAACGAAGACGACTTTACCGTCTTCAACCATGGTATCGATGACATCACCTTCTTTGAAGGTTCCTTGCAGAACCTGTTCAGAGATTGCATCTTCAAGCATACGTTGGATTGCTCTACGCAACGGTCTGGCACCATAAGCAGGATTGTAGCCTTCTTTGGCGATAAGGTCTTTGCTCTCGGTAGAGATGACCAATTCCATTCCGTTTTGCTTGATGCGCTTTTGTAGATCGGACGACATGATGTCGACGATGTAGCGAATCTCTTCTTTGGTCAACTGTTGGAAGACGATGATCTCATCTACACGGTTGAGGAACTCTGGTCGGAAGGTCTTCTTCATCGAATCCATAACAAGATCTTTGATCTTCTTATAACGCTCTGAGTGTTCTGCGTCCTCTGTCTGAACTTGGAAGCCCAATGTGAGAGACGTCTTGTCGATGAATTGAGCACCGACGTTAGAGGTCATAATGATGATAGTGTTCTTGAAGTCTACGGTGCGACCCTTACTGTCAGACAAGCGGCCGTCATCCAAAATTTGGAGAAGAACGTTGAAGACATCTGGGTGAGCTTTTTCGATTTCATCGAAGAGCACTACAGAGTAGGGTTTGCGACGAACAGCTTCTGTCAGCTGACCACCTTCTTGGTAGCCAACATATCCAGGAGGTGAACCAATCAACTTAGAAGTTGTGTGGTGCTCCATGAATTCTGACATGTCAATTCTGATCAAGTTGTCTTCTGAACCGAAGAAGTAACCAGCCAAAGCCTTAGCCAATTCGGTTTTACCAACACCGGTTGGTCCGGAGAAGATAAAGCTGCCGATTGGTCTATCTGGATTCTTCAAGCCAACTCTTGCGCGGCGAATAGCTTTGCAAACAGCTTCAACAGCGTCGTTCTGACCAATTACTCGTTGGTGCAGTACATCAGCCATGTGCAGCAATCTTTCAGATTCGCCTTCGGTCAGCTTGAGCAGCGGGATGCCTGTCCATGCGCTTACTACGTGGGCTACTTCCTCAGGAGTAACTGTTGGTTTTTCTGATTCTTGCTTGGCTTTCCAAACAGCTTGAATTTCGCGAATCTTCTCAGAAAGCTTGGTCTCTTGCTCTCTCAAAGAAGCTGCTTTTTCGAACTCTTGGTTGCGAATTGCCATTTCTTTATCGCGGCGAACAGCACGCAATTCTTTCTCAACTTCTTTGCCTTCTGGTGGCAAGCTAGATGCTCTCAAACGCACTCTAGATGAAGCTTCGTCGATGATGTCGATAGCTTTATCTGGAAGGAAACGGTCAGAGATGTAGCGGTCAGAAAGTTTGCAAGCAGTGTCGATTGATTCATCAGAAATGATCAATCTGTGGTGCTCTTCGTACTTAGGACGAAGACCGCGCAAGATTTCAATTGTTTCTTCAACAGATGGTGGATCAACAATAACTGGCTGGAATCTACGTTCTAGAGCAGCATCGCGCTCGATGTGTTTGCGGTACTCATCCATCGTTGTAGCGCCGATGCATTGCAGCTCGCCCCGAGCAAGAGCTGGTTTGAGAATGTTAGCAGCGTCGATAGCGCCTTCCGCAGCACCAGCACCAATCAAGGTGTGAAGCTCGTCGATAACCAACATGACGTTGAATTCGCCTCTATATTTGGTACCAGCAACTAGCAGACCGATATCAAGCATGACAATTTTCTTGTCGAGCAAGATTTCAGGAACGTCTGAGTTAGAAATGCGAATGGCCAAACCTTCTGCAATCGCTGTTTTACCAACGCCTGGTTCACCAATCAATACTGGGTTGTTCTTGGTACGACGACCGAGAATCTGAATAACCCGTTCAATTTCTTTTTCACGACCAACCACTGGGTCAAGCCTATTTTCTTGAGCAGCTTGGGTCATGTTGACGCCAAACTCGTCAAGGGTAGGGGTCTTAGAGCGACCAGTTGAAGTCGAACTGCCAGAACCAGAACCAGTAGTAGCAGCGCCACTTTCGCCCAGTAAGCGAATGACATGGCTTCTAACTTTAGTCAGGTCAACACCAAGATTCTCTAAGACGCGGGCAGCAACGCCCTCGCCTTCACGAATCAAGCCAAGCAGCAGGTGCTCTGTACCAATATAGTTGTGACCTAATTGGCGAGCCTCATCCCAAGACAATTCGAGCACTCTTTTGGCTCTAGGTGTAAATGGAATTTCTACAGCGACGAAGCCGGAGCCACGACCGATGATTTTTTCTACTTCGACACGTGCATCTTTAAGGTTGACGCCCATAGACTTGAGAGTCTTGGCGGCGATACCGGTACCTTCACCGATCAAACCTAGAAGAATTTGCTCTGTGCCCACAAAATTGTGACCAAGCCTGCGCGCTTCTTCTTGAGCGAGCATGATTACTTTGATCGCTTTTTCCGTGAACCTTTCAAACATGGCGGTTAGCCCCCGAACAGTTAGTTATCCCTAATCGTGATTACATTCTAACATCATGCTATCTACATATTGCCAGCGGTTGCGGCGCTGTTACGGCAAGTTGGGCGAACTTCAGAATGGCCACAGTTGGAAGAAATGATGAAGAAAACCAGTTTTGAACATGTCATTTGGTAAAGGCCACTTTTGCGACTACCACCTAAAACCAAGGCTCTCTGCTGATTTTGACAATACCAGCCAAAACCAGCCAGTCGCTTGGCAGCCTCTTGCAGCAAATTTGAACAAGGTTAAATCGTCGAAGTAAACAGCTTAACTTTGTTGGTAACCTCGGAAACACAGGCTATTCGGTTATTGCCAAGTGTATATTTCTTGACAATCAGCACACCGCATTGGGAAGACTCATCAAGTTGGGAAAACTTATATATGGGGAGTGCCCATATATGAAAAGCTTGTCTCCGTTCTTCCTCACCCAAAACGCCTCTGCCTTGCAGTGGTCTTTTGCATTAATTGTGCTAGACCTAATAGTCGGTAGCTTCTTTGCCAATCAAGGTTACTGGGACATTGAAAGTACAGCAGCAGAAGTTTTTTTCAACACTCTGTCTGCTTACCTCTACTTATGTGTTCTCTACCGCATACTCAGGCCCCAAGGATCCGAACACCTGCAAGTCATGAGGAAGGGCAAGAAACCACTGCAAATCCAAGGTTGCGACAATTTCAGGGGCAGAGACATTGTCACCACCAATAGTACCAGCATAAATGAATAAGCTTAGCAAACTAGCCACTTATTTTAC
Source organism: bacterium Ga0077546 (assembly GCA_001464165.1). The sequence goes on from LNEX01000279.1 coordinate 9,342, forward strand.
GTCTCATGCCAAATCGTTGACTTGGGCTATGGCTCTTATCGTAATCTATCTCCTAATCGATGGCTTCTATGAGCAGCAAGGTCATGTGGAATTTGATAGCAAGACCATCTCCAATATCTCAAACTACCTATCTGGATTTCTCTACCTCTTTATTATTTTTCGCCTTGGGAAACCAAACAATGTCCAAGACATTCAAGCCCTGATGCTAATTTTTATTCTGCCCAACATGGACTTCCCATTAATGTACCTGGGCAAGCAGCTCCTCTTTCTCATAGTTATCACCTTAAGATGGACAAACCTTAGTCGTAAGATAGGCCTAGGAATTGTAGCGCTAGCTTTGTTCAACGCTCCGACTCTTTTAATCGGAATATGCAGCATTCCATGCGGCTACCCATACACACCCAAAACTGGTGAGTTCTACAGTAAAACCGATGAGGTTTATGATTTATACAAATATCACTACGCGACGACTCCCACTCCGACATACGGACTTTTTCGGCAAGTACCGATCCTCCCCGGAGTTCGTCTTGTCAAACCAATTGATAATCTTTCCAGCAGCAGAAATGTCTGCGTCTGTCGCACCCCAGAAGGCAATTACACAATAGTTGATGGCCCACCAGAAGTTTACAAATAGCTCTTTGCCGAGGGCTCCAAGCATGTCAATTCGGCGAAGTAATCACATCACGACGAATATAAATTCGGTGATCATCAACAACACCAGCAAACTGATACTGCTCAAAGATGGGGTCTTCGATAAATTTAGAATGTTCCAGTATGTCCCATATGCGCATGTTTTGAATCATTATCAACTTGGGCTTAGTGCGGCGTATATCAGCCTTGTAATCCGCCAAGACCTTAGCTCTAAAGCCATCCATCTTAGCTTGAACCAACTTGGCTCTAGCTAATTCTGAGCCGGCGTTGTCACTGGCGTATAGCAAAGTGGGCAATAACATGCCGTGCAGATAGCGTGACGCTGGCTCGCGCTTGGTTTGCAACAGTAGCGGATATCCAGGTGCGATGCTTCTAGTGATAAACAGAACCCGATCACCAATGTTAGTAAAGCGAAGAATGACAGCATAAAGCGATTCGCTATCGGCTCTAGCAGCTTGACCTTTGTAGCCGACCAAAGCTAGATCCAGCTTCTCTGCTTCAGCAGCCCGCTGCACCTGCTCCGAAATTTCCCACACTGCAATTTGCCCCTGCCAAACAACAAGGGCGACCATGCAAACAATATCGAACACTCTACCAGAGCCCCTAAAAACAGTCAGCGCATACTGCCGCAGCACGCAAGCAGCAATGGCCGCCTCAACGCCTATTAGCATGTACGATCCAGCGACAAAGGGCAGAGCATGATTGAGCCAAGGCTGCCCCTGAAGCAGATATGCAGACAGAGCAAACAAACTAAAAGCTACCAACGGCATAATCAAAGTGGAATAGCGCATCATCGCCATACCAAGAGCACAAGCGATGATCAACAAATAAATGCGGTCATTCCACATCTGCGCAAAGCCCACAAGCTGGAACATAATTGAAGTGCCATACTCGTTATAACCGGCAGCGAAAATCGGCACCATAAAAGAGAAGTAGCCATCTTTCATGTCTTGTGGCATAAGCAAAAGGCAGCAAGCGTAAATCACACCCAATAACACACAGACAATCGTTTCTGGAGCCACGAGATTGCGCCAGCGTGGTCTTTCCATAAACCAGAGTAGCTCGAGTATTAGCGCAGCACCAAGATAATATTGTTTGAAAAACAGACCGATAGCAGCAAAAGTTCCCGCAACGATTGCTGCTTTAGAGCTAGTGGCATAGCCATTCCAACGCAGCCACCTGATTATAAAGAAAGGGAAGAACAGCAAAAGGAATATATGCTCTCGCTGACCAAACTCATCCAGTTGAGAGAGCCAAAGTGTCAGACAAGAGAACGACACCACAAGCGGCACAAAAACAAAAGCTTCTTTGTGCTTAGATTGCCGCCACACCAGCCACAAGCTAAAGCCCACGCTATAAAGCCAGCATGCAATTATGGTAAAGGCAAAAGCTTGCGGCGCTGGAATAGCGAATAATCTCGACACCATTGCCGGTACCGTATGCACATAAAAGGCCAAAGGCGGGTTAACATCAAAAACATCGACGTAGAGCCGCTTACCCTGCAATAGCTGCTCCCCTATAGCAACAAACATAGATTGATCTGGCGATATCTGCAGAGGAAACAACAGCGGAAACGTCAGCAAGCGCACAAAAACAAGCAGCAACAGAAGGCCGCCCAACAGGAACATAGAGTTTCTAGTGGGAGTGTCCATCACTAAAGACAAAGGTCGCTTTTTCATTGGTGCTGCCTTCGTGGCAAGAAGACATCAATGTTGTAATTAAAACCTGCGTGCTCTACAGGCTCTGCATTGGCACCCTTCAAGCGAGCCCGGCCACGCAGTTCGTAATACTTAAGCAAAGTTTCAGCCACTTTATGCTTTTTCAGTAAATCGCCAACAGTCACGTCTTGCACAAAAATCATCTTCGCTCGCCGACTGGCAATATCGCGCTCAATACGAGGGTAGAGACTTCCTGCATAAGATTGAAACGACTTTGGCTGAAGACTCTCGCGCTCGCAGGCCTCAAGCTCCACCAAACAATCAGACTGTAATAAATAGCCACTAGGTTGTCGCTTCATCTGCAACATCAGCGGATAGCCAGCCGCTAAACTATCGGTGAGAAACAAGACTTCATCATGTTCGCGAGAGTACTTGGCCAGCCAAGACGCGCAGTTAGCTGGTTGTGAATTTTTCATTGAGCCTTGTCCGTCATACGAGCTTGAAGTCCGCCCAAGCCCTCGCCCCGAATTATCTTCACTGAGCATGTCAGGAATCATCTCACTAACCACTTCGCTAGCCAGCGGTAAACCGCGATCAATCTTACTTTCTTGATGCTTTAAGAAAAATCCCGCGAGCAGTAAAACACTTACAGCATAGGCAATCAAGGCTACCTTGCCACCAAAAAGTTGCATCCAAAGACCGCTACCAACACAACCAGTGCGACCAATTCTCAGAATTCGTCTAGCAATAACTCCGGCTATAGCGAGGTCGATTGAGAGCAAAAGCGCAATAGCAAAAATCATCGGAATGGCGCTGTGACTCAACCCTTTCAATTGACTTAAGTACAGACCGAAACCAACCAAGAACATAACAACAAGCGGTGCGGCCAAGCTGGTGCGCCTTATGAACGGCAGTACAAACAAAATGGCAGCAATAGCCACGTAGAAAATATCGCGCCGGTCAGGCACACTGCCGTTGCCATAGATAGACCAATCATGGCACTGGTAGCCCAAATATAGCATTGGAAACACAAGCGAAATATATTTATTTCTGGCAGCATCTGGAAGAGACAATGCCGTGAGCAAACAAATAGATGCAGCACAAATACAAGCGCGAACTTCAAGCGCCAAAAGAGGTCGAATCTTACGCAAAGAGAGCAGCCAAAAGACTTCCAGAACGGCTGCGATGTAAAAGAAACCTTGCCACAAGCAAAAACCAAGTCCAGCAAATACTCCACTGGCAATGGCTTCTCTTCTAGAAACTTTATGACCATTCCAGCGTAACCACCTAATGAGAAAATAGGGCATAAATACGAGCATAGTAAAATGCTCACTCTGACCAAGCTGAAACAGCATCAAGACATTTACCAGAGCTAGGGCCACGATAAAGAGCGGAAAGCAATGCCACTCTCTGTGGTGTCGCCTTGGTAGCAAAATTGCTGCACACGACAATACCGAAGCAAGAGCAAGAGACCAGGCAAGCAGATTACAGGCCAAAATTGGAGGAATACCCAGAGTTTGCGCCAACAACATTGGTACAAGACTGCCATATAGCAGCAGCGGCGAAGATAGACAGAAGAAATCTACATAAGGAATTTTGCCAAGCGCAATCAACTTAGCAGCTTCAAGGTTGAGAGCTACTTCTGGAGCAATCATCAACGGGTGCGCGCAGATAACCGCAAAAACCATCACGAACAGAATCACAACCAGAGCCAGGCTGACTAGTGAATATTTTGCCTTATTGTCTAACGGCATTTTTGCTGCTCTGGCCTGCATTCATAAAAAGTCTTGACCCGTATACCCATTCACCCTTTCTTGACTCTCGTGCGCTTAGCAAGTCAATACTATCAACAGATAACAAACTTATATAACTTCTGTTCTTGACAAGAGCCAGCCGCGAGCCAATTGATATCGCAGATAACGTATACTGCGTGGCCGGATTGCTACAACCTGCCATGGAGAACTTTCAATGTCGCCAGTGTCACTAATTTCGCTAAGGAAAATAGTCTCTACTTCGGCACTCTGTGCACTACTAGCGTGCACTACGAGTTCCAATCTGGCACAAGGGGCAGAGCAGCAACAACCTTATCTAGTCATGAGTCAAGCCAACAAAGTCTCTCCTATGCTAGGCGCGACCACATCAGAGAAAGACCTGATTGCCTATTTCGGCACGAAAAATGTCAAACGCCAGGCAGTCCACGTGGCGGAAGGTGAAACCAGCAACGGCACTGTCATTTATCCTAACGACCCGAAGCGACGAGTTACATTTATCTGGAAGAACGTCAAAAAGCGTGATCTGCCAGAAGTTATTCGCATTGAAGACCAGCCCAGTTTATGGATTTTGCCGAATAGAATTACAACTGGCACCACATTAATTGAACTAGAAAAGATGAATGGCAAAGTCTTCAAAATGTCAGGCTTTGATTGGGATTACGGCGGAAATATATTGTCATGGAATAATGGCAAACTGGAATCGCTGCTCAAGTCTAAGTCAGGAAAAGTCAGTGCCACAGCATGTCTAGCGCCACCCAAAGACAAGAATAGCTCGGACGAACTATCAGGCGACAAAGAGATACTATCTAGCAACGCCAGTATGCATAAGTTGAACCCAGTGGTGGTAACGATCTCGATACTGGCACCCTAAGACCAAAAAAAGAAAAAATTTGGAAAACACAACGAAATCATTCGTGGAATTTCGCTTCTGCCCACAACGCCAGTCCCTTGCTTGACATACGATTGCGCACAACCAATATTAGGTACATGACGTTGTACACTACGTCAAAACATACCTACACTTACAATCCGAAAGGACCCAAAAGTAACCGACAATGAGCAAATACGTAAGATTCAATCTGACATTTATGAGGTTAGTTCGCGGCAAACTAACACAGCTAAGGTACTTGGCCTGGCTGGCCTTAAAGCAAGCCACCACCTAGCGAACTGGGCGCAGACTAAGAGCTACCAAGAACGGCAAAAACCGCTCATTCTCACTCTCACCCAAGGCCAACAATAAGTGCTTGGTCCGCACCCAGCCGTCTCCTTCAAAACGAGAAAGCTGGAATGCCCGTAAAAGCGCTTGCTTAGCCAGATTGTTAAATGCTACAAAAGTGGAAATTTTGTCTTGGTCAATGCCTGTTATCAACTTGTCGAGCTTATCGCGGATAGCAAATCTGTCGATACTGATCGATTCTAAGTAGTGAGCACAAGAATCTGTCGGCAAATTAACGAGTGCAAACAATAAATGCGGCGCATCAACAATGCCTTTATTTCGGCTGCATGAATCAGCCTTGGCTCCATTTATCACAGTACGTAGATTGGCTGTGAAACGATCTTCTAGCAAAGACCAATCGTCTTCAGGTTGTTCAAGGCCTAGTTCTCGAAATTGATAAGGCGATTTACAAATTGCTGCTTGATAGTTAAAAATTGGCTCGACAACTGCGTTCTTGAGCATTGCTAAGTCAGCTCCTCGCCATTGAAGAATAATACATGCCAACGATTGCTTGTCATCTAAAAGGCTCCGCAACAAATGTTCAGTTGTCACAGGCCCATTGTCCAAAGCCGCCATCTCTCTCGCTCGCTCAAATAGCTGCTGCGCTTTCAATGTATAGGAAGCTCTTACAACACCTGGTGTCGACTCAATTCCAACAAATCTTTCAACTAGTGATATCAATATCGTTGGCGTCAAACCCAGCAGTTTTAATGCTGTAGCCGTTTTGCCTTCATCAACGAAGAAAAGTCCGATCAAAACCTGCTCGCTTCCAACCAGGCTATATCCGCACGCTCTAGCGGCCTCCTGTGCCACCATAACCACTTGTAGCGAGTCTGCAGAAAAATTGACAAAGCGACTAATAGCATCAGGGAAGAAATTAGAAATCTCCTTTTGTAGCTCAGACTGAGCGACAATAGGCTTTTTAGCTTCATCAACGATAGCACTTGTTTGCTCCAAAAGAAGCTTACGCAACTGCAAGAGATCCACGCCTAGGGTTCTAAGTATTGTCACCCCAGCGCAATCTTCGCGATTGAGGCTGCCGCAGTCTACAATCCTCTGCAAATCAAGAATTCCAAGCAGAAGTTGGTCTGCCCCGACAATATCCGAACCAAAAGTTTGAGCTTCTTTAAAGGCTTTCTCAATGGCAAGTGTGGCATTTCTACTGAAAGGTAAATCACCACTAGAATGATCGGTGCCTTTTCCGAATTGTTCTTCGTTGGTGAGTCGGAGCAAGGTGTCTGTAACACCAAAGGCATTTAAGGCCCTAGCAGCAACAGTGGTACCTTCAGCACAAATACCAACTTGTAAGTGGTCGGTGCCAACTTCGTTTCGCCCCAAACGCTGTGCTTCTTCTACAGCCAGCTTAATCACTGCTGTAAAGCTGCAATCGAAATGCTTTGCCCGCATGTCTTCCGCTGTAAGCTCAACTTTAATAGGTGTTTTGATCTCTGCAAGACCCAACTCAGAAACGCTGCCTTGTAGCGGTGAACCTGCAAGATCAAACGGTTCAAGACTTTCTGTAGCCAGTACTAACTTCGATCTATTTTCGCCAAGCAGCTCAAGAACAGTTTCCTTAAACGTTTTAAGGTCTAGTCTTCCCCAACGAAAAAGCTCTGTACAAGCGTTAATTTCAAGTATGCTTAACAGCAAGTGATCAGAATCAATAGCGATACTTTTGCGCTGTTCCGCTATATCAAATGCTCTCTCAAGAGCGTCCTTCGTCTGGCTCGAAACTTTAAGAGTTTGCGGTCTAGACGAGCTTTTGGCGTCCAAATGCTGAGCGCTACTGCGCAATTGATGTAACTCAATACCACTGATATTCAGAGCCTTTGCAGCAGTGCTTTCTTTGTCACCAGCCAAACCAAGCAAAATATGATCAGGCTCAAAACAACTATGAAGTAAAGTCACCGCCTCAGACTGAGCCCGAACTAGCGCATCAATGGCAGGCATTGTAAAAAGTTCATCCATGTCTGACTCTGTTAAACAAAGGAGCTGTCTCACTTTCTCAAGGTGAGAAGCAGCAACAGAATCAAGGGTTGGTTTTCTTAGATTGAGAGCCATATTCTCTCGCAATCTCTCAACGCTGATATTGAATTTTTGCAATAGGTCAAAGACTGTTCCACTATCTTGAACAATTATGCCAACAAACAAATGCTCTGGCCTTACTAGCTCAAGGCCGACTGCAGCCACTTGGTCAAACGCATATTGCATAGCTTGCAATGAGTGTTCGCCAAAGACTACATCGCTGCTGCAATCACCCTCACCGTAGCCAGTAAGGTCCTCAACTTCGAGGCGAAGTTCATCAAGTGATACACCCAGCTTTCTGAGCCGCTCAGCCCCTTTGTTTAGTCGTTCGTCGCAAATACCGAGCAGCAAAAATTGCGAATAAATCTGCGAATGACCGAGCCTAAAAGCCTCTTCTTTGGCGAACATTAGTGCTTTTATTGCTTCATCAGAAAAACGCTCAAAGCCTTTTTGCTTTGAAAGAGGCACTAGAGCTGAATACTTCGCGCCCAACTGCGGTGGGGTGTTAGCTCTTTGAAGCATTTTCTTTAGTCGTTCTAGGTCAATCGACAAATTGCGCAACACCTTAAGACCAGCGCTCTCCTCGTCTGCTAATAGAGCTAGCAACACGTGATCAGTACCGACATAGGTTCGCTTTGCTTCTCTTGCCAGCTGCCGCGCTGCCAAAATCAGTTCGTTAACCTTAGAACCACACTTAGACTCACACGGAGACTCGCACTTCTCACGACCCGGCATCTTCTCAGATTCTTGCCGCAACTCTTTAGTCTTCACATCCCAGACATGCAAAGCCAGAGAAGCTAAACCATCTGCTTCTGTCATCAGGCCAAGCAAAAGATGATCAGTATCGACTTCAGCATGACCAAGCCGGTGAGCCTCTTCTCTTGCCAAGGAAATAGCGTGTTCGACCATGGTGGTAAGTGTCAGGGTGGGTTGAAGTAAGTCGTTCGCATCAGCCTTTTTCTCTTCCGCAGCAGCGAACTTATCCCCTTTTTGCTCTGCCTCAACAACTGGACTAGCAACTTGGGGCGATTCAACAGTATTCTCTTCCGAAAAAGCTTTCTCTTGGACAACAGACAAAGCCTTAATCACATTTCGCAGCTCATCCACAAACAGCTCAATGTTCACACCGAGCTTCTGAAGCCCCTTAACCGCTCTACTTTCCTCATAGCTCAGCAAAGCAAAAAGCAAGTACTCCGGGGTAATTAACGAACTACTTGCTCGCCGTGCTGCAACCGAAGCCATTTCCACGGCAAAAAAGACTTGTTTAGACAATTCAAAATCTTGAGGATCAGACTCAGAAACTTTTTCTTCATCCTCTGGTGTTGTTGCCAATCTCAAATCTTCAAGCGCAACAGACTGTCCGGAGAGAAGTCTAGCGGCCTCGCTGCTACCCTCCGACAATATCCCCAGCAATAGGTGATGCAGCTCAAGCTTTTTACTACCGACCAGACAAGCCTCTTGCTGAGCTAACTGCATTGCAATAATGGCAGTTTCAGAAAAAAGAGTGGCGACATCAGGCCTTGCCGCTTGATCGTTAGTAGGCGGACCTGCCACTGGGCCGTTTGCCGAGCGAACTAGGGCCTGAGACGTAACAGGAACACCAGACTCAACCAGAGGGTCAGGGTGAACCTGAGCAGGCGCCGGAACAGAAGTAGCAGAAGTAGTAGAAGTAGCAGCGTCAATAGAAGCATGCGCTGGATTTGTACTTCCTATTTGCTGCTGCTTGCTTGCCTTCTGAATACGAACAAGAACATCATCATTGACTTTTTCGAGATTTACTTTTCTGTTTTTCAGTACTTTGTGGGCAACTCCATCATCAACTGCAAGCAGTCCTAACAACAAATGTTCTGTACAAATATAGTTATGTCCCAAATCCCGTGCGGCATTCCAACCCGCCTCAAGAATTCTCCTTGCTCTTGGCGTGAATGGTATTTCAGCCCCAACTACGTCCTTGCCTTTACCAATCAGCTCAAATACGGCGATTCTTAAATCTTTCAAGTTCAATCTATGTGCACGAAGAACTTTAGCGGCAATACCAGCACCTTCTCCCTGCAAACCTAGCAAGACATGCTCAGAGCCGACAAAGTTATGACCCGTGCGGCGGGCCTCTTCTTGAGCCAACATCAGCACTCTAATGGCTTTCTCAGTGAAACGTTCGTACACTAAACCACCCCATCGGGCGGATTAATCTCATCTTGCACCCACTGCTGCAAGCGGGCCATATCAACTTTGAGATTGCGCAGAGTTTTACAAGCAACACCATCGCCCACGCGCAAAAGACCAAGAATTAAATGCTCGGTGCCAATATGATCGTTGCGAAACCGACGAGCCGAGTCCCAAGAAAGCTCTAAAACCCTCTTTGCCCTTGAATCAAAAGGCATTTCGTCAGTGGCTTTTTCACGACCACGACCAATTTCTTTCTCTACAGCCGACCGCAGAGCCTCCAAAGTAACGCCTTCTTCAGTCAATGCCTGAGCAGCAATGCCTTCTTCTTGCGCCATCAAACCCAACAGTATTGCCTCTGTACCAACGCGGTTGTGACCCAAAGCAGCGGCTTCTTGTTGTGCCAGCCTAATAGTCTCAATAGCGCCCTCGTTAAAACGCTCAAACATCAACTGAACCTCACGGGATAATGCTCATAAAGCTTTATGCCCAAGACGCCTGCATCCAGATCACCCCTGGTCACTTCTTGACAATCGCAAGTATTGCCTCTAACATGGCCAGGTAGACAATTTAGTCCCCCACGCCAAAATCGACAGCACACAAATTAATGCCCTTCGGAGAAACACATTCTGCGGTTGGCCATTCTGAATCTGCAGCTGAAAATTCTGCATCGTCAGATAAATCAGACTCGGGGTTATCTAATGCTCAGCGCCTTAGCCGCGAAGCAAATTTAATAGTTGAAGTCGGCCGCGGCGTCGTCAATCGTGTCGACGAGCTAACCGATAATCCAGGCCAGGTCGCCGCCCAACTAGGTGGCTCAATGCTGATTGGCGCAGGTTTAGCTCTAGCCCAAGGGAAAGCCGGGGTGGCCCGCGAAGTAGCGCAAATCGTGGGCGCATCTATGACTGCAAAACTCAATTGAGAGTACCTGGAAAAACCCCGATGGTGAAAACAGAGAGGCCAAAAATGCCGCCAATGCTCTGGGCGCATTTATTGCTGATACCGCCATTTTTAGTGCGGGTGGAATAGTTGGCGTAAAAGTTGCCCGCAACTCTAGCGTATACATGGGCGTTCATCACAGTATCGACAAGGCTCTGGGTATCCGCACCCAAGAGCAGCACGCACTCTTGCGCCAGCAAATGTTGGGCTATCATCCATTGACGGCGCACCATCAAGATCGCGTAGGTAACATGAGCCGAATCATCGCTGAAGGCATGCGCCTTCCACCTGCTTCAGTTGAGAAAGCATACCTGGCAGGAAAAATGCACGACATTGGTAAGCTCAAGACACCAACCGAAATTCTCAATTCACCGGGCAAATTAGACGGCCACGAGCGGGCAGTGATCAATCACCACGCCACTGACACTGGTGTCATTCTCAAAGGAAAAGTTGACTACCCCAAACGTCTTGCCGATCTGCCCACAGTAGCGCAGAATCACCATGAGCGCTTGGATGGCCGCGGCAGCCCCAATCAACTTAGTGGTGATCAAATTGCCGTTGAAACAAGGGTCAATACTGTTGCTGATGTCTTTGACGTGCTTTCTCACGGTCGCTCATACAAGACTCCTACCCCGGTTTCAAAACTAATTGACGTGTTTGACCGCGGTCGGGGTACTCAATTTGACGGCAAGGTCTTAGATGCTTTTCTGCACCAACCAGCCTCAAAGGTTCTGCCACTGATGCTTTCAGAGGGTGGTAGTATCTCTAGAGTGTCCCCAACTTTTAGAAAAGTTGAAATTGGTGATCTCTTGCGCTCAGTCAAAGACCATAAACCTGTACCCGGCAGTTCAGTGACAGTGGATCATATCAATCAGTTCAATTCACTCTATCTGGGCGCACAGTAGCGTTCTAAACAGTTTGCGAATTGCTGTCTAAGAGCGCACAATGCTATTTCGTTATCCCTGTTAGAAAAACGACCATAGCATCGACAGAGGTAAGCAAACTCGGCCTGGACCCATAGTGAGCAGTTGATCGCCGAGGTAGACCACGAACCCAATCGAGTTAGGCGCATATGATTTACCTGGCCCCTCACCAAGGAACCAATCAATAGACTTGAAGTCAGTTCGTGCCACTGTAGATGATGCCTTAATCTCAAAGAGAGCAAGACATCTTCCGGGCCCTTCAGCTATAATGTCAATCTCAGCCTTGTCCGAACGCCAATGAGAAAGATGCCATTGACTGCTAAGCAACGGCAGTGATTTCTCAAGTTCCTGATGAACAAAACTTTCAAGAATCGCACCTATGGCTGTCGGATCGGCTCCAAGATCAAAACTGGCCGCCGTCTCATTACGTAACGCTGAGGCACAACCAGTATCAAGGAAATGCAGCTTCGGCCAGTGCACAGCCCGCTTGACGGCTGAAGATGCCCATGAAGGCAAGCGCTGAACCAGGCATACTTGCTCCAACCTATCCAGCCAGCCGCCAACTGTTTCTTTTCGTGCGCCAACGGCATTGCAGAGGTTGGATATATTGAGCTCCTGCGCAGTCCGCGCTGCCAGCTGGTCGATCAGGCGACGCAGCAGATCGGGCTTTCGAACCGCTGCCACAATCGGAACATCTCTCACAATCAGACTGTCAATGTAGCTGCTGTAACGTGCTATGCGCTGACGATCATCAATAGTGCGAATTTCAGGGAATCCTCCCCTCAGAATCAAATCAATGGCTGTATCTCTCAAGTACGATTGAACAGAGGGCAGAGCAGCCATAATTGCAGCTGGGCCCGACTCAACAGCATCCAAAAGTAGACAAGGGCCTGCACCTTTTATTTCAGCAGCACTAAAGGGCCGTAACATGAGAGTATGAACGCGACCAGCAAGGGAATCGCCGGCAGTGACTAGGCCGAAGACATCGGCAGAGCCAGTCAATATAAACTGTCCCTTGCGATTATCTTCGTCAACTATCCTTTTTAGAGCTAGGACGATTTCGGGAACCCTCTGTACTTCATCGATCACGATCGGGAGACCACTTTCTTTGTGGCGATCCGCCATAGTGCGAAGTTGAGCATAGGGGTCCGCACTCAATGCATTGCGGATGCTATCGGTGTCCATTGTGACGTATTCGGCGATCGGCACCTGACGCTGAACCAGCGTGCTTTTCCCAGCTTGCCGTGGACCGACTATATTGACGATGCGACTGATTTCGAGTGCCTCAGCTACTTTCGGAGCAAGATGACGTTTTACTAGATTGGTCATCGATTTCTTAACCCCGACGCAGTGAACAACTGTTCTGAAAATAGTCTATTAGATAGGCTAAAAAAAAGCTAGTAGGTAGATAATAACTGAACAACCAGCAATCACCGATGGTTCAAAGTGCAAAACCTTGCGAAACCTAATTGGCCAATGCTTCCAAACTACCAAACTGTTCATCAGCCAAAATCTTGTTGCGCAGCGCGCCCTTATCCACAGCAAAATCTTCAAGTATGCGCCCGGCCACACCTTCGTGCTCGCGCAACAAGACCAATA
>LNEX01000280.1 GCA_001464165.1 bacterium Ga0077546
GAGCCACTGGCTTACCTATGGCGATATCTACATTAGCTTGATCAGCTAGCTCAGTCGTCAGTTTGTTTTTGATGGCTTTCCCCGATCGTTCGATCAAGCCACTGGCTTCAACCTTGATGGCTGGCGCGGTCTCACCCTTCCAGTCGCCAAACTCAGCCTCAAGTAGTTTCTTTACCGCCGCTGGTTCGATGTCGCCGATTACGGCTAGTACTGTGTTGCCGGGGCTATAGTACTTTTGATGATAGTTTTCGATGTCACTTAGGGTGATAGAAGAAAGCTCTTCCATCTGCTTGCTAAGTTCGGGGGCATAGTAGACACAGCCTGGTTTGTATAATGAGCGCACTAAAGAGTTCCAGGCTACCTCTCCGGTGTCTGTCATCTTCTCCTTAATAGCAGCCTTACTTAGCTTCAATACTAAATCGAGATCAGACTGTTGGAATTTTGGCTGCCTCATCTCGCTAGAGACTAAAGACAATAGCTTGGGCAGGTCCTCTGCCGCAACTTCTGATTCAAACTCGTGGAAGAAAGTACCGTTGGAGAAATCGAGATTTACTCCCATTTCTTCCATTTGGGTCGAGATTTGCTCTTTTGAGAACTTCTTGGTGCCGTAGGTTAAAAGTTCAGCAGTAATGTCAGGAACGGCGGATTTACCAATCTGGCTATAGAAATCACCGGCTCTGATTTTTCCAGAGACAGCTACCGTTCCTCTAATGGCATTCTTTGTGGCCTTGCCGCTGTCAGCACCCTCGGCTACCCGGGCTAGCAAAACTGTCAGGCCGTTAGGCAGTCGGAAGCGCTCTACTCTCTCCTGCCAGGTCTTAGCTTTGTCTGCTAGATCGGACTGTGACACGGCACTGTTACTTGCTTCGTTAGGCTGACTGGTTGCGGCGCTGCTGCTCTCGCCTTGATTTTCGGTGGGCTTTGAGGGCTTTATTTGAGCAATTGCTGCGGCATCAGTTTTAAAATCGGTGGGCAGGTAGTAACCAACGGTTTTGCTCTTATCGAGGAAGAATTTCTTGGCGCTGTCCAGTGCTTCTTGAGCTGTGGCTGTCTGTACATCGCGGGGGTAGCTTGCCCACCACTTCCAACTACCGACAGCAATACCTTCAGTCAGAGATTGGGCTAAGCCCATTGGGTCAGAAAGGCTAAGGCGAAAGCGTTTTGAAATAGAGGAGCGTGCTAAGCGCAGTTCTTCAGCTGTAATAGGTTTCTCGCTAAGCTTATTGACCTCTTCTTGAATGGCAGTCTCGACCATCTTCGGGTCAATTCCCGGTTGCACAGTGGCAGAAATGATAAAAAGACCGGGATCTTTCAAGGTGTAGTTGACGGCATAACAGTCTGATGCCAGGCCAGTTTCAATCAAGCGCTTGTAGAGCCTAGATGATTTCCTGCTGTCTCCGCCTAGAACTGACTGCAAAATATCGAGGGGATAAGTTGCTCTGTCTATACCGCGCGGAGTGTGGTATGCCACCATCACCCGGGCAAGTTCTTTGCCACGGCTAACTGTGAAGCGGCGCTCCCCTTCTTGGGGTGGTTCTGTCGTGTATACAGCAGGAAATGGCTTGGGTGACTTAGGGATGCCAGCGAATTTGTTCTCGATTTCTTTTAGGGTGGCGGCTTTGTCGAAATCACCAATTACTACTAGAGTGGCATTGTTCGGATAGTAAAAATCGTTATAGAACTGCCTGAGTCTTTCTGTGGGCACACCTTCAACGTCAGAGCGCCAGCCAATCACTGGATGGTGGTAGGGATGTTCGCGAAAAGCGGTGGCGAATGTGTTCATTTCTAAGAGCTGCGAGGGATCATCTTCTCCCCGTTCTAATTCGTTGCGCACCACGGTCATCTCCGCTTTGCGATCGCTTTCTCTTAGCAGCAAGTGCCGCATGCGATCTGCTTCAAGCTCGAGACAAAGGTTAATTGCCTGCTTTGGTACAAGTTCAAAATAGTTGGTGCGATCATAGGAGGTGGTGGCATTATTAATACCACCTACTTTCTTGAGCACATCATCTAGACCTGTTTTCTTAAGTGGATCATGAATGTTAGTGCCCTTGAACATCATGTGTTCAAGAAAATGGGTTGAGCCAGTATAGCCAACCGCTTCGTTGCGTGAGCCGACACGAAAGACCATGTTTACTGTGACAACAGGGGTCGCGTGTCTCTCACAAAGCAGTATCGAAAGGTCATTGGACGGTAACTTATATTCTTCTATGCCCAGACTGGCATCGCGAGAGACAAATTGAGCAGAGTTACCAGACTTACTAGGCTTGAGCTTGGTGGATTTGGCGACAGGCGATGCCGCTCTAGCTGAATTGGCCAGCTGTAGCGGCACCGCCATCAGTGCTGAAAGTGTAAGCGAAGAAGTTAATGCGAGAGCAAAGCTCTTGGCCAATCTATTACTTGCTCTCATGGTTCTCCGCTTGACGTTTTTTAGACTTTCAGTTTTTGATCAGTAACTATTATTTGGCAGCGTCAGTGGCTGGTGCAGTGGTAGCTGCGCTATCAGCAGGAGCTGCCTTTTTCTTGTCGTGGCCAGTCATTTTTTCGACGCCATGCTTGGCGCCTTCGCCCATTTTGGCCATGCCTCTGCCAGCACCTTTGATTACGGCTTCGGTACCTTTAACTAGGCCGGTTGCGCCCTTTTTTGCGCCATTGCCAAGTGCTTCGACGCCCTTGACAGTTCCTTTGCCGATATCTTTGCCTACAGTCTCAACGCCTTTGACAGCGCTTTCTGCGCCCTTCTTTGTGTCGGTTGTGACTGTCTTTACAATAGATTTCTTGGTTTTTGCCGGAGTTACGGTTTTGTCGGTCTCGGCAGTTGTTGTGGTCGTTGTAGTGGTGGTGGTGTCATCAGCAAACGAAGGCATGGCAACAGTTGTAAGTGCCAAGGCAACAGTGACAGCCATAATAGTCTTAATCATTTATTTAATCCTTTAAAACCCCAATTTGAAAGTCTCAGGGATAAAAACATGAGACCTTCTTTCGTTAGTCATTCTGTCAAATTGCAAGGGTTAACGCCACAGACTTAGACTCAGGTAAACTTTACTTGCAAGCCTAGAGCAGTCGCCGTCACTTTGCAACACAGATTAAATACTGGAGATAAATTAGATAGTGTCATTAAACTACAGAATATTTGCCACGGCCTGCGCCCTCACGCTAGCCATTTCTCTGAGCTGTGAGGCTATAGCTGTTTCCACGTCTACTTCTTCTCCAGATGCACCAGGAAAACTATTTGAAATTAGTGACGCGCAGTACGACGAAGCAGTTAAGCTTCTTAGCAACTACATTAAAATTGATACGACTAATCCTCCTGGCAATGAAAAATTGGGTGCCCTCTACCTTCAATCAGTATTGAAAGATAATGGCATTGAAGCTCAGGTTTTTGATTCGGCTAAAGATCGCGCCATTGTCATTGGCCGTCTAAAAGGCACAGGCAAGAAAAAGGCTGTAATTTTGCTCAGCCATATTGATGTGGTACCAGCTCAAGCCAGCGATTGGAAATATCCTCCTTTTGCTGCTGAAATTCATGATGGCGAACTATGGGGCCGCGGTGCTCTAGACATGAAGGGCATGGGTATCATGGAACTGGCTGCCATGCTTGCAGTTAAGAAGTCAGGCAAACTGCTGGACCGCGATATTATTTTTATAGCTACTCCAGATGAAGAAGTCGGTGGTACTTACGGGGCTGAGTGGTTCGCCAAGAATAAAAGAGACCTAGTAAAAGATGCTGAATATTTGCTCAACGAAGGCTATTCAATTGAGAGTGACAACAAGAGCGGCAATAGCGAAGGTAAAGCAAAATACTGGGGCGTCGACTACGCGGAGAAGTCTGTTCTTTGGCTCTCGCTAACGGCCAAAGGACTAGCCGGTCATGCTTCTATGCCAATGAGTAATTCAGCCAACAATCGACTAATCAAAGCACTGGCAAAGATTGCTGAAAATCCCCCGCGCATGACACTACTTCCTGCCGCTAAAGAGTTCTTCCAAGCGATTGCGCCTTTTGAGGCCAGTCCATTGAAAGAACTTTATGCCGATATTGAACGAACAGCTACTGCCCCAACAAAAGAAACAGAAGAGGCATTAGCCGTAGACAAACTCAAGTATTCAATGTTGCGTAACACTGTTTCGATCACTGTTTTGAAAGCTGGTTATAAGACTAATGTCATTCCGGCACAGGCCTACGCAGAGCTAGATTGCCGGCTTCTCCCGGGTGTTACGCCGGAACAGTTTGTGGCAGAAGTGAAAGAGACAATTGCAGATAGTAGTATTGACGTCAAAATTATTGAGTGGGAAAAAGGAGACCCTTCTCCCTATGATAATGATATGTTCCGAGCTATTAAAGAGGCAAATAAAGCCGAAGGTGCAACTGCACCAGTAGTACCAGTAGTGGTACCGTGGTTTACAGATTCACACTGGTTCCGTGAGCTCGGCATACATAGCTATGGCTTTGAACCTATTGAAGTTGACGCCGATCATTTAGCCACCATGCATGGCAAAGATGAGCGCATTCCGCTGGCCGCATTTAGAAGGGGAATCAATCGACTAGTGCGCATTTTGACAGCACTCTAGTTTATTTCTTCAAAGCTCTTGCCTGGTGCGTAGCCTTGAACCAAGGCTTCAGCAAAGTCTTCGTCTGCTAGCTCATACTTGCCTAGTTTTTGATAGGTAAGACCACGATAGTGAAGGGCTTCGAAATTTCTTGGTTGCAGGGCTACGGCCTGATTGAGATATTGCAGTGCGCTTTGATATTGACCGGCTTTAAGATGACAGGTGCCCACTAATTGCTGGGCGGCGGAACTCTTCGAATCTAGTTTAGCAGCCGTTTGAGCGTCTATAAGCGCCTCTCTATAGCGGCCCAGCTCAAAATAAGCCGAGGCTCTGTTGGTTAGGCAAACGGCGTCATTAGTTTTGAGAGTAAGTGCTTTGCTCAGCTGAACAATTGCCTCTTCATACTTTCTCAGAGCGAGGAAATTATTGCCGCGTCTTTCGTGAAATTCGAATAAATTGGCAGAATACTTTAGACTTTCAGCTAGAGAAAAATCAGCCTCTGCTGCCTCATACTTGCCGACGGCAGCATAGGCGGAGCCGCGCATAAAGTAAGAATCAGCGCTGGGTCTGCTCCTAATCTGCGCATCCATCAAAGGTATGTTCATTCTAATTTGCTGCAGCAGAGCTTCTCTGCTTGTCTGAGCTAGAGCCGGTTGTAGCAAAGATAAGTGCAGACTATCGAAAGAAAGAAAATAGGAGTTAGTTTCTTTGTCATTTTTGATATGTAGCCAATATTCTCTTAAGGAAAGCGCTTATTGCTAAGTATGTTCACGCAATCTAAATGCAGTAAACGTTTATTCAAGAGAAGTTATGGCTTAACCTTAGTCTTAAAACCTAATTCGTTCAAGAACGAGCCGAGTTCCTCTTTTCTGTTTGCCGAATAAGAGACTTGAACGATATCTTTTTTTCGCTCAAAGCCTTTTGGTAGCTCAAAGTCAGCAGCGTTATAAGCTATCTTTCTCCACGACTTAGTCACTAGCTTATGCAATAAACCACCTCGCAGATCACTAGCTGAACCGCTTCGCACGGCACCAATCTTGTAGCCTTCAGGCTGCCGGTCTCTACCTCTGTCGCAGTCGCGGAAAAGTGGGACACAGTGCGAGTTTGGAACGACATAAAGACGGGAGAGAAATTCTCCTACTTGATCTGCTACGGGTATTTCGCTGGCTGCCAATACCAAGTCTTTAGCTGAGAAGGGAGTGCGATACTTTTTATACTTGAGACCGTTGAAGTCGCCTACTCCTATCTCTCTCAAGAGAGTTAGTTTGTGAGGTGACGGCAGAGCAAAGGGGTTAGCCATAATTACGCCACTAAACTGCGACAGCTCCCCAATCCATTCAGTTTTTTCTGCCAAGTTATAACAGTGCACTCTCCAATCTGGGGCTCTGCAAGCAATCTCACAGCCCAACTTTTTGCATACTAACCTGGCACCATCATGCCAGACATAAACAATGGTGTCGCCAAAATCTTCTTCTTTTTGGTTAATGATCCACTCTGGTGTTACAGTTTTAGCCCAGCATGAATTATTTGCGAATTCACTCGCGAAAAACAAGCTCCAAAGCAGAGTTAAAGCAGTAATGGTTCTGACGAAATTCATTTAGTGCTCTTCCTGTTCTGTAAGACTCGAGAATCGGTTTTAAAGCCAATTTCGTCAAAAATCTCGCTAAAATCGCCTTTTTTTTCGCTCGAATAAGAAACTTCATAAATCTCTTTAGACTGCCTAAACCCCGATGGCACCTTGAAATCGGCGGCGTTAAACGGTAAATTCTTCCAGCTTTTAGTTTCTAGCTTAGTCACTAGACCGCTTCTTTTCTTCAACTTTTCTGTCTAGGCCGTGATCGAGGCATCTATATATTGGAATTCCTTCTGCTTTTGGAGTGCGAAAAAGGCGCGAAAGGAACTCGGCAACTTGCGGTGCTGTGGTTATCTCTTTGGTGGTACAGAGCACATCAGTTGCTGAGATTGCGGTTCTGTATCTAGTGTATTTCAGTCCATTCTTTGACCCTGTACCAAGTGCTGTAAGCTTCTCTAGTCTTGGTGGTCGGCAATGAGCAAACGGGTTAGTCATAGACTCGCCGTTAAACTTTTGGATTTCATTGCACCACGCAATTTTCTCGTCTCTTCTAAAGCAGTGAACTTTCCAGTCAGGAGCCTTACATACAAGTTCGCACTTCAGCGTCTTGCAGACTACCTTGGCGCCGTCACGGCAGATATAAACGAGGCAGTCGCCGAGATGGTCTGAATGTTGCTCCAATTGCCAAACCAAAGGAGTGTTCGCACCAAGTGCCACTGAGGCAAATACACCGGCTGATAGAATGATTAAAAGCGCCAACAGTAATTTCAACTGATTAGTTACTCTGAATTAGAATCTTTCGACACTATTGCTCATTTACCCAGTGTAAGTGATCTCAAGGCAAGTATCACTTCATTATCGGTCCAGCTGCCCCACATTGTGGGCGTGCGCTCTGTCATTTTCATGTAATCTTTGACTGTATCTGAAAGCTGCCAGTCTTCCAGTCGCGTAGACAGACTACTGCCGTCCATTTGCAGCGGGTTCTTGGGTCTTGTATTTGAGTGCTTAATCAAGGGAATGTGGCGTTCACTGAGAAAATCTCTAATCTCGGCCAGATTAGACTGCTGTACTTCATGGGGCACAAGCTCTCCATTTTTGTAGACTGTGCCATAGCGGGGCACTGCACCACCCTGGTCGATTAGCAGTGGCTTTTGAGCTTTGCCAAAGAGGGCAACTTGATCTTTTCTTGTTCCGCTGAAGCCCCACATATCTTCTTCAATGAAACCATTAGAGCGAATCTTGCCCACAACTGATAATACATGTTCATCGGTTACTCCTGCCGTTTCACCTATTGGTTGGATGTAGTAGCGAACACCGTTTTCAAGTTTGCCGTGTTCAAGAACTGGTGCATCAAACAGTTTATGGGCAATTGGCCGCGGTAGGTTGTCGACCCCTAGCTTAAGTGCACCCTTAGAATCGGTTGCGAGCACAAACTCATGGGCTCCTGAGCCAAGCATTCTAGTGATTTTCACACTGGCGAGGCGGTCACTTTTGGCCACACTCTCAATAATTGTCGGCATGTGGTCGATGACTTCACCGGAATGACCTATACGACCAGCCAGTACTTCATTTATGCGTGGCAGGGCGTCGCTCAATGGCAAAGGCTTTTTGAATATGTGTTCTAAGGCTTCTTCTACCAATCTCTTAGAAGCTGTGGCTGCTGCTGGCGCGCAACGCTCTGCGGCCATAAGACCTAGCTCTGCCACTGCTTTTACTTCGGTTATCTTGCTCACGAGGCTACTGCTAATAGGGTGCCGACTTTCATATTAGGTTTCAGTCTAGGGGTCAGAAGCAGGCTGAGCAATGGTAAAAGTACGCTTTCGACTTCATTGGCGATGTTTACGGGCTTGAGCGCTGCGGAAAACCAAGGGCTTTTGCTTCCTCCATGTCTGCTTCAGCTTTTGCTTTGTCGTTCAGTTTTGAGTAGCAAACACTGCGTAGAACGAGGCTGCCAGCCTTTGCTTTGCCGTCCAGACCTTTCATGGCTACGGTCAGATCGGCCACTGCTTCGCTGTACTTAGCGCCAAAAAAATATGAGCTACCCCGCACTTTGTAGGCGTCGACGGCGGCATCTTCCGGTATCTGAGCGGCCAAACTAATAACATCAGTGCTGTCTTTTATGGCCGGCTCGAACTGCTTGATGGCAAAGTAGCAGCGGGCTCGCATTAATTTTTCTTGCCATTGCCGCTCTTTGTCTTTCTCTATGGTTAAAGCTTTGGTTAAGTCAGCAATGGCCTCTGATTTCTTGCCGAGCTGTTCTTCTGCGCCAGCGCGGCTGCGAAAAACATCAGCTGAACTCTCGCCTAATGATATAGCGGTGTTGAAGTCGTTCAAAGCAGCCTGATAATCTTCGCCTATGCAATTGGCCGTACCTCGCTGGAGGTATGCTTTGGCTGACTTTGGTTGTAAGGCAATCACTTGATCGTAGTCGCTAAGTGCGCCTTTCAAATCATACATTCGAAATTTGACATCGGCTCTAAGCAAAAAGAGGTGTGCCTCGCCCTTAGTGGCAATTAAGGCATCAAGTTTTCTCTTAACTGGTTCGAGTTCTGAAGTCTTATCAGCTTCAATATCTTTCTTTAGTTGCTTTTCGATATTGCTAATTTCATTTTGTCGGTCATCGAGCGCTAGTACAGGCAAACAGTGCCACATTGAAAAAGATAAGAGAAGGGAACATGCCAAAATCTTAAGTGGGAACAATGCTTTCTCTTTAACCTCGAATAGATTTTGCACGAGCTTGACATTTTTGGGCTTCGGCTTGACGGTTGCACTTGTTTAAGGCGTAAGCGTAACTGTCGAGAAGGTTGGCCAATGAGGCGTGCTGTGGACCGTTTAGCGATTCTTGTATTTTTAGTGCTCGTGAATAATATGGTAGAGCTTCGCTGGCTCGTCCTTCTTTTACTAAGAGCGAGGCAAAATTGGCGAGCAATTCTGGAGAATTTTTCTTCGCCCCTTTTTCTTGAGAATCTAAAATCTTGCGATAGAGACCTTCTGCTTCGCTGTTCTTATTTAAGGCGGTGCAAACCTGCGCTAAATTGTCCAGGCGCTTTTGGGTCTCTTGCCTATCTGGGCCAAGAGTACTCAGTGATATTTCGTACGCCCGCCTTAATAGTGGCTCAGCCTGTGCTGTGCGGCCGTCAATCATGTAAAGTTTGCCCAAATTTTCCAGCGAAGAAGCAAGAGCAGCATGCTCGCTTGTCAAAGTTCGTTCTCTTAGAGTCAAAGCAGACTTGAACAAGCGCTCGGCGAGCTTGTTATTGTCTTTGATGGCATTGCCTACAGCATCCAGCATTACTGCAGTTTCTACAGCTTGAGCTTTCATCTCAGCTAGGGTTTTCTCTTCTGCTTGCTTAACTGAAATTTCAGAGTCTTCTAGCTTGCGATGATTATGGTAATAGAGGCTCAGTTTCTTAAAAGCTGCAGAAACTTCAATTAGCTGCTTTGATTCGTAATCACCGTAGTCGGCGATTTTATTGATAAGAGCTAGAGCTTTATCTCGTTTGCCAACTGTTAGGTAAAACTGAGCTAGTTTGCTTTGCCCGGCAATAACATCTTTATCTGAGCTGCCCAAAGCTGCTTCTCTAATTTTGTAGAGGACACCAAGGTTATTAAAACTCTCAGCGATTCTTATATCATTAGCTGGCGCTAGCTTGACTTCTTCTAAGGCCTCTTTAAAGCTGCGCTCGGCCAAGCCAAAATCAGAGTTTACAAAAGCATTGGAACCAGTCTTTGTGGCTCTGGCCCATTTCACTCCATCAAACTTGGGGCTTTTGCTTACACCAGCCTGATTACTGGTTTGAATATTAGATTGGCTAGGCTGAGCCATGACCGCCTGGCTGCTGAGCCAAAAGGCCGCCACAAGGACTATTTGCTTTTCTGTAAAGATCACGATGGTTTCCTTCATTGAGACCATCTTACAATTTTATGCTGTATCTTTATCGAGTTACATATAAGGACCTCAGCAATGGTAAACACCGTCAAGAAAGCAGAAGGCTCACCAAACCCGCAAAAGGTGTCCGAAGTCAAGGGAGTGAGTGAATTTAAGCTTGAAAACGGTCTAAGAGTTTTGATTGCCGAAAATCACAGTGCCCCAGTAGCTACCCTTCTTGTTGTTTATCGAGTTGGGTCACGTAACGAAGCTGTTGGCAACACTGGTTCAACTCACTTTTTAGAGCACATGCTATTTAAAGGAACAGAAAGTCACAATGCCGAAAAAGGCAATGGCATTGACGACTTGCTGACCCAAATTGGGGCGTACTGGAATGCCACCACATGGTTCGATCGCACAAGCTACTATGAAGTGGTGCCGAATGATTTTCTGGAAATGTGTGTTGAGCTTGAAGCTGACCGCATGCGTAATTTAAGACTAAGACAAGAAGATCACGATTCCGAGATGTCGGTGGTTCGAAACGAACTAGAGCGGGGCGAGAATCATCCTGAAGAAGCCTTAGAAAAAGAGTTATATGCCATTGCTTTCAGGGAGCATCCCTATCACCACCCCACTATTGGATGGCGCTCAGATGTTGAAAGTGTGCCAATGTCGCGCTTGCGTGATTTCTATAATACTTTCTATTGGCCAAACAACGCCACCGTTATCGCTCTTGGTGATTTCAGCACAGACCATGCTCTAGAGCTAATTAATAAGCATTTTGGCAGCATTCCTACTGCTCCTCATGCCATTCCTGAGGTCTACACTACAGAGCCACCACAAGAAGGCGAGCGTCGCTTTGAAGTAACTCGAGCCGGAGACATGCCCCGTGTATGGATTGGCTTCCATGTGCCTGAGGCAACTCACGATGACAACTACCCGTTAGCTGCGATTCGCCACTTGCTCGGTAGCTCATTTGAGCGTAGCTCAAGGCTGTACAAACGTTTGATTGATACATCGATGGCGGCAGAAGTATTTGCTCGCCATGACGATTTAAAAGACCCTGGTCTGATGATTGTTGGTGCAACTGTTAATCCTGGGGTTGATCCCGTAAAGGTCGAGTTTGAACTCCTAGATGAGCTTGACAGGTTGGCTCGCGAACCGGTCAGCGATATTGATTTGAGCCGAATCAAGAGTTCAAATCTAAAAGGCACTATCTTGGCCAAGGCCGATCCTTCTAGCCTGGCTTTTATGCTCGGTGAAGCTGAATCTAAGGCTGACTGGCACTGGCTAATGAACTACGATGATCGTTTTGATGCCGTTACCAAAGAAGACATCATGCGCACTGCCAAGACCTACTTTGTCAGAAGCAACCGCACTATTGGTTATTTTCTTCCCAGAGATGAAGAAGATACTGACATTGAGAATGACCCTGAGTTATCTTCTGATTTAGATTCTGAGCGAGAGTCGACTGAAACTGCAGGCGGTGCCAAGACTTCAACACCTCTGTACAGCGCTGCAGAAGTGAAAGAGTTTCTCGACGTTAAATCTATCCCCGTAACTGTTGAGTTCAAGCCGCAGCCGCCTAGCAACTATAGTGAGCAAGTAAAGAAAGTGGTGCTAGCTAATGGCATGACTGTAATACTAATGCGCAATCCCGGTACAGAGTCAGTAGGCCTAGCAGTTAATATCAAAGCTGGTCGATACTTCAGTCAGGAGCAGCCTGGTTCTCTGTCTGAGATTATCGGGGATCTCTTGCCCCGTGGGTCGCAGTCGTATGACAAACTGAAGATTGCCGAAAATCTTGAAGAGATGGGTATTCCTGGCGCGCTTGAGTTCTTTGTCGATAACTATCGAGTTGGACTGGGCACCCATTTAGTGGTGTCAGATCTGCCTCACTATCTTGAACTTTTGAGCGATGTGATGCGCCATCCTCTCCTCGATCAAGAGGAGCTAGATAAGACAAAGATTGAGTGGCGTGCCCGAGTCGTAGAATCAAAGATGAATACTCGTTCTATGGCTTGGAACAAGCTCAGGCAAGCGCTTTATTCCAAAGAACATCTTTTCTACGATAAAGATTTCGATGATCAGCTCAAAGAGCTAGAAGCGGTTCAAACTGAAAGTCTTCATGCCACTCACAAAAAACTGTTCAGTCCCAAAGCAACAATTTTGACCATCGTTGGCGATATTGACCTGGACAAAGCTCTTAATTTGATCGAGAAGCAGTTCAGTGACTGGAAGGGGGAAGAGCCCTCGGCCATTATTCTGCCTGCTTGTCCGTTGCCAGCGAAGGCCCAACGAATTGAAATTGAACTACCAGAGAAGGCCAGCGTTGATATTGTCATGGCTCATCCATGTACAGTTAAACGTTCTGCAGACGATTTCTATGCTGCTCGCATTGCCAACGCAGCGCTGGGTCAAGACACGATAACTTCAAGGCTTGGTCAAGTTGTCCGCGACAAGGCTGGACTGACCTACGGAATTTATTCTACTTTTGCTGATACTGCTTTTGGTGGCGCACCTTGGTCTGTTTCTCTATCAGCCAATCCTAAGAACGTCGAGCGTGCCCTGCAGCTTGTTGATGAGACTTTGGCAGACTATATGGCAAAAGGCATCAGTAAAGACGATTTGGCTAAAGAAAGTGGCCGCGCCCTTGGTTCATTTAAGGTTGGTCTTTCTTCTTCTTTGGGCATAGCTCGAGTGCTAACTGAATTTGAGTTTCTTGGATTGGGCACCACTGAGCTTGACAACATTTCAAGTCACTACATTGGCTTGACCAAAGAAAAAGTTGATGCGGCTATGAACAAATATTTTCAGCCCAAGAAAGCAATTACTGTTCTCAGTGGCACGCTTGCCAAGTAACGACTAGCAAGCTTGATATATAGAATCAGACTACAGTTTGCGTCAATTAGGTATGGCGTTGCTATAAAAGTAGCTATGTTAATTCGCAAGATTAACTGTGTACAATTTTGGGAAGCTGAGATAACATTTAAGCGCAATGGTCACCATCTGCGGTTGTCAAGTTAAGTAGGTATAAATGCAAAGCTTCTCCACTTCTAAGTCTCCTTCTGAAGCAGACGTGCTGCCTAGCGAATCTCTAAAGATCAGTACAGATGTTCAACATCTTGAGAAACTACTGAATAAAATATTCGGCGACGAAATTGAAAAAGTTTGTGACGCTGAGCCGTCAAATCTAATTGAATTTCCACTTCAGCAAGAAACTCAAATAGTTAGCACCGTAGTCCCTAGTGCGCCAGCTACAGCCGGTATTGACCTCTTTGATTTTTCACCAGCTCAAGCAGACCTGTTAGTAGGTGATACTGAGATTTTCAAGTCGTCACCAATGATGCTGAGAAGCATAATTGAAGAAGATGACTATGAAGCAGATTCAAGACTGCAGCAGATGGTTGATATTCAGCGCAAAGAGCTGGTGCAACTTCGTAAGCTCGTCAAAGATCGCGAATTTGATATTCGCACCCGTGATCTTGAACTTGCTGCTAATGCTGATCAGCTAAAGTACATGCCTGAGCTATTCAGCAAGGCACTTTTAGTGGGCGAACTAAAGAGTCAGCTTAACCAAGTGCAAGAAGCACTAGAAACTGAACAAGCTACTCACGAGCAAAGTCGAGATCTCCTATTTAAGACTCAGGCTCGAGTTGACCGAATAAAAGATACTTTTTGGTTCAAGTTGGGTCGCAGCCTGGGCTTTTGTCTCGAATAGTCGCTTTTGTCTTGGCTTACACCAGGCATTAGTCAAGACCTTCCTCTATAATAGGTTTATCCTATTTTGTGGAGTAATGTTTGACATGCGGCGCTCTTGTTGGTCTGCCCGCCTTTTCGCTTCCGACTGATAGCGAAGCTGTTGATGCTCTTGAAAGAGCTAAAATTCTGGCTCCCACTATTCGCCTTAATGCTCGGGTAGGGCAAGATGGGATCGAAGTTGCTACTTATAAAAATCCGAAGGCAAACCACAACGACTGCAAGATTGAAGCACTTTTGATCGCCAAAACATTAATGGACCTCGCTCCTGGCGAAGTTCCGCGTGTTATTGTCTATTTCTACAATTCAACTTCTCTTAGCTCTTTTAAGCAAGTCGGAGTAACGGTCGGAGATGTAAAAGCCTTCGCCTCAGGGTCTCTATCCAAAGACGAACTACTTAAGTCTCTAGTGGTTAGCGAAGATTC
>LNEX01000281.1 GCA_001464165.1 bacterium Ga0077546
TTGATTGCTAGTGGTCATTGTATTTCTCTCCAAAGAAAAACTCCCTCTCTCGCGGCTGCGGGAAAGGGAGTTGCTAACTTAATTACGGATGTTTAGTCTCGAATTATTCGATCAAAATCGTAATGCAACAAATCCCTGCCCGCGTGGGGCATGGACATCTGCATGTTTCTGGTGGAACGATTTAACATGCCGGCATTATGCGGGTATAAAAAATTGATTGCAAGGCAATTCGACTAATTGTTAAGCAACCATGAATAAGCAACTTGAAAAAGCGATAGGATAAGCTCAATACATTTAGAAGATTGCAGATTGATGATTGTTGATTGAAAAAATGCATCCTACTTACAAACAAAAAC
This sequence comes from bacterium Ga0077546, assembly GCA_001464165.1. The sequence goes on from LNEX01000281.1 coordinate 357, forward strand.
TAGTGACGCCGCTGCTATTTTCTTTGCTATTTTCGTTGTTGTTTTCGCTGCTATTTTCGTTGCTATTCCTTGATTGCAATACTAACTCTGCCGCCCAAGCGAGCCATGAACTGGGCTGGTCACTAACTCAGAACCGCAAACACCTTGGCTTATATAAAGTAAGTATGGCGCGCACCGGAATGCGCATTGAGATGCCCAATCAACGAATAATAGCCTTGTGCCTGCCCCCAGGAAAGACTGTCTTCGTAATGAATATTGCCAGCAAACGCTGCTGCCAAGTTCCACTAGCAAATTTCGAAGGGCAAATGTTGCGGCACCTGGCAATTGGAAAAGGTATGGTAATGACCGATGTTCCGGTAGCTAAGATTGGACAGACTAACTACCTAAAAGTCAAAACCAATTACTACGGCATCGATACTAAGAAGCAAGCGCAATACGCTTCACATGTTGCGGCAAGCATGATTGAGCGGCGCCAAGCCGCGCAATCGGTGCACTTGCTTGCCCTCGCCGATTGCCCTTTCTCAGCCGCTGGCAGGCTCATGACTAAGATCTATGGTTTGCCGAATCTTGATACTATTCCAATAGAAATGTACTACACAGACCCAGATGGTGGCGGGCATCAAATGCTCGAAACCCTTTCAATCTCACGCATAAACATAGACAACAGACTTGTATTACCAACCGGTTTAAAGCAGTCGTCACTTGCCGAGGTTCTGCTCGACGGCAACGAATCAGCAGTAGATATACTCAACTTTTAGCCTCATTCAATTGACCTCTGCTGATTGGCAAAAGTCAGATTCCAGTTGAGGCAACGGTTCAACTTTTGGGGAGCAGGTCGGTCAGGTTTTGATGCCAATGCGCCGCCAAAAAGGGAAGATTTTTTCGAAAAAATCTTCCCTTTGGAAACCAACAACTGAGAAGTAGCAGCATATGCAATAATCAAAAATGCTGAATACTAAGGCTTAAGCCAAGAAGTCTCTGGATACAGAAATGCTGAACACTAGCGCCATTGAAATTGATTTGTATGATCACGCCACCGACTCACTTGAGCAGATCACGCATTTGCTTCATCGAGCCTACGCCACTCTTGCCGCACGCGGCTTCAACTATGTAGCCGCCACGCAAACTACCGCAGTCACAGAGAGTCGGCTGAGCGCAGGCAAGGGATACATTGTTAGACAGAAGGGAAACGACCAAATAATCGGTACCATCACCTATTACACAACCGCAAGAGATGCGCCTGACGAACCCGATTATTACAAGAAGAGCGCAGTCGGCCATTTTGGGCAATTTGCAGTACTACCAGAAATGCAAAAGCTAGGTCTCGGCAGTAAGCTTGTGGAGTTCGTGGAATCTCTTGCTCGTGCTGACAGCAAAGACGAGCTTGCCTGTGATACCGCCGAAGGTGCCACTGATTTAATCGATTACTATACGAGCCGCGGTTACAAACTAATTGAGCATCACCAATGGGATAAAGCTTGCTATCGCAGTGTGATTCTAAGTAAAAGCCTGGGTAAGTAGACGGAATTCGAAGCAGCGCCGTTTTTGATAAGATAGCTACATGAAGTGGATCTACCTATTTAGAAAATACGCTGTGTGGCTGAGTATAAATATCTACCTGCTGCTCACAACAATGTGGCTGAGCGCCATGCGCAGTGGAGTATTGAAATATGCTTGCTGTCAACCCGAAAGCCACTCGATGCTCATCAATCTACAGTTAATTTTCAGCCCCTGGACCCCAACCCTGATCGCAACAGCCACATTGTTAATGTGGCTTAGCTTTACCGCCATGAATTTAGATATAAAGTATGGTGCACGAGCTTGGACCACTCTGCAAGCGAAATTAGTTCAACATAAAGGCTATATCTGGCTCCCTGCTATAGCGGTTGCATGCTGCTTCTTGTTCGGAGACAAACTAGCAACTCTACTATCACTTCTGTCGTGGGTCGCATTTATCGGGTTCTTAGCTTCTTGCAGTCTTCTATTAATGAAAACAAGGAAGGCCTGAGGCAATTTCACGCTATGCCTGGCGAGGGTGAATCCGCTCCAATTGCACCACAAATCTCATCGCGCTCCAGATGGCATACAACGGCCCACCTGGCGGCAGCAGAACATCCCGCTGAAGGCCGCTATCATCAACAAAATAGAACCACTGCGAACTGGATCTGAGCATGGCAATCTCATCTTTCCAGGCGTCCCAATCTCCCGATGCCTCATACTGCCGCATAACCTTATCTAGTTCAGACATTCCCATTTCGCGGATCTGTCCATATCGCAATTGATGCTTGAAAGACGGCCTAGACCAGAATACACGTCTTGATGTCGCGAAAAACCATGTTTCTGAATCTTCAACAAAAGCAAACACTGGCAGCTCTTCAGGCTGCAATTAGGCTTCAGCGAGCAGGAAATGTTGCAAGTCAACAGTCAGAGACCGAAACAATTTAGTGGAATAGACTTGAGATTGCTTCAAGAGAGATTTTTCTAACCGCAAAGCTTTATAGGCATCTGAACCGGTGGTCGGGGGGTCAGCCTGCATAAACCCTGCACGAGTCCGCCCAGGCCGCCCAGAAGATTTAAGCCAACCACTGAGAAGCTGCCAGATTGCATGCCTCATTGCCACTTGTGTTCTTCCAGGCTCAAGGTAGACCTCGTACCGACCACCAGAAGAATCAAACAGGAACAACGACGGGCTTCTTTCAGGGTCACTGGACAAACCAATATCTTCGATCTCTTCCAGCTTGAGCTCGCACTTACTATCATCCGGATCGGTCCAGATTATCCGCTTGGTTGTAAGCAAAACCCAACTAGCTTCTGACCGATAGCAAGCCACAATCGGAATTTCGCCCACTGCCAAATTTGAATGTGCGAAGAGAAAAACTCGAACCGACTCATCCCATTCTTCAAAGACCTTTGTCAGCTCCGAACCCTTGCCGAACTTCTGCTTTACTCGGGCAGCCTCTAACTCTTCAGATGGCTTCAAATGCATCGCACTTCCTCATGAGCCTTGATTCCCACGCTTCAGAAAGTCTACCTCTAACCCTAGCAAATGTTCGGCATTGACAGCGAATGTTTGCTTTGAACTAGTGAAATGACACAGTAACAGTGAGTGCAGAATGCACGCCCCCCAAAGCAAATAGCATAAAACGATTCCAAACTGAATTCCTAGAGAGTAGATTAGCTGTCCAAAGAAGCCGAACAGAACCGTTGTGGCCACAAAGAAAGCAATCGTACCGAGCACACAGGAGCACAAAACATAGAAATACTGAACACAACCGTAATCTATCTCGTTCATCCAACGATTGATTCGCTTTCTCCTAAAGTCAATCACTAGACCCATCAGCATCTCACCAGGTGTCTGGGAATGCATAAAGACTCTAAAGCAAAGGCGCAGATATATGATGGGAATTGGAGTGAGAAGCAACACTAGCGAAACGAGCACGACGTGATCCTTTGCCAATGCATGACCAAGACGTTGCATAAATCCGAAGCTGGCAGAAAACTCGGGCAGAGTGCCGAGATTGAACAAAATAGGAATGCTAACAATGCCGCTACTGATAGCCCAGTCAACAACAAGGGCAGCAGTGCGCCGCTTCGCCATCTGCCAATTGTCTTGCAGGTCAGGCCTCGGCGCCACGTAAATTTCCGAATTCACTAAATTCGACCTTGTTAGCAAGTTGGTAACAACTTAAAGCATACCCGGCCCTATATTGAAATCACAGAGCAGCGGTTGCAATTCTCCACCCCAGACCAGAGCCGCTCCTGTTTTACCACTGTTTTATCACTGCTACCACTGAGTTAATAACCCCGCACTCAGAAGAGGCCCAACAAAATGAATATGAACATCAGAGACCTACAGGATCGCTCAAACACTCAAGATCGCACAAACTATCAAGACGCCGGCCAAGATAGATTTACTAGCTGGACACAACAAGCAAGCAACGATGCCACCGACTTCTTTCGCAGCCAAAGTAGAAGCCGCACCCCCGACAGAATGGCTCAAAACATGCTGGACAGCCTAGAAATAACACCCCTCTTTGTCAGCGTCAGCAATACATCTGACCACCGCTCGCACCGCAATTCCCGCGACTCTCATGATGGGCACAGGCTCGCTCACGACGGCCATCGCAACTCGATGAACGGAGAACGCATCACCATTGATCTTGGTATCGGCGGCAGTGCCCTAGTAATTGACACAGTTAGAGATCGCCGAGGCAATTCAGAAGTACAGCTAATTAGTCTGCTCAATCAAAGAAGACCTGAAGAACTAAATCGCACTATGCCATACGACCGCCACAATTCGCCAACGGCAGGCCAAGACATTTTGCCCCGCGATCGCTATGATTCGCCGTCACCAACGTCCGACACCAGACCACTGCCACCCTGCCCACCTGGGTTCGATCAAACAAAATGGGAAAATGGTCACGACACAATCAAATATGCAGTTGGAAGGGAGCTGGCCCGCTCATTCGATCAGCTTCTAGCTATTCCTGATGAAGCCGGACAGAAGAAATTTGCCGAAAACTTCCTCAAGACTCAAGTGCCAAACATGGAAGCTCGCGGTGGAAAGGTTCTCGCCATTAAGGACGAAAAAGTATTGCTCGACGCTGGCGATGGCTCAGGCCCTCTCTGGATAGACGTTGTAAAAAACATCGGTGGCAGCAACCCTGAAGTACAGTGGACAGTGCTTGGCAAAGGAGATGCTTCACAAACCAGGGCACCCGAGTTCGCCCCCACGCCCCCAGGATTCGACCCAGTGAAATGGGACAACGGCCACGATACACCTAAATATTTCGTCGGTCACCTAGTGGCAGATATGCTGCAGCAAGATCGACTAAATCCTGACCGAGACGGCCAGAAAGCAAGAGTAGAGCAGTTCCTGAAGAAGCAGGTTCCAGCCATCGAGGCTAAAGGCATCAAGGTACACAATGTCATCGGCGAAAAGATACTGATGGACGTCCATGATGGGACAGGCGCCCACTGGGTTGACACAGTAGCTGATGTCGGTGGAAAAAATCCACAAGCTAGCTGGTTGGTAGAAGCCTAACAACTTAAATAATACGGGAAGTCTAAGAGTTTAAATCGCGGGGTTAGAAGTGGGCAGGTGGAGCCAGAAGATGCTCCCACTGCCCACTTCGCTTACCACACCAATCTCTCCGTCATGGGCCTCAACAATAGCTTTGCAAATAGCAAGTCCGAGGCCACTGGTTCCTGCACCGCCACCGTGAGCTTGTTGAAAGCGGTCGAAAACAGAGTCTAACATGTGGCGCGGAATACCTTTTCCTTGGTCTTCGATCTTAATGTGCGCACTATCTTTCTTCATAGCGATACTCACTGTTATGGTGGCACCATGCGGCGAATATTTGATAGCATTCGAAAGCAGGTTAATAAACACCTGCATAATTCGCTCTTTGTCTATAAAGGCAACAGCATGATCGCCAAAGACTTCAATTTTAATAGAATTGGCATCAGCAAGTGTTTTCACAACGGCAATAGACTGCAAGGCAAGCTCTGCTAGGTCAGTGGCTGCCCTATTCAATTCCATCATTCCTGCTTCCATTTTTTCAATATCGAGCAGCTCATTGACTAGACTAAGTAGACGATCACACTCAATTTGTGCATGGCTTAACCGCTTCTTTCCTTTGTCTGAGATTTCTCCATACAAGCCCCTCTCAACAAGTTCTATCGCTCCTTGTATGGCAGAAAGAGGGCTGCGCAACTCGTGGCTGACCATCGCCACAAAAGCCTGCTTCATCTCTTCTGCTTTACTAACATCGTCTGCCATTTTTCTAAAGGCAGCGTCAAGCTCTGCCACTTCGTCGTTGCCTTCAATTGGTGGCAAGAGCGGTTTGTGCTCAACGAAGAGTTCGGCATTTCGGCTCAAGATATTTAGCCTAGCGGCAATGTCACGACTAAAGTAAACAACCACACCAAGCGAGAGCAACAGATTCAAAAGCGCTCCAGCTAGTATGTACAGCCTAAATTCTTGCTTTCGCGCCTCTTCGCTGGTAGGCAAACGCTCTTGAATTTGCCTTTCTTCAATAGTTAAGCGATGTAGTTCATCAACATAGGTCTTAAAGGAGCCTTCAATCTGGCTTCTAAATTTACCAAACTCAAAGTGATAGACATCCTGCGGCGTCTCTTCGATTCGTTTCTTATGCCAGTTGAGCACAGAGACTACACTTTGCGCCTGTGTCTCTACAGACTTAAGACGTTCAATGCGAGTAGGGTCGTCTTTGAGCAAAGCTTTTAACTTAGCAGCACGCTCAGGAATAACGGCTATCGAGTCATCTAGTCGCTTTAGCAGTGCATCATTTCTCATGTAATTCCAGGCAATAATGGCGCTTCCAGCGTCGAATAAATCACGCTGGGCTTGATTAGCTTCTGCCACAATTGCTCTTGAGCGATATTCGCGCTCGGCCACGACCTGTGCATTCTCCAAGAGAGCGCTGAGCACAGCCAAGTAAATGAGCCCCAACAGAAGAGGCACAGCAGCCATTATTAAGCCTTTTTGAGCGACTGAAAGCTTCAATGCATCCGCCAATACTAACAAGCAACTTTATGAGATTACTGAGATTCCAAGAAATTCCATTTATCAAAGCCAAGTCTATCTTACCTCTAGCCCAGGGTAGAAAGGAAAGATAGAATACTGCCATTGGAAATTAGTCAAAGTGAGCCAAGATTAGTCAGTGTGAGCCATCAATGATCAAAATTCTTTTTGCCGAAGACGACCAGAAACTCGCTGACCTTGTTGTAGACTTTCTCAGTGCCGAAGGTTATGAGCTAGATCACGTCACCAGCGGTCCGGTGGCATTAAAGCGGCTTGAACAAGAGCAGTATGACGGGCTCATCCTTGACGTTGGCTTGCCAGGAATGTCAGGATTTGATGTCTGTCAGGCCTACCGTAAACATGGTGGCAGCGCGCCAATATTATTCCTTACTGGTCAAGATACTCTGGCTGATAAAGAACGTGGCCTTGATTTGGGAGCCGATGATTACTTAACCAAACCCTTTCACATGCGAGAACTAGGGGCTCGCTTAAGAGCCATAGCCAGGCGGTCAAGAACCAATGTTGCCGTTCGCCTCGAAATTGCTGACCTCAGCCTTGATGCAGCTAATCACACAGTCAGTAAGGGGGGAATACCCTTACAACTTATGCCGCAAGAATATGCCTTACTCAACTTTTTCATGCGCAATCCGCGGCGCACATTCAGCCAGAACGAACTGTTAGATCAAGTCTGGTCGAAAGAAAGCGATGCCTCTCCAGACACTGTGCGGGTTCACATTACTAAGTTGAGGGCCAAGATTGATACACCGGGCACAGAATCAATAATTAAGACTGTACACAGAGTTGGCTACAAACTAGAACCTTAAATGGTGATTTCCCCCTTGCCCCAGAAACTTTTATAAGAGAAATTAGTAACCCCCGTAAGAAATCATGGTCAGGAAACCATACAGTTCAGGAAGCCTTGTAACTCAGTCGGTCTTATGCTCCATGACCACGATACTGAGTATGCCTTTAGTCCCTACCAAGGTAATAAATGGACTCTTCTGACAGCTCCGCCCCATCTCCCGTCGAACTACCCAATCTTCAGCCAGAATTTGCTGCGCCTCTGAAGATTGGTCGCTGCCCGGCAAATTCACAAAATATTGACTCGCTGACTTTAGAACCGACAAACTGCTCAATGCCTAAAATTGACGCAATAGGTCCACTGGGCTTCGGCGACCAGTTTATGCTTAAGCCCTATCCAATGACGAAAGAAGACGAAATAATCGGCCGCAATTCAAAGTTCTCGTTCAATGTAGATACACCAGCGCCACACCCTGGTTTAGACTTGCGCTTGCGCCTCGACAAATTAATCTCCTTTGATCTCAATTTGAACGGCCAGCCAGTAGAAATGTCCTTAAATCCACGCAAATGCGGGGCAAAAGGGCGAGCAGGACTATGCTTTAAAGTGCGTTTCTAAAATCAAAAAAATTCTAACTCTCTAAGCTAGTTTACAGGTCATGCAATATCTTAGGCGGTAAGGCCGCTCGAAGAGCATTTAGCACAGCCAGAATATCAATCACTTCCTGGATGATGGCACCGTTAACTGGATTCAGATGACCAGTAGCGGCAAAGCCCATACCAACGGCGCTGAGGGTCATGCCGCCAATTGCGCTCTGGAGAGCAATGGTGCGCATGCGCCTGCTAATGTGCATGAACTCGTCTACTTTTTCAAGCGAGTTATCCATAATCACTACACCAGCGGCTTCGGCCGTGACGTCGCTATTCTGACCAATAGCCATTCCAACCGTGGCTGCTAACATCGCCGGTGCATCATTGATACCATCACCGACATAAAGTGTCTTTGCCACTGCTGTTTCTCTTTGCACAATGGCCAGCTTTTCTTCAGGGCGTTTCTCCGCGAATATCTCAGTGATACCAACCTGCTCAGCCAAGTAACGCACTTCAGACTCGCGATCACCAGACAAAATCAGAACACGACTAAAAGAATGCTCTGGCTCTAGGTGGCGTACAAAAGTGCTGCTCTCGCTGCGTGGTGCATCACGGAAGCGCAGATCAGCAGCGTAGCGGCCATCGATAACTACCACACACTCTAGCCCGCCAACCA
>LNEX01000282.1 GCA_001464165.1 bacterium Ga0077546
GAGTTGACTGTGATCGTGACTGTTTGCTTTTCACTGTTGTGCAGAACCGGGCAGCTTGCCACAACGATACATATAGTTGTTTCGGTGCCGCTTCAGCCGACCGCAAGTTCTCAATGAATGAGCTTTTCGAGACTTTGCAATCGAGAAAAGCTGAGCCGCCATCGAAGTCTTATACCCAGACCTTGTTTGCCGATCGTCGCTTGCTTCTTAAGAAAATTATGGAGGAAGCCTATGAAGTGGTATCACATTCCTCTAAAGACAATTTGCGCTGGGAGATTGCCGATCTTCTCTATTTTGCCAGCGTTCTAGCTGTAGATGAAGGTATTGAGTGGAAAGAAATAGAATCAGAGTTGGCTGGTAGACGAAGATAATTCTAAGTAGCGCAAAGTGCAAGTGAGCAAAAACAGCTAGAGAGCGATAATGAAAGATAGTAAAACGGCTGAAATAATTCCTCTTCTCGTTGGCGAGCAAGCTCGACAGTGGGCCGCCGCGCAAGCCAGCTCTCTTTGCGGGGCGTCGTGCAGCGATCCGCTGCCTTCGCCGGTTCCGGGTAACAGCCTTGAGCAGTCTTTAGAGGATGCCGCTGTTGCTGACCTTGCCGAAGAACTCAAGTTGGAAAATTCTGTGCGCGAGATTATTGCGCTAGTTCGCACTAGTGGAGACAAAGGTCTTGCTACTCTGGCTCAACGTTTTAACGACCCGGCACCGAATACGGTGATTCTCGATGACGCGGCTAAGGCAGCTTTGGCGGCAAGATTGCCGCAAGCAACAAAAGACATTTTGGATGAGGCGGCTCGCCGTATCCGTCGCTTTGCCGAGGCCGTTGTGGCGGTGGCCAAGCCTGTAGCAGTCGACTGCGGCGAGTACACAGCTGGCTTCGATTTTAAGCCGGTGGCGCGAGTGGCTTGTTATATTCCTGCTGGTCGCTATCCACTGCCATCAACAGCCTTAATGACTGCAGTAACGGCCCAGGTGGCAGGTGTGAAAGACATTTGCATAGTCTCTCCCTGCTTGAAAGACGAAATTTTGTACGCAGGATCACTTGCCGGTGTGACTGAGTTTCACGAAGTCGGCGGTGCTCAAGCTGTCGCTGCCGTTGCTTACGGCACTGAATCGATAAAGTCAGTCGACATGATTGTCGGCCCTGGTAATGCTTACGTCACTGAAGCCAAGCGCCAAGTGTATGGGAAAGTTGGTATCGATATGCTGGCAGGGCCAAGTGAGGTAGCAATTGTTGCCGATTCGGGCGCCAAGGCTGAATGGCTCGCACTTGATTTGCTTTCGCAAGCGGAGCATGATCCTAATGCCCGGTCCTATTTACTCACCGACAACGAGGCCCTAGCAAGATCTGTGGCAGAGATCTTAGTCGAGAAAATCAGTGTGCTTAGCTTGCCGGATTATATTGATATTGCCTTGGCATCGAGCGCTATTGTCGTTCTTGATTCTCTGGAGGCTTGTATTGCTGCTGCTAACAATATCGCTCCGGAGCATTTGCAGTTGCAAGTTAAAGATCCGGCTGCCATTAAGTCACAGCTGAAGAACTACGGCGCTCTCTTCATGGGTTACAACGCTACTGTGCCCTTTGGAGATTATGCTGCCGGGCCTAATCACACCCTGCCAACCAATCGTGCGGCGCGCTTTGCTGGCGGCTTGAATCCATTCACTTTCTTGCGTGGCCAAAGTTGGCTGCATCTTACTGACACCGCCAGTGAACTGTCTAAACTCACTGCTGGTTTCGCTGATCTGGAAGGCCTAACGGCTCACGCTGCGGCTGCGAGGGCAAGACTATGACGAATCTAGTGCGAGATGACATAGCGCAAACTGAAGGCTATGCACCCGGTGAGCAGCCGAGTGATACCACTACAATCAAGCTTAATACCAATGAGAATCCCTATCCTCCTTCACCAAAGGCATTGGCTGCTATTGCCGCTATTGCTACTTCTGGCGCCGAGCAAGTGCGCCGCTATCCGGATCCGACAGCGCGCGCTTTTCGTGAAGAAGCTGCGAGATTGCACGGTGTTCCCGCTGATTGGATTTTGACTTTTAATGGCGGTGATGACTTGCTCAATGTCATCATTCGCACCTGCGCTGGTGAAGGTGACGCCGTCGCCTTTTTGGAGCCATCTTATTCTCTCTATCCCGTGTTGACAAAGATTCAAGCCGCTCGCCCACTGGTCTTGTCTTACGATATTGAAGGCACTGAATGGAAGCTTCCTGCCAATATCGAATCAACTGATGCCGCACTTCTGTTGATTGTCAATCCTAATGCACCATCGGGTCATCTTGAGCCCCTGGAGAACATTGAGAGTGTCGTGAAGAATTTTCGTGGTGTTGTTTTGATTGACGAGGCCTATGTCAATTTTGCTAAAGACTCGGCACTGCCATTGGTGCATAAGTATAACAATGTAGTGATACTGCGCAGCATGTCTAAGGGCTATTCTCTGGCTGGTTTGCGCTTCGGTTATGCCATTGCCCAGCCGTCGTTGCTGAAAGAGTTGGTTAAGGTGCGCGATTCGTATCCGTGTGATGTGGTTTCGATTGCCGCAGCCACAGCGGCACTAGCAGATCAAGAATACGCTCGTTCGACCTGGGAGAAGGTCTGCTCTGAGCGAGAGCGATTATATTTGGCACTAAGTGCTCTGGGTTTTTCTATGCCTCAGTCTCATTCCAATTTCCTCTTGGCTCAAGTACCTGCGGGGGCGAACGCTGAGAGTATCTACAAAGAGTTGAAAAGTCGATCTATTTTAGTTCGTTGGTGGAATCTACCCCGTTTGGCTGATAAGGTTAGAATTACAGTCGGTACAGAAGAGCAGAATGACAAGCTGCTTTCTGCATTGGAAGATATTGCTAGCAACGTTATGCATAGTAGTAGTAGTAAGGAGTAGTAAATGAGCGACAAGACGGTGTTGATACCTGGGCCATCCCACCCAATTACCATTGAGCACACCCCGTCGCGGGTCGTCGTTAAGTTTGGCGGCGTAGTTGTTGCTGATACTACAGAGGCGGTCATTCTCAAGCAGCCTAGTAGCCCTGAGCGCTTTGTCATCCCTCGCAAAGACGTAAAGATGGAATTGCTTGAGCGTAGCGAAAAGACCAGCTATTGTCCGTACAAAGGCGATGTCTCTTACTTCAATCTCAAGAGTGGCGATGCGAACTCAGCAAACGCTGCCTTCTCCTTTGAGACGCCCCACGCAGCAGTGGCTGAACTCAAAGAACGCGTTGGCTTCTATACCGAGAAAGTAGAGTCGATTGTCGAGGAGAAAGTCGGTTAGAGCGTTCTTTAGACGTGCTGGAGGAAATGCAAATGGGAGCTGCACTTTCATACGTTGCGGTAAAAGATAAACCTGACTCTGCATTGTTAAAGTCGCTGAATATCAACGAAATGACCAGTGGAACCGACCTGCATGCATTGTACGGAGCGGACACAATTAATGGCTGTGTTTTCGAATCAGGCTGGTTCGTCATTACTAACTATGGTGAGCCGCAGGACTTACTTTCACCGAAAGTTCTCAAACAACTTTCAGCTGGAAGCCGCCTAGTCGCTTGCGAGGTAGAAGAGCATGTTATGGTCAGTACGGCAGCTGGCTGGATAAATGGCGAACAAGTCTGGAGTGTCGTTTACGATTCACAGGAAGACGATGAAGAAATCGTCGTCACTGGCAACCCGCCTGCTGGTTTCAATGAAATGGCAGCGGCACTGCGGAAGGAGCTGACGTTCTTCGAAATTCCAACTGAGCTTGTGCACAACATTTGTGGTTTTGAATACCTCGGTAATAACTTCTTCCCTCATTTTGAGATTGATTTTTAGAAGGGCGGATTAATAGCCCAAGAATCTCGGATTGGTCAACCCTTGATATCAAGCAGGGAAAACGTGATGAGAAATTGGATTAGAGCGTTCTTTCGACGTGCCGGCCAGTTTTTAGACGAACCACCTGTTGGGTTCGCTAGTTTGGTTTGGTTTTATCCAATTACTTCTCAGTTTTTGCTCGCTGGATTTCTGTTTCTTGTGTCAGCCTGTCCGCCCCTGGCGACCTTCATCCGCGACATCGGATGGCATTTGGCTTCTCTCTGCTTTTATTGCTCACCTTTGGTCTTTCTTCTTTGCGTTAGCAGATGGTTCCGTGGCAGAGTAGTGTTGATGCTTTTCGTCTGGTTTATCGGTCTCAATTTATTTTTTATTCTAGGTAACACTCAAGGAACGCTTACGACTGCAATCAGCAGGGCCTTTAGCGCTGCTGTTGCGCGGGGAGCACGGTAAGGCTTGGTGTTTTGGTCGATTGTGTCGTTTTGGTCGAATTTGTGGTACTGTTGTAGAATAACGTGTGCTTGTTGAGGTAACCCTTATGTCTAGTGCTCCAACTTTTCTACCCACAGCCGATGACGCGAGGGCCGTGATTCCCATTGCCGCGGCATTGCAGAAGCTAGCCGGTGAGGGTGAGGCTGTTTTGCTCCTTCCAAACGGTCAGAAGAAGTCAATTCCGGCTCCGCTCGCTGGAGTTCTGGCGATAGCGTCGCAGGCTATGATGAATGGATACGCCGTGTCGGTGACTATTCATAACGGTATGCTCACCACACAACAGGCTGCTGAGATGTTGGCTTGTTCTCGGCAGCATGTAATTAGGTTGATCGATGACGGTAAGCTTCGGGCCGAGAAGATTCCCGGTGGCACTCATCGCCGGATACGC
>LNEX01000283.1 GCA_001464165.1 bacterium Ga0077546
CCTTCGCGCTCCGCTGGTCCGATCGCAGCACAATCTAAGCGTCTCGTGGCTAAGGCTCTGGCTAACGATGCCAACCATACCTTGCAGCAGATTGCTGAAAGCACTGAGTTGTTGAAGCCACAGCAAAAATCTGAGGACAACGCAGCAATGCCAGCATCTAAAACAGGTCTGCTAGACTATCTGGGCGAAATGGTTGATGTCATTCTGGAGACGATTGCGCAGGCTGCGGCTGAGCAGTTTGGCATCGAGCCAGCGGCGATCGAACCTTTCTTGATTGAGCACAATAGCGTCATGTTGGAAATTGTCGCAGACATGCTCGATCGGGCCAGCGCAAAGCTCACCGAAGCGGCAGTGATAGAGGAGCAGGACGTGTCTACCAAAGAGACAGTCTAACTAGAAATAACGCTTCACCAGAAGGTGACTGGTTGTTCTAGGGAGTGATACCAGCAAAGTTGGGCGAAGAATTTGCCCAACTTTTTCTTATTACCCTGCCTCAGTAATTGCTTCCAATTACTAGGCGGGTTTTCAAAGCAAACAGAGGTTAACATGAAGAATTCGCACACAGTCTTGATTCTTGCCTGTCTTTTGGGTGGTGCCAACCTGGCTTTTGCTGACGGTAATGTCAGTAGAAATGAGAACATCAATGGCTACAATCCCGACAACTCCAATGTCAGCGCCAATGAGAACACTGGCAACTTTGGCCAGACCCAGTTTAACGATGGCCACCCGACGTCGAATGCTAGTCAAACTGCCATCGGTGGGCAAATTGTTAGCAGCGGTAAGTCTTGGAATACAGTTGGTGCTCCAGCCAATGCCATTAGAAGCGGTGATTGTGCTGGCGATGCTGAAGGAATATCGTTGTATAGTTTTTTAGGCGGCGTTGGCTACAGCAAATCATCTGAGTCGCGTACTTGCCGCATTAATCAGACCATCGCTCTTACTTGCGATAACGCTCAGGGCTACATTCGGTCTGGCGCTGCCATGGTTAAAGACAGTGATACATCAGTTTCAGCTGCGGGCAAGCACCTCTTGCGTTTGGCGATGAATATGGCGGAGCTTTGCATGAATGGATTGCATAATAATCCCATTAATGTAGAACTGGCATCCGCCACTGCAGGCAGTGACAAGTCTAAGCTTCCGTCGAGGCCTAGACAGCAAGAGCCAGCTGTTTCTTCTGTCTGGGAAACCTTTGATCGGTAGTGATTTTGCATTGGGGCTATAGAGAAAGTGCTTTAGGCGCAAGAACTGATGTATCCAGCGACCACCGAGCAGGTGGTCTAAATCCAAGCAACCCGAAAAGTTGTAATTAAGCCTCAACCACTTAGGAGTGCAAGCAAGATGAACACATTTTGTAGGCAGGTGGCAAGTGAATACACTATCGCAGCGGGTGATGTCATCCGTTCTGCGCGGTTTGTATTTGGCATGAAGCCGTGCTATTTCGAGACAGTAGAGCCAGTTGGTGAGTTTGAGATTACGGTTGGGTTTGATCAACCAGTTCGATTGTATTCGGCCGAAGATCGGCTCGGATTGGATGCTACTGATATTTCTCGTGGTGAAGCTCTATTTGTCGTTGAGCACGTTTCATCGACTGGCGGACCCGATTTCGTTCCCGGGGGCAGATATGTAAAAGCCCGTCGCTTAAAGGCCGATGGCTCAAGCGATCCACAGGGCGAAAAGATTATTTTCTGTATGAACGGATGTCTTTCACCTTCTATTGAAGAAGTTGAGCTTGTCCGTAGTCATCAGCATCATAACCATAGGAGCACCTATGCCGCTATGTAAATCATGTACAGCGAAGAGCACACTTAATGTGCCCGGTAGCTGTCAAAATTGCAGCGGATTGACCCTGTACTTCGCCCATACACTGTGCGATGCCTGTAGCTCGAAGTTCGATGAATGTCAGTGGTGTCGTGCCGCTCTGAAGCAGGCTAGCTCTACACCCAGTGTCAGTCCAAATGGAGTCTTCTACACGACTTGTCGTGATGGAGACAATGGCAAAACTTTCAAGAAGCTCAGACGGGGGGAGCATATTCATGTGATCTTGGTAGAAGATCAGAATGCCTGGATTGAGTGGTATTTCAAGCGGCCTCTATCAAGTAATTTTAGGCTGGTTAGCCATGGTGGTTTTGTCCCCGATCAGAGCAATCCGCAGTTCGGCACTCGCCAGTTTATCTTCGATATTGTTGGCACAGGTATTGCCACAATAGAGTTCGAGCAGCGCCAACGGACCTGGACTTGGTATGCCAACCCATCAAGCACGATTGGTCAGGCAGTTCAAGGCGGCAAAACCTGGCAAGCGAGTTTCGACGTCATCTAGCGCTGGAGCGCCAAAGCACTACTGATAGCCCAGGGGGCTTCTGCCTCTGGTTCTCAAATCGACAAGGTCATAGACCTTTAGGGTCAAAGACTAATTCTAATTGAAGTTTTGATAGAGCTTGAAGCTCTCTTCGATGGTGTCAAGACCGTTTGCTGACGCCCGTCGTGTGATAGTCGTTAACGTCATCACGTATCGCGTCGAGTAATCATGTTGAGTAGTTGGCTCTGGTGATAAGTTCAATCAGGTGATCGCAGGATTGCCTGATTGAACTTATTATGTCTGGCCATGTACCTCTACTCATTGTTTTGCCGATTTTCTACTATCAAATATAAGGGATAGATCTCAAAAAAAATCACTAAACAGAAGCAATTGCATAAGAGTTAGCTCTATAATTTTACGGTCACAGCAACACTTATACTGCTGAGAATTATTGATCAAACTGTGAACAAGCAAAATTTGACCGAATCAATTTTATGAAACTATGGCACAAAGTGGCTTTGTTGCTGGCAATACCATTTGCATGTCAAATTGGCTTTGTTTGTTATCTGTACAATGTGGTTGCAGAAACGGGGATGGAGGCTCAAAGAGCTAATCGTGCCCGGCAAATGGTAGTTCATTTAAGTGCTTTGCTCAAAATTATTGTCGATGCCAATCAGGACATTGCCGACAATGGTTGGAACGACTTTGTCAGAAAACAGTCACAAACGCGTCAGCGCTTTGTTTCTGAATTGTCCATTCTTGACAAAGTGGCGGCTGTCAATACTTCTGAGCTTGAATCACTGAACCGTATAAAGATGCAAGTGGCATCTGGATTGCAATGCTTGGCCTTGGCCGAACCGCTAGTTGTGAGAGGTGAGTTTGAAGAGTCTCGGCAGTATCTTGAACAATTAAAGACTGTAAATATGGGCTTGAGTGGCGAGATCGAAAGAACCATTGAACAAATGCGTGAAATTGAGGAGACAAGCCCGGCTACGCAAGTGCTCAGTATGGCTCGATTGCAGCAGTTGCTAATCATCGGTTGCAGTACCAATCTGCTTATAACCCTATTTTTGCTAGTGATATTCAATCGAAGCACGGCAGCGCGTTTTGCTCAGTTGATGGATAACACTAGGCGCTACGCCAGTTGTATGCCGCTGCATGCCCCTCTAGCTGGCAACGATGAAATCGCTGAATTAGATCGCGTCTTTAACAAAATGACAGCAGCACTGACGCTTGCCGCTCAGCGAGAAAGAGAACAGCAACTTGAACTGGACAAAGTGAAGCAAGACTTTGTCTTGATGGTCAGCCACGATCTGATGACACCACTGAGTAGCGTAAAGAACTTTCTTGAAATGCAGTCCTCAGGTCTTTACAAGATTGACGAACCTGGTAAACGATTGCTGCCCCCCTTGCTGCAAAGTCTGGCTAGGCTAGAAGCTTTAGTGAATGGACTGCTAGATCTAGATCGCTTCGAGGCGGGTCAATTGACGCTGGTTTTGACCGACGTAAAGTTATCTCAGCTACTTCAACAGAGCTTTGAGGCTGTGCGTCTTTTGGCAGAGCAACAGGTAGTTAGTGTCACTGTGCCGGAGACCACAGCTGTATTCATTGGCGACACCGACCGCCTGGTTCAAGTGCTGGTTAATTTGACTGCCAATGCCATTAAATTTTCTCCAGCTCACAGCAGTGTAGTTTTGAGTGTCCTGGAAACTTTTGACTTTATTGAGATCAGAGTGACAGATCAAGGAAGGGGTATTCCAGCAGAATTGCAATCAGCGATCTTTGAGAAATTTAGACAGGTAACTGCCTCGGATGCATCGGAAAAGGGCGGCAGAGGGCTTGGCTTGCCTATCTGTAAAGCTATTGTGGAGGCACATGGTGGCTCAATTGGCGTGGAAAGCGAACTGGGAAAAGGCAGTACCTTTTGGTTTAAATTGCCACGAGTACCAGTCTCTGCCAGAGTGACGACCTCGTGAGTGCAAATTAAATAGGTCAATGCTTGTTGTCAATTAGCCGGCGTAACCTATAGCCGACACCGTACACAGTTTCGATTATCGAATCGACTCCATCTAGTTCGATGCGTTGGCGCAGTCGTGACATGCAGGTGCGCACCATCTCAGGACCACCTTCTTCTCCAGACTGCCAAACATTCTTGAGTAATGTATCAGCGCTGAATACGCGGTTTTGGTTGCGCAACATGTATTCAAGCAGGGCAAACTCTTTAGGTAAAAGAGTTACTTCGGTGCCAGATATGGTGACTCTGTGATTTTGAGGATCAAGGCTGATGTAGCCATATTGTAAAACGTCTGTTAGTTCAACCCATGATCTTCTCAAAAGCGATCGCACTCGAGCACCTAGTTCCAGAATGTTAAAGGGTTTAGTCAGATAGTCATCGGCACCACTATCAAGGCCGACTATGATTTCTTCACTTTTATTGCGTCCAGTCAAGATCAGAACAGGTATTGAAGAACCTTCTGCTCTTATTGTCTTGAGGATATCCATACCGCTCATATCTGGCAGTCCAAGATCTAAAATAATCAAATTGAACTGGTTCTTGCGGGCGCTTTCTAGGGCAGCTGTACCGGTTGCCACATAGTCGACTGAATGTTGCTCCCCTGTGAGAAAATCCCTGACGATATTTCCTTCAGTTGTGTCGTCTTCGATCAGCAAGATATTTGCCATAAAAATGGACTCATCCGTTGTCTTGGTGTGCTTTAGTAATCGTCTCAGGAGGTGCCTGTCAGGCAATTTATTGGCCGTGCCTAGGCCACCTGAATACAAATAATACCTTAACACAGGTGCTAATTCAGAACAGAGGCAGCGCTTGAGAACATTGTTTCTTTGCTTTCCTGCCTGTCGCCTTTGCAAAGCTGCTGGCGGACAAGCACGAATTTGGCAAAGCCTCATCCGTGCTTGTCCTTTTGCAAAATCAGCCGAAGAGAATCAGCAGTGCTCCAAGCCAGCCTCCTAATAGAGGAAGGTCGATAGGCTTGCGCTGCCAGAGGTAGAAAGAGGCGCAGAGAAGTGCGACGCCGAAGAGCTTGAACATTGTCATGGTTCCTTTTTCAATTTGGTGACTTCTATAGCGAACGTGACTAGAAGGTCAGCCTTTGCCGTTCCATTTCAGATGCTTTAGGGCAGTAGCGACCACCGCGGTGGGTGTCGATCTCGACCGGCCGCTCGCCGTTGAGGATGTCGACAGCAGCACCGATGCCGGTCCCGATGATTGCCGCGCGGCCGCCGTCGCTGTTAAGAGTGCTGGCCGCGCCGCCGATTACTGCACCGGTGGTGGTGCCAGGACCAACGTGCCTACCAGCACAGCCTGTGACCAGGAGAGAGCTGAGTAGAAGGGCTGCCATTGCGAACTTACGCATTAAGCTGGAGTTCATGATTTTTTCCTAGGTTAAGCCCAATGGCCTATTGCTGTTCAATGTTTGTCTGCCTTCATGAAAGCACCTGTCGCGCTACCAATCACAGCTGACAGAGTGACGACACATTCGAGTATGGAATGGAAGGGATTGCCTGACCCTCCTTTTTCTCAGACTTAGGCGCTGGGTTCGATTGTTATCTCCTCGGTGTATGCGCGAAAGTACAGACTGCGCAGCAGGTGTTGAGGTACTTTGATCATGACATTTTTGGCCTTTGACCTGAAGCACGTGATCCCTCCAGCTTCTTTTCCTAGAAACTCAAGAACGTCGCCATTTGCAACCAGGTATTTTGTTGCTTCTGAGAGATCTAGAAAAGCACCGTATTTAGCCAAAGTTTCTGTATGTGACATTTGAATTTGTGTTCTTTCAGGGGCCACTGAAGTTCAGCAGCTGCAGACCGATGGACCTGTCGGAATGTAGCTAGACTTTTAGTCGCGCGCGATCTACCTCGCTTGTCGGCAAGGTTCGATCGCGCGCTCTCAGCTACTCGATAGTTGGGGCTTCCTCGGCAGGATTTCTATCGCCTTTCAGCGCTAGCAACCTGCGGCCAATTTCCTCAGAGAAGGGGCCGAGGTCGTTTGGATCGCGGCTGGTAACCAGCCGGCTGACGTCGTCGTAGACAACCGCGTCATTGTCGTGCACTGTAAAACCAGCGTTGCGCAAATCTTTGCGAATGCTGCCGGTTCCTGTCAGATGCGTGCCGCGGGGGAAGACATCAGCATTGATCAGTACCTGCGGACCGTGGCACAAAGAGGCGATCAGCACACCCTTCTGATGGCACTCGCGCACGAAAGCCAGGGCATTTTCATCACTCCTGAGCATGTCCGGATTCCAGGCACCACCGGGGATAACCAGGGCATCGAAGGCCAGCGCTCGCGCCTGCGTAATCGACAGGTCGGCCTGCAAGCCCAGTTCACTTGCCAGCCATTCGCCGATTACGATCATGCCAGCCGGCTCACGGTACTGGAAGATCCAGTCCTGACCAACGACCTGAACGCTGGCGCCGCGGTCTTTCAAATAACGCAGCGGCACTTCGATTTCCGGCAGCTCTGGGCAGTCCGCAGACATTATGGCAACCCTGAGACCCTTGAGCATGGCTGGATCTGCCGGTGGGAACTCGGGAAGAGTGTAGTCGGTGCCTCTGCGATCGATGCTGACAGGCACTTTAACGTAGAGAGTAGCAAGCGTGTGTGAACCCATGTTGGTTGTCTCCTTTGAAGTAGCGGCTGCTGATAGCGGCCGCTCACTTGAGTTAAAAGTTGGTGTTAGTGCGTCTTTAGTTGAGTATTAGTGCGGAAGAGGGTCTACCTGTCTGGTTCTAGGCGCCAGGATGGTGGTTAACCCTTTTGAGTACAAAGGCGCCGTACGCAAATGAGAACGACGCTCAAAGACAACGTAGCAAGCACGAACCCCGGTGTAACGCTGCAGACAGTCTGCACGATGTAGTTGCTCATGCGCTTTTCCCTTCTTTCTCGGCTTGGTCACAGCTCTGCTCTGATAAGGAATCGATGTTCTTCTGCAGGAGCGTGCAGAACAGACAGAAACCTACCATTAGAATTGGAGAGAGCATCAACATTCCCAGCCAGTAGGGCGCGCTATGAGAAAGCAGTGTGAAGCTAGTCATAGTAAGAACTCATATAGTTGGTGAGAAATGTGTCGTATGGGGCTCCAGCCATCTTCACAGCAAACTGATTGAGCTGCCATCTGTGGCCTGTTACCTTCACGCACACCGTAATCTGCAGTCCGGCCTGCTTTTCTTCTCGATACGTCAATCGAACTTCAGATTCGATCACTGCATCGATAAGGCACTGGTAGAATTTAGCTAGGTTCTTTGGGTTGATTGGAAACGAGTGTGTGTCTTGAATCTCCCGGCGAGAGAGCATTGCTATATCCATTTTCAAGGTCCGTTGAAGTACAGGAGCTGCTTACCGATGGACCTTTCGGAATGAAGCTTGAACGGAATTGGCGCATTATCACTGAGCAATACTGGCGATTTCGGCATTGATCAATTTTCTTTTGCTGGGCGTCAAGAGAAGAAGGCTTTTCAGCTGCTCTCCAGAGCTCATACCAGCGGCGAATCCGATTAGACCGATGGCGATGACCCAGATAATTTCTGATGCCGCTAGAAAGGCAATGAAGGCCCCTAGAAACGAACAGGTCGCCCCCAACATAAGTCCTACATGGAAGGCGATACGTCTGTAGTTTTTGATTTTGTACATGATTGGTTCTTCCTTTTCGGTTACGGTTTCTAGCTGCAGTCCGACGAGAATCCAATTAACCCGTCGACTTTGTCCTGACTTAGCTGAGAAAGCATGATCTACCGCTCTTGCTTGCACGGTTCGATCACGCTCTCAGCTTTGGGCTTGGTTAGCGGTTGCCGAAGTTGCCCCGGCGAGTCTCGACCCAGTCGATGGTGTCGCCAAAGATGGTGCTATAGACGGCGACATCGCTGCCCTGATAACGACCGCGCCGCAGCTTCGGACTGGTCGTCAGGTTGGGGCGCCTATTACCCATCCAGTTCGGCTGCTCCTGCGGCGTCATCTTGACGTTGAAGTCGCGCTTACTGTTGGAGAAGTGGAAAGCCCGACCGAACTGGTCGTGGCCGCGACCGTCCCAGAGAATCGTCTCTTTGCGGGAGTTCTTGATGAAGGCGTGCGGCTCGATGTAGAAAAGATTGCCGTTCGGGTCGATATAGATGGTAGAGCGCTTGCTCTGCCAGCCGTGGAAGATGAAGTTCTCGTTGAGGTCTTCGAGGGGGTACTGGTAGGACATTTGTTTGTTCCTTGAATCTAAGGTTGGTGTCTCTCCAGCATTCACTGCGCTCACGTGAACATAAAATGCCAACCAAGTCGCTCTTGTAACAGCGCTTGCTGTTTGTGTGAGTGTTGATTGACGTTTGTGTTGGCTTTTTGTGGATGCCGTCTCGGTTGATTGGTGAATGAAGGAGTGCCTACTTCTAGCAAACGGAGCGGCACGATCCAAATCAATTTTGGGGCGTCTTTTGCTCTGGCTAAGGTCGCTAGAGTGAGCAACAGCGCAGCTCTGCCGGGATAGATTGGTATTTGGCATGAAGTTTTTGCCGATAAATTTGGAGTGGCGCAGCAGGCAAGCTATTACAGAGGCATTACAGCTCTTCGGTGGTGCACTGACGCGAAGTATTACAGAGGCATAACAGGTTTGAATCAGTGAAATCTGTAGAACAATATCTTGTACAACCGGGTGACTTAAGTCACAGCAAAACGTGACCAATAGGCTAACGCAGCTATTGGTGCCTGAGCAAGATCTATATAGCGATGCGCAATAGCGCTAAGGCTGCCCCTTCACTGGTGGTCGTGTTACTGGAAAACGCTTTTTAGGAAAATCACGTTAGTGCAAGCTGCGCGGGGACGACATTGGAGAAAATGGGGCAGTGAAAAGTGATTGTGAAGCAGCAATACTAGAACATGGCAATGTCTCGAATTGCCTCGTCCTAGACTAGCCTGACTCGATTGTTAAGAGTTGATACCTAATTTGCCTTGCTCTGGATGTTTACACCGAGCGCTTGGTTAGGAGTGGCTAAACAGGCTAGTTTTAGGGCCTCAATCGCATTTCCCTCCAAGCAAGGACACCTCAACCACAAACCCTATCCCTGCCAACTATTAGTGCAATTTTTATTCGACATTAGTCGAAGGAATTTAGTGTCAAATTCGACTTTCCACTCTGTTTCATTTTGTCTGAGGAGATAACTTTGGTTCCTTTCAGAATTACCCTTGAGCAGATGCAAGAGAAGCATAGGGCTCTAACTGGGATGCTCAGAACGCACCAGGCCGAATTGGCGCAGAAGAGTAACACTGGCCCAGCAGCTGCTCAGGCAGCTCGTATGGTTGCATTAGCCTTGGTCGAGCAAGCACATTCACTTCTTGAGCAAGTGAATAGTTCAATCGAGTACATGCTCAAGCTCGAGAATGCAGACACCTTAGCGGCAACCATAGAGCCACTTCGCTTTGAAAGCACTGCCATCCTTCTATTGGTGCTGAGGAAAATCGTCCGTATGGTAAACGAAGAGATCACCCAGGCGAACAACATCACTGCACGTGCAGAATGGCAGACCATTTGGGAGAAATTCAATGCTTCTTACGAAGGCGAACAAAACGATGCAGTGCGGTGCCGAGGTGAATTCAATGGTTGATGGTCTGGTTGCCACCAACACTTACTTTGGCCTGCGCACGTTATTGTGCCCGCAATGCGGCAAACCTGTAGATCTTGACCGAAATGGTCAAATCTATCCCCACGACGAAATACTATAAAAGGAAAGTCGATGACCGCGAATGATCAGTGCGTTCTGTGCATCCAGAGCCCTCTCCGTCATGCTGTCGATCTTGCCTTGCTTTCTGGTGCTAGAGCCGCCCAGATAGCTACTGCAAATGGAATCGGTTTCTACATGCCAACCCTGGCTGCTACTCTGCGAGTGCTCTCGGCGGATAACAACCTTACTGGCTCTAAAGCAGCGATCACCTACCTTAAAGTTGTTGTGAGTCATCTGCAAAAGGCGCTAGGCCGAATGGCGGTGCAGAGCGACCCCGATCTCTTTGAGTTGAACCTCTTCGTTTGCACGTTGCAATTAGTCTTGAAGCGTGCTCGTGCATTGTCCAAGTCCACCAAACCAAAGCACTAGGAGAACTGATGTTATAGAGACTGAGCGACAGCACACGAATGGGTGTAGAGCAGCCTCCACCAGATGCGGTGCCAGGAGCTGAATCAACCCAGTCGATAACATTCTCGAATTAGCGCGCCTTTGCTGGTGCGCTAGTTCTTCTTTTTTTGAAGCTTGTGGAAATCCTTTTTATGAGGAGAACAAAAGTTAGCGAAGCTGAAAATGGTAAAACGATTACGATTGAGGCTAATTCAAATTTGGTGATTACCCTCCCTGGCAATCCAAGCACAGGGTATTCATGGAGTGTAACCAATGTCGTCTCCAGTGGTTGCCTCTCTGGTCAATCAGTGGAGCAGCAAGGTCAGCCTGTCTACACCACCAACCTTTAAGGTGACAATCAAACCATGAATGCAAAAACGTTCGTAGGCGATGAGCTTCTGATGATTCAAGGCATAGTTGATCAGATTCACATTTTGCATTGGGGGCGGCAAGTCAATCTTGAAAGTAAAATATATGTGCAGTTTCGTCAGATCAATGAGAATTTCCTCCTTCTTTCACCAGCAGGCTGCTTGGTTGAGCGCTTTTGCGAAGCCACCCAAGTGCGCCACTATGGAGTAGGAGATGAAATTTTTTCGGCATTCGCAGCAAGTCATAGAATGTTGTCATCGATTTACAGCTCGAGGCAACACACTAGCCGTCAAGGATGCGCAACGATAGCTGATCTGTTTGAAGGCAATGAGGTGGCCTATGTTGTACGCACCTTTGCCATTGATTGGTTTGATCGAAAGTCTGAACCAGACATCGATGTAACCCGTCAGAGTCACAGATGCCTTGGTCTTGTAGACAGTGAGTTTCACATTACAATTTACCAGCGCGCAAGCGAAACTTTGTTCACTCCACCAGCGAAATTAGGGCTGGTGGCTTAACGCAAATCGAGGAACTGTAATGGCTATAACCGTTGTTATTGGTTTTCTGCTTGGTGGTTGCCTGGCATACTTTTGTGGGTTGCTTTTCTGTCGGCTGCTTGGTGCTACGTTTCGGCTAGGTACTTCTGAATTAGCAGAGGTCAAACGGTTGACTTCCTTTCTTGCCGTTTTAGCTGCATTCGTGTCTGCATTCTATGCGGGCGCAGTAGGCCTTGGTACCGCCATGCTAGCTGTAGTGGTCTTGTCCATAGCTACTGATTTGATAGTAGCTCTCTGGTTTCTGGTAGCCAAGCTGTTGGGTCTCTTTCGAAATGTCCAATAAACTTACCCGTCGCAGCTCTTCGCACTATGTTCATTGATGATGACAGCGCCCTGCGCATGTCGATTGACGGAGGAAGTCTATGATTTCAGCGCAAATCACCCAAGGTAATTGTCTTTGTGGCCCGCTTCTGGCTACCTACAACTTTCTACTGGTGGAGAATACTCTCTTCAACGAACGACTGAGTCGCTTTCTTAGAGTGCCTTTAGGACCATCGTCTTTTCGCTAGGAAAGAGACTCTACCAGCAAGGTTCTGTGCTAAATCGAGCGGCACAGATCTGTTCACTTTGCTCGAATAAGCCTTTAACACAATCCAAGGTCAATCCATGAACACACTGAAACCGCAAGATGTTGTCTCCTTCTTCTCCGATGAAGCCGCCCGTGTCAGTGACGAAGTCATACACATTTGGGCTTTACTCACCGAACGAGTTCCTTTCAGCAACAGACCGAAGCACATTATTCGTGGGTACTTCATCTCCAAGATTGCAGCGGGTGACGAAGCCTTTATGACTAAGGTCGCTCAGGCTTTTGATGATATGGGCGAGGGTTGGAGAGCCAAGATTGACAAAGTTCACGACATATCTGGTAAGTACTCACAGTTTACGCTCACCCACGAAAGCTTCGTGGCTTTCAATTCTGGTGGTGACCGGCGTCGGAGTGAGTCTTAAGACGATGACGACCTTGGCCGATAACAACTACGGTTCTATTACCTAACTCTAGTGGGCTAGACCCCCGATTGGGTTTGGTTTTCAGCTTGAACTTAAATGGCGTCGGTGCAGCGATCCAACTTTTGGACTTTGCGCCGACTTCTTGCAACTATTGGAGATTCTTGAGTGTACACTACAGATTTCACCGTCATCACCAACCCGCATGCTCTGGCCTTATTGGTTATCTTGGTCGGCGTCGTCTTAGTCTGGAGTATTCGAAGCTGGGTCGTTTTGATCCGTGATATTCGCAGCCAGTCGGCCCGGAATGTGCCTGTCGATGTCCCCCCCTCGCTAACTATTGCACCAGATATGCCTTGGCCGTGCTTCGTCGACGGCATCGTTCAGCGTTGTGCGGTTCGTATTGTTGCCGGGCAAAGCTATGTGTCAATCATCGTTGATGGTAAGGCTTATCACGAAACTACAACTCCGCAGCCGGCTCACGATCTTCGCGTGCTGAGCCTTCTGCAGCCGGGTGACAAGGTTTACTTGGTGCTAGAGCATGGAAGCATCACCGAAGTTATTGTTGAATTCTGAGTCCAAGGTCAATCCAAGAATACACTGAACCCGCAAGATGTTGTTTTCTTTGTTAGTGGGTCGGAACACTGAGCGGATTTGGTTTCGCCTTGGTTTACCCCTTTATCTTAGAGGCGTCGGCGCAGCAATCCAGCTTTTGGAGTCTGCGCCGGCCGCTTGCAAGTTCGTCATCTGCTTTTTTTTATTTATTAACTACATTAAGCAGTAGGCACTAAACTCGATACCAAAGACAGTAGAACTTAGTTGAGTCAGTCAAAAGGCAATTTCGTCATGACTTTAGTCACTTATCTCGCAAACGCTCCACCTGATACAATGAGGTTGCTAATTACTAAATGTTGAGTTTTTGTTGCTACCAAAGCATGAACAAGAATTGCTTCTAAGTTTCAGAGCCAATCAGAGCCTATGCTGAGTGAAGAGGAGCCGAAAGTGAAGAGATTTGGAAGTAGAAGCTTGTCTTCTTCTAGAGGGTTATTTTCGCTTTTACTATTGACCCAGTGTCTCATTGCTCAGCCATTAGCAGTTGAAGCGCAGGTGCAAGAAACAGAGCCTCAGCAAATGAAGCCTCAAGAAGTAAAGACTGATGGCGTATTGCCGCAGACGCAACCACTACAGACCGATGGTGCCTTGCCTCAGGCTGGAGTTGCTTCTCCTCCGCAAGAAAGTCCGAATTATGCATTGAATAGCAAGACTAGAAGAGAAGCACAATATGAGCAGATCAAACAAGGCTATATTTCTGTGCGTGATAAAGCTAAGAGCTTGATCAAAAAGGGCTCTTACCAGGATGCTCTCGATATTTGGAATGCTTATCTTGATACGCAAGGCGACCACCCGCTGGTGCATTGCCGTGGGATGATACTTCGTGGTTATGTGTTCGCTTGTATGGGAGAGTTTGAGAAAGCGCTAACTGACTTTGACTATGGCATTAAATTTGCACCAAGATTGCCACCAGTTCTCATGAACTACTGTTTTTTTTGGAGAGGAAGGGTCTTAGTGCGGCTGGGAAGGCTTGATGAGGCTGTTACCAGTTATGCTATGGCTCAAGTCCACAATCAAAATCCTGTTCTCATCAGATACATACTCAATGGCCGGGCAAATTGTCTTACTAAATTAGGTCGGTTTGAAGAGGCTATGATTGAGTATGGCAAACTCGAAGAGCTGGACGAGCTAGAGGGCAAAAATAAAAATGTCAGTCACGAGCCTCAGTCGGCACCATCTTCGGTTGCTGCTGTGGCTAGTAAAAATTTCACCACTGCGCCTTCTACAAAGAATAACCCTCTGGTAAAACTTGCCATCTCAACGAAAGTAAACAAGGCTAAGAAGCCAGTAGCGCCTACAGTTAAGCCTATTGCAATTGCGTCAGTCAACCCCTCGCGTCGTGAAAAGCCAATTAGTGCTTCTGGTTCGAGCCTACCAACTAGAAAGAGAGGTGGTTTTGATGAGGAGTTTCTTGGCGATATTATTATTTCCGACAAGTCTAAAGAAATTGATGAGTACAGTGGTTTACTCTGTCAGGGTGATGGCGATGCCGAGTCTTATTACGGCAGAGGAATTGCCTTCCTCTGCCTTGGCAAATATAGGGCCGCAGCGCTTGATTTTAAGCGCTATGTCGAACGTGTTGATTGGCAGGGTCAGGCGCCTTATCATGCCGTTGTCTTTTGTCGTCTCGCCGATTTGTT
This sequence comes from bacterium Ga0077546, assembly GCA_001464165.1. The sequence continues at coordinate 14,520 of LNEX01000283.1, forward strand.
GAGTGGTCGCCCAGAGCTTTCAAGTGTGCTTCTTTACCAGGCGAATAGCCGCATTGCAGGAAGTAGCCCTATTTACAACGCTTTGCGTTATCTGAAAGATTCATCCAAGGAGAAGCAGCTAATTAGCACCTCAAGCAGTGTTTCGGCGATGACTAGAGCTCGTTGTATTCTCGGAATCGTCGCCCTCGCTCGCGGCAAGCGCGCTTTGTCACAGCAACATCTTGCTTGGGTGCAATCAAACGGTGATAAAAGGCTAGATGAGTATTTGATATCAGTTTCTCTATTGAAGCGTGAAATGGCTCTGTGACAGGCTGCCAGGCCATTGTTGCCGGTCGGAGAGTCGTGACAGCACCATCAATCTTCGTTAGCCAAGAGATTTCTCTTAGTAGTGCTCGATGAGGTCTTTATCAAATACGGAGAGGAGGTGTTCAAAAGGAATTGTCCGACAAGTCGATAATTTTCTCGAAAACCCCTGTCATTGGCTAGTTTTATCAACTCTATTTCTGGCATAGGCTGCTAACTCACGGCTTATGCAAGCAGAAGGCTATCAAAGCTCGCCCCTGTGAGTCTTTTCAAATTCTTTAAAGGCAGACAGCGTTTCTGACGGAAGATGACCGTGCTGCGCCTTGCGCTCTTGCGGGCTGGACGACAATGTATCAATGAAGCGCGGAGTCAAGTCGGCTAGCGGTAGTCTCTTTTGATATCCTTCGCTCTTAAGCTGTTCGCTAAGTCTTTGCAAATCGCCACCTTTGTTTTCTTCAATCAAGTCACTGAGGTTATAGAGGCTGTGATTCAACGCTTCTTTATCAAAGCTATTAATCGAAAGCGTCTCAGGTCGCAAAATGTGATTAGGCTGCAAACTCGCCAGCGTCTTCAACATTTGTTCCACTCTTTCCGGGCCATGCCTTGACACCATCTCGGTGAGTGCATTGCGCCTGTATTCTATTTCGGCGCCTCCAGCTGTCATTACATTTCCAGACAGCGCGTTTATCTGTCGCCCCAACTCCGGATTGGTTTGGCTTATCTGCTTAAGACTGAGCTTTTCTCCCGGCGGTACTCCAAGGGAAAAATCTTTGCTGTGCTCCCTTATCTCTACATTGGGCAAATTGTCGACGCTTCTATTTGTCTCAACAGCCTCCCGGCCTCCTTTATTGAGAGCCTGAAAATCAGCTTGTGAAACAGCAAACTCTAGCTGTCTTGGGCTGAAAGATGGCGCGTCGCTATTCTCTGTTTGGGCTAGCTTACCCAGATGCGTTTCACTCATAGACAGTCGCTCCAAACAATTTCAAACGTCTAAGACCCAGATTATCGCCATTGCCAACCGGTGCCTAGTGACAAAGGTAATTTGTGCCAGTAGTCTTCGCGAGCCGCTTCTTGCATTGTTTGAAGTTGACTAATTAGTTGTTGGCTCCGCTCTGGCATTGTTCACCGTATGGCGGTGCTAAAAATTCATCGTCACCCCATGCTGATGGCATGATGCTGCCGTGTCCGGTTGTCAGACCAGCGTCTCTGTTTCCGAATATGCCAGCATTGATTCTATGACTTTGGTCGAAGCCAAAGTAAGGAGGTGGTGTTTTTATGCCCTCATCGCCGTAAATGGCTTCGGCTGCGCCTCCGGCCTGATGAACAAAACTATCTAGTCGGCAGGGCGGGAGTCGTCTGGTGGTTTGTTGAGCATTGGTTTCTATTGGAAAAGATTGAATGGTGAGGACAATTACTAATTTGATTGTAAAACCAGGAACACAAGTACTGTTGATGTTGAATGGTTTTGACATTGATTTGAATCCTTGTCGATAGTTAGATGCGCTGCTTAGCCTTAACTCAAGAGAGAATCTCTACCTGCGTTTGAAATTGCTTCGGCCAGAGCTTACTCGCTCTTTGCAGAGAATGACCATTGGCTTTTTTCGCTGCCGCTCAGCTTTGCTAGGTGTTCAATCTGACCGGTGGTAAAAGCGCTCATGTCTAAATCAATGGTGGCAAAATATGCTATTAATTGCTCTCGTTTAAAAATATCAAGAAGCTGATCTGCTGAAGTTTCATCTGGCAGGTTGAGTTGTCTTGTTGTAATCCGGTGATTGATCTCTTCTTGGCTGGCTCCTTCATGAAGCCCAAGAAAGTCAGTCAGCTTTGCTTCACACCGGACAGCATTCAAGACTGTTTCTGTAGCTAATCTTCTTTGACTTCTCCTTTGCTCATCGATGTTTTGTCTCTGCTCGGTGATAGGGCCGCCGCTGCACAAATTAGCATTGCTGACGATACCAAATTCGCACCATGCTTTGCCTTTGGGAAGGTCTTCAATCATATTCAAATCCCCTAAGGAGAAACAGACTTGAGCACTATTGTGTGCTTGCAGAGGGTTTCGGTGCAAGGAAAATGGTCATGATTATGGTGCTGCTAAAGTAATTAAGAACTTAAAAGAGGAATTTGAATTGAAACAGACGTGCCTGCTCCAGGAGTGCTCTCAATTTTGCAGGTACCGTGCAGGTGTTGCACTCTTTCGGCGATTCCCTTTAGGCCGTAGCCGTTGATTTGTTCAGTGGCATCGAATCCGGTACCATTGTCTTTCACAACGACTGTTAGCATTGCACCATCAGGCTTGGCGTCAATTGAAACTTCATTGGCTTGAGCATATTTTTGAGTGTTGTTTAGACATTCTCTGATGATGCAGTATAGATGATGAGCTTGCTCGGTGTTGAGTGCAGGCCAATCCATGCTGGTTACTACTTTTATCTCTCTGACTTTTTCTAGGTCTTCTACTAGTCGGGTCACAGCTTCATCCATACGCAATTTGTCTGAGTGCAGCGCTTGCAGGGCGAATCTTACATCGGCAATTGATTGTCTGGCAAAGTCGCGAGCTAATTGCAGCGAAGATTTGCTTTTTTCAGGGTCGCTGTTAAAGACCTTTTCTGCCAGTGTGAGATGTAAGTTTAGTGTGGTTAATGAGTGACCAAGAGAATCATGTATATCGCGACCTATTTCTGTTCGCTCAAGCTTTCTGGCAATCTCTTCGATTTCTGCTGCTAGTTTTTCTGCTCTCATTCTGCTCTCATATTCGGCCAATAGAGAAAATGTCACCAACAGAGCGCTGAAAAGCAAGACTGACAGCTGTAGGCTGTGGGCAAAAAGAAGCGCGGGGAGGGCATTGTCTAGTCCTGAGCCATCAGTAAGCCCTTGGCGTTCCTTAAAAGTGAGATAGTAAACAAGGCCGAATAACAGAACACAGCTGCAGGAAAGAGCCACCACTTGCTTGCGCGTCCAGAAGAAACAGGCTCTGACGATCACTGGCACGAATAGCCACTGATAGAAGCGGGCTGGACCTGCTGCGCAACCTAGAGCTGTTAAAGCGATTTGCAGAAACGGTACGATTTTACTAAAGCTTGTTGACCGAGTTTGAATCAGGCTGCTACTGGCATAGATCAAGAGCACGGCAAAGGCAAGTACAGGGTGGGTTAGAACGCCGGTCTGATAATAACTCAAAGCAATGACGTTGGCGCTGAATACTACGCACAGTATGATTGCTTCTAGCCAGCGTACTTTTTGATAGTAAGGGTGAATGAAACTGGGCTCAGTCTTTTGGGTAGCATCTGCTTGCGAAATGGGCGGCATCCTCAATTGACTAATTAATGTAGCGAATCTGTATTTAGATTTACCACAAAAGGGTCTCAGGCTAGTAAAGCCGAGCTGATCACCAAGGTGAATCGAATGAACAGGTCGCCATCTGTCCATTGTTTACCGAAGGGTGACCATTCAAAGCTGGCATCAAGCATAGGCAGCCAAGCGTGGCAATGTAAGCTAGAGCAATATTGGCAAGGGCCATGGAAACGGGGCGATGGTTAAGGGTTAGAAGATTCATGATGAAAGGACCTCATTTCGTGAAAGAAAGGTGTCTCAAACGCGCAGCAAAGCTCTGCCAGTCGGGGGACTTCCCTTTGGCTTAGGTTGTTCGGCTATGAGACTTGGGGACTAGTAAGGGGTTTATGTTGAGAGAATACCAGGCAATCTTGGCAACTTCATAACCCACTTATAACAAACTTGTGACATGGTCGATTTAATCTGGCTGAGGCTGCTTCCACCGCTCTCAGCTAGGCTGGACAACCTGGTAGGTGTCATAGCGAGGGTAGGTGGGTAAGATCCGTTTTGATGGCTGACCCATCGATTATTGAAAGGGCGTAAATGGCTGATAGCGAGAATATTGAACCCGAAGAAGCAGCAATTAAGGTTATGGTCGTTGACGATCAAGCAATGGTCAGACAAGGCCTCGTTTCGCTCTTGCAGCTTGAGTCTGGGCTTGAAGTAGTGGCCGAAGCCGGAAGCGGGTCTGAAGCCCTGTCGCTCTTGCGGCGTTGTTCTCCTGACGTAATTTTGATGGATGTTCGTATGCCACTTATGGATGGAATTGAGTGCACTAGGCAGGTGCTGCAAATTAACCCTGATGTTAAAGTGCTAATTCTCACAACTTTTGACGAAGACGAGTATATTTTTCCGGCCATTGAAGCTGGCTGTTGTGGCTATTTGCTAAAGGATACTTTGCTCGAAGATCTTTCGGCCGCCATTAAAATTGTGCATAAAGGCAATCTGCAGCTGGGTCCATCAATAGCGCCCAAAGTATTGGCGCGCTTAAGGCCCTATAAGCCTAAAGAAGAAGCTGAGAAAAGTCGTTTTATGACTGAACGAGAAAAGAAGATTCTTCAACTGATTGGCAAAGGCCAATCTAATAAAGAAATAGCGGCTGTCCTTATGATCTCAGAAGGCACAGTCAAAAATCATATTAGTAGCATTCTTACTCATTTAGGTTTGAGAGATCGCACCCAAGCTGCTCTCTGGGTAGCTGAAAACGGCATCAACTGATGCAAACTTGGAGCAGTTTTTAGAAAGAACGAAACATTCGTTTGTTTCGTTCTTTCGTGACTTTCTTTTCGCGAGATTGTGACTTTTGTCACTGCTGCAATGGTGCGGCCTTGGCTATTATTTGCCCATGGTTTGCTGATAGCTCCATTGTTCCGGTTGACCGAAACATCTTTCTATATGAGGAATTAGACAATGAGTGATACGAATCAGAGTGAAGGTTTTCGTCGCACCGATAAGATCGTAGAAGGTGTAAAGTCTGGTGATGTGGCTAGTGTTGAAACAACTTTAGCTGAGGTCAAGCAAGACCAAGGGCTTTATATGGATATCGTCGCTTCGAAGCTACAGAATACATCTGGTCTTCCTCCACTTACATTGACCGATTCTGATCGTGACGGTCATATTGAGCAGATAAAAGTGGGCGGCCCAAATCCAATGACTCTGTCTCTCGATGATGGTAAGTTGTCTGTGACGAGCGATGGGCAGAAGAGTATGTTCCAGACTGCTAGCGAAGCTGTTACTAGTGTTGTTGGTGATGCCTATAATGGCGTTGCTTCGACGCTTAAGGGCGTTGCCCAAACTGGTTCAGAGCTTCTGGACGGTATAGCCCGTGGTGGAACATCTGATAGCGAGTCCAATCGTCGAATTAACAAGCAAATGCGTGATGCCGGTGCCGATTAGCGAAGCTTCCGTTATAGCAGACCTATTTCGGCAAAAATCCGCTGTACTACTTGGAAATTTCTGTCAGCTAGGCGTTCATTGCCGTTGAACCAATCTCCTTTCGCCAGCCTGCTTAAGTGCGCTGGCGGCTGACCCCGACTCATTTTTCTTAAGTTCAGGTAATTGGAAGATGGACATCCAGGAAAAGCTTGCTAAGCCAGAGGAAAAAGTTTCTAGCGGGTCAGACTCTAGCGAAAGACTGGCACAAGAGACTAGAGCAAGCCAGAAAGGAAACGCTGCCCACACCCGGTTCGACAGGCGTGACAGCTCCAGCCAGTACCTGCCACAGCTCGAGCTATCCGGGCTCGATGGCAATACAAAGAGCCTGGCACAGCAGCACTCAGAATATCTCCAACGCCTCGAATCTATAGAAAACTCCAGGCAAATAGCCGAAAACCATGAAGCACGACTAAAACGAGGCATTGAAAATTCACAGAAAGAACTTGACTCTTCGAACTTTGTGGACCGACTTTTGGGAAGCAAAGAGCGTCAGGAGGCTGAACTTAAGCATCGGAAAGAAGAGCTGGCTGGTCTGGAAGGGGTGAAAGACTCGGCGCAGCATAAAATGACTGGTCTTAACCCAGAGATCGCCAAAACTGAAGCGCTAGTTAAAAGAGAGCGCGAGGAGCGGGCGCGCGGTGAAGTAGAAAAAGCTGACACTACCGCGAGAGAAGCACAGCAGCAGATGCAGTCAGTTATGCAAAAGACAGAAGGCGTTTCATACATTACAAAAGACAACCTGGTGCAGAGCGGCCAAAATCGGCAAAATGAATTAGACGCTTTAGACAACCATCGCGACAACCTCAAAGTTACTAAAGTCGTAGTTGACACAGTCAGAGACGGTGCGATTGCTGGCGCAGCAGTGATTGCTACAGGTGGCACGTTAGCACCACTGATGCTCGAATATGGTGTCGGCATAGCGACAGTGTCGGCAATCGGAGCGGGAACCTCGGCCGGTACCGGAGTTGGCGTCGCCAGTCGTTTCGGAGAGGCGGTTTCTGATATTCAGGCAAACAATAAAGATCCAGAAAAGGTCTTCCTCGACGCGGCTCAAGGTTCGCTTCAAGATGCGAAGACCGCACTGATTACTTCGACATCAACAGTAGTAGGACTTGGTGCAGCCAGCAGATTCTCTGCGGGGCTGGCAACTGAGACCTCGGTCATGAAGTCTATGTCTGGTGGCGCCATTGCTGGCGGTACTGAAGCCACCGTTTCAACGGGGCTCGGATCGACTGATCGATATGCTAGTGCAAAAGCAGACTTTGAAGAAAAAAACGGCAACCTGTCAGCCGAAGAACGGCAAAAGCGCTGGGAAGAGTTCAAGAAGGAGAACCAGCTCACCAACCTCGATATGGCCAGGCAATCTTTCACTGATATTACCACTGGTATCGTAGCCGGTGCTGTCGGTGGCAGAATCGAAGTTGGTAAGCAAGCCGGTAGTCTTTCGGCAAAGGGTTTGTGGACCACTGCTGATCTGACTTCTGAAGCTATTGTTACCGCAGGCTCGGCTCAGCTATCAGCTACTTTGCAGGGCAGAGAAATGTCCGGACAAGACCTTGTCAGCGCTGCCACCGGAGTTGTGACCGGCAGACTTGTCGGCGGTATGGCCGGGAAAATGAACACAGAATCTACGGAGCATAGAGAAAATACGCAACCAGGCTCAGCCTCAGAAACGCCGACAGATCTCTACCACCATGACGGCGACCTTCCGCCAAGGCAGAAATCAGACGATTCTACACTGGTTGATCATATTCCATTGCCACATGATCGAAGCAAACTTCAGGATATGAGGAAGGCTGGACGCATGCCGCTATAGATGCCGGTCTTAAAAGAGCACTAAAGGAGAATTCGCCCTATACAGTAATCGGCATAGATCTAAACGGTCTGAAAGACTTCAATGATACCTACGGACATCAAACTGGCGATTTAGCGCTAAAGGCGGCAGGAGACTATTTAAATAGTCGCTTGCACCGGTCCTCTGACGTTAAAGGCCGTTTGCACGGTGACGAATATCTAGTTGGAGCTGCCTCGTCCGAAGAACAGTTAGCCTTTCTCAAGAAAGAAATGAAGGAAGTAAAACTGGCTGTTGAAGTAAAGCGGGATGCCGATGGTGCAGTATTGAGAGATGAAAAAGGAAAAGTGGTGACGGCCGGTGTTAGGGTGGTAAAGCCTGGAGACACTATTCGCCCAGACGAAACGATTATCCTTAACTCTGGTATCAGTGCTGGTTTCCAGGAACTCACCCCGGAATTAAGGCAATTAAGCGGGGCAAAGTTGCGCGAGGAGCTGGAAAAGCGTGCAGATAGTAACATGTACGATACTAAGATCGAAAAGCGTTCTGAAAACGAGAGAATCCGTCAAGAAGCAGAAGCCGCAGGAAAAGACCTCAATGGCGAACTGAAGAAAAAAATAGAATCCGTTCCACCTTCAGAATTTAAGTTGAGCGACACCAGTCGGCAGCTGTCAGACAGACTGAGAGAGGGCGCCGGCAATCTTCGGGACTCAATACCGGTCGAATTAGCCCGTCCACTCTATGCTAGACGGCTGGAAGACTCCGCCACAAAAGTGCCGGAGACAGGTCTTCTGAGAAAGTGGGCAGCCGATCAACGCTCGGAAAGGTTGATTAAGGCCGCTGCCAGTGAGAATCCGCCCATGCCAGTTACTGTGGTATCAATGGACCTTGATGGGCTCAAGAACCTCAATGACAATTATGGACACGATGCTGGCAGTCAGATGATTAACGCCTTCGGCAAGTGGCTGAACCAGAGAGGGCGGGCATCAGATGTGGTTTCTCACCCTTATGGGGCTGATGAATTTGAGATCACTGCACTGAATGCTACCCCTGAGCAAATGCAAGCATTCCAAAAACAGCTTGACGGTCTGCGTTTTGTCGGACATTTCGATGGAGATGGTAAGGAAAGATCGGTCTCAGGAATTCGAGTCTTGCGTCCGGGCGAAGAATTAGCGCAAGGTGAATCAGTGATTCCTTATGCAGGAGTCAGTGTCGGCATGGCTTCAGTCAACGCCGACTTAATGAAAAATCCGAAAGAGGCATACGCTAGAGCTCAAGAAGAGGCCGATCATAGCGTTATGAAAGACAAAGAGCGCCGACTGGAAGAAGGTAAGCGCATTCCACGCAAGCAAGATTGAGTTAGTCAGAGTTGGGGCCAGTTTTTAAGGGCAAAAAACACTAGTCAATTGAACAATGAACATGGACCAAGTTACGAGAAAGCCATTTTTGCCGGGGGCACCAAAACGGCATAAGGTCTACCATCTTCTAATATTGAAAAATCAACGACCAAGCCTTTTTTGTCTGATGGCTTCTGTGCAAGACCTTGCATTTCGAGTTGAAATTCCTTCACCCCGGAGTAAGACATTATCCCCTCCAGCTTCATGATTTTGATTATAAAGTCAGTATCAAGAAGTACGTGTTTGGCTATGTACGTCTCCGTATTTTCATCTTCTGTTACTCGTTTAAGTATGTCGTACTTACCTTTGAAACAACTTCCAGTTAGGTCCATCTTTTTATCTCCCAAAGAATCCGCGTGTGTTGCAAAACCTTTTTCTAGTGCCTTCTCAAATTGTGTGATGAGCTCTAATATTCTTGTGAGATTTTAGTGTACTAACATTGTTTTCAGATCCCATGGCGAATAGGCTTTTTGTTCACTGTTTGCTGCGCGAGGCTGAGTCAGAAAGATGATTCGTCGGTGACTGAGCGTGCTCTCGCGCGTTGCGAATATGCTGATATGGTACGTAAAACGAACCGCCGCCTTTACCGTCAGGCATCATACCGGCTGCCACTGAGTAGGAAGCAGACTCTCTCAAGGCCTGTGTCTTTGTAGTCACTATAATATTTACCATCAGCTTTGCGTCGCTCGACTAATTTAAGCAACTCGGCATGGCCTTTCTTGTCTATATTGGGGTCCATGAGCAGTTCATCCAGCCTGCGGCCTTCTTGTTGATTGAGAGGCACCTTAAACTCGCCTTCCAATCCTTTGTCGGTAACCCCTCGATAGAGCCTTGTGTGCCCCGGTGGGATAGGTGCCTCGACTTTATCTACTATACCTTCGGGCCAATGTTTAGGTGGTAAAACTTGTTTGCCGGCTAAATCAGTCGCTACATTTGTTTGACTGGCAGCTGCAACTTTGTCTGAAGTGAGAGTTAAGCCATCGTTGGCGCTGCTGGCAGCGGTTGGTTTGGGCGGAGTGCTATCTCCTGCCATTGCCCTAATTAGTTCAGCTCGTCGAGCTGGGGGAAGGTCCATTATTTCTTTTGGTAGACTTCGGTCGAGTAGGGCGCTATTGGCTGGCAGCTGTTGACCTTCTACGTATGTTCTTACTGCTGTGCTCTTAAGAGTGCCTGGTGGTAGATCTCTTATGGCCGCTGGTAAGTGTGTGTCAACGAGAGCTTTGCTGCCAGCGCTGGCAGCCGAATTGGCGGCAGTTGCCTCAGCAGCTGGTGGGTCGACCATGTTGCGAATGGCTTCGGAGCGAGGCCGGCCCAAAGGCATTGCGGCAATTTCATCAGGAAGTTTTTTACCAAGATCAAAGGGAGAGGTTGATTGACCTATTTTTGTACTTGCTGCTGTGACTATTTCATCGGTGGCAGATCCAGTCAATTTGCCGATCGCTGAACTTGTGGTGCGAGCAATAGCTCCTTTTGCTAGACCGCCAATACCACCCGCTGCGAGGTCAACGGTGCCTGCACCGATTGCCCGTAGTTCCTTCTCACTCTTCGCACGTTCTTCGGCTGAGTGCTCATTGCCGTTGGCTACTACATCAGCAGCCTTAAGCCAATCGGCTGACTTTTCGTAAAGCACATAGGCACCATATCCGACACCAGCAACTCCGGCTGCTACTATTACCCCTGGTGCTAGAACAGCTGCAGCGACTCCGGTCACCACGGCTGTGCCAGCGGCAATTACTGCTACTTTGACTGGGTGTTCTGTGATCTCTTCCACAGCGCCTGCCGCTACCGCGTCTGCTACTGCTCCATAGCCGGTGGGCACATCCGCTTTTGCAGTAGTTGACTCGGGTGCAGAAGCAGGTGCCTTGGCTGGTTCGGTATCGGTCCCGGGCGCAGGTACTGCTGGCTTGGCCGTTCCTGCATCGGTCTCAGGGGTAGAAACTGTGACCTTTTCTTTTGTAGCATCAGGCTCTGGTGCAGAAGCCGGTGTTTTTGCTGCTTCAGCTTCAGGCTCTGAGACTTTTTTTGCTTCTGGTTTTGCTTCTGTTTTTGAATCTTGTTCTGGTTTGGGAGTTTCTTTTTGTGCGGTTAGGTCGGACTTGCTGGCTTTGCTGTCGGGCTGCTGCGCGAAGATAGGTGGAAGATCGAGGTAATCGCCTTTCATTGAAGTCGGGTGAATGGTACCGTCCCTCGCCACTTTGCCGGGGTTTTCTTTCTTGATGTCATCTATTGTTTGATTTATCTGGTGTGATTTTGCTTTTTTGTCTGGGCTCTGGTGAGCTACGGCATCGTGCGCTATTTGCCAGAGACAGTCTCCGTTTTGTACCTCAACTCGCGCGCCTTTGTCATCAATATGAACCTTGGTTTTGTTCCAGGTCTCAACTTGTGTTGATTCGCGATCGAAACTTTCTCTTGGCATAACCATTTCCCTTGCGACAGAAGTCTGGAGTTGCTCAGCTGTGCTTTTCACGTGCTGCCGTTGAGTGATTATTGATTTTTCTTTACATGCCGGGAAGTGACGATCGTCACAAAGTGACTTAAGCTGAAATTTTTCCTTGCCACCCTTGGATGGTTCTGTTAAGCTCGGGGAGTAAGGTTGGAAATTACACCAATCGAATTTGACCCGTCGCAAGACAACTTGTCGGATTAATTGCACTGAAATGACTGCCAGTAACGCCTACAGCTATTACTACTATACCTACTCCCTCGGGGTCGGCTAGTTGGCGTTGTCATAAAAGTCTAGAACTTATGAACAAAAAGCCTTCTCGTCGATCGAGAGGGCTTTTTCTTTGCTTTAATTTCAAAAATCAGAAAATCAAAAAGGATAAATACGTCATGCTTCAGAAACTTGAAACCCTTGCAGTGCAAGAGAGACCGGCCATTGCACTAAGCCTCGTAACCGACACTGTGTCTGGTCCTAGCGCTTTCACACCAGCAGAAGCACCGGCGGACGCATCTATCACCCCTGCCTCCGAGGCCGCCCTAGCCGCTTTCAAGGTACGTGTAGACGATTTGATTGGCAGCCATCCCATCGTCAACTCAAATCAATTTACTTCATGGTTTAGCCAGGGCGACGCAAGCCCAGAACAGTTGCGAAAGTTCACGGTGCAGTTCTCTGTCTTCAGCCATCTCTTCATTGAAGCGCAATTGCGTAAGTGCATTAATGCCGTTGATTTGGCCAGCTACAGAGCGAGCAAAGAAATTTTGATGAATGAGCTAGGGGTGATGTTCACAGCCGACGGCTCAATTGATAACGGACGCTTTCGCTTTACCGCTGCCCATTTCGAGTGGTTGGCTGAATTTGCTAGCCACCTTGGTCTTGAGTTCAATCAAATTGGTAAGCGCAAACATGGCAGCGCCTCTACCTTGGCGTTCTGCGACGCCCTTATGACTTGGTACAGTTCCGATGATGAGTCAACCGCCGCCGGTGCTTCTCATGCCATCGAGCACTGGGCCGCAGCTGGTTTTTGGAAAGAGTTGATTGCTGGTTTGAAAATTATTAAAGAGGGCCAGATTGCTGATCTACCTCTGGGCTTTTGGGTCTTTCATGATCAAATAGAAGATCAGCACGCTGCTCATACTGATGATGAGCTAGCTGCTGCATTTGCCAAGCCCGATTTCTGCGAAGAAGCATTTTTAGCTGGCGGGCAAGCTATGCTTGACGCTGTTGCGATTTTCTGGAATGGTTTGGATGAGCAGCGGAAGGCGATTTGAATAGACTTGGAGGAATAAGGACGAACGTGGCATTAGGTTCAAGACAATTGATAGCAATGGCGGCGGTAGCATTTTTAGCTCTGTCATCGACACTGACTGCACCAGCGATGGCCGTCCCGGCTGATGCCCATGGCGCTGGAAGCGGAATAACTGATGCCGATGTCGCCAAGGTAAAAGGCGAAGTTGGTGTTGCAGTTGTCGACACTGCTCGAAAGAAAAGGTTCATGCTCAATCAAGACAAGCCTTTCCCGATGCAGAGTGTCTGTAAGTTGCCGATTGCTATTGCAATACTTAGGCTTGCGGA
>LNEX01000284.1 GCA_001464165.1 bacterium Ga0077546
AGGCGCTCTACGTCTAGGCTTAGAGAATAGTGGATACTCAGTCGACATTATTGACAACGGAGTTGCCGCTGCTGCAGCCTTACTTGATGTCGACTATGACCTACTACTGCTCGATCTTGGCTTGCCTGGTATGGATGGCACAGAAATACTTAGGCAGACTCGCAAAAATGGTCGCAGTCTGCCAATTATTGTCATCACCGCACGAGATACAATTGAAGACAAAATCGAAGGGCTCGATCTTGGAGCCAACGATTACATTACTAAGCCATTTGATTTTCGTGAGTTAGATGCTCGCATTAGAGCCTTTTTGCGCAAAGAGACCTTTGGCAACAGAATGGAAATTGTCCATGGCCCAATTCGCTTTGTCATAAATAGCCGTGAAGTATTTATCAATGAAGTAGCTGCCGAGCTTACACCGAGGGAAGTAGCTGTACTTGAGCTGCTACTGCAAAAAGCCGGACGCATGGTGCGAAAGAGCCAAATGATTGAACACGTTGCCACTTGGGATGAAGAGCCAAGTGACAATGCCATAGAGATTGTCGTTCATCGCCTACGGCGCAAGTTAGAATTGGGTGGTATCAGGATTAGCACAATCAGAGGATTCGGCTACATGCTTGATAGTTGGACTGCTTCGGAACAGGCATAGAAGATTAGCTATGCAACGTTCAATTCGAAGACAGCTATTCTTATGGTTAGCAATTCCCCTTGGTGCTTTGTGGGTTTGCAGCACTCTTGCAAGTTTCTATCTGGCACTAAAATTTTCCAACGACACTTTTGATCGCGACCTAGTCAACTCTGCTGACTCTGTAGTAGCCCGAATTAGGGCCAAAGGCGACCACTTAGTGGTCGATCTTCCTCCAGCAGCCCAAGCCATTCTTAAGCACGATGATGTAGATAAGTTTTACTATGCTGTTATCAGTAAAGCCGGAAAGAATTTATCAGGAGATACTTTTTTACCATTACCAGAAAAGCATATAGATGAACGTCCCCAGTTGCGAACAGTGAATATGCAAGGCACAGATGTACGCCTGGCTGAAATTAGGACTTCTATTCCAGAGGCTTATCTAGAGCCAGTTGTCGTGCAGGTGGCACAAACTATGAATAGTCGTCGCCATCTGTTTACCCAGATTTTTATGAGTATGGTCGTACCGCAATTGCTCATGGTCCTACTTGGCGCAGCCGCACTTTCGAGCGGGGTAAGCCGCGGTCTTGCACCCCTGCAATTTTTAAAAGAAGCAATTGCCAGACGCTCCAAGCATGATCTAAGCCCTGTTACTGAAAGCATTGCACCAGCAGAGGCCTACCCACTAGTATTGGCCATCAACGACTTGTTAGCGCGCTTACGCGAAGACATAAAGGCCCAGCAGAGGTTTATCTCAAGTGCCTCTCATCAGCTGCGCACGCCACTAGCAGGCCTTAAAGCTTATTCAAGCCTGGGAGTGACTTGCGACAATATCGAGGAAATGCGCGGCACTATGAAACAAATTGATAGTGGCCTAGATCGCACCTCACACCTAGTTACGCAAATGCTTGCCTTGGCACGGAGTGATTCGAACTCAAATGCAGCTAAGCAAATGGGACGAGCAGATCTAAGCTTTGTTGTATCAGACGTCATTGCTGACCGAGTGAGCCTGGCGGTGGGAAAAAATATCGACCTTTCCTTTGAATCACCTGAGTCATCGGCCGAAATCGTAGGTGACCAAACCTCACTGCAACACCTTGTAGCCAATCTCTTGGACAACGCTTTGCTGTACACACCGGCAACAGGAAGTGTGAGTGTGCGGATCACAAAGCGAGAAAAAACGGTAGAACTGACAGTTGCTGATTCTGGTCCGGGGATTGCGAATGAAGAGAGAGAAAAGATATTCGAGCGCTTCTATCGCATACAGGGAAGCTCTGGTGGTGGCTCAGGTCTTGGTCTCGCGATAGTTAAAGACGTGGCTGCCAATCATCACGCTGAGATTCTCATAGACTCACCCAATGGAGCTGCAGGAATTGCCAATGGCACAACGTTTACGATAATCTTTCCAGCTTATAGTTAATCAGAAAAGATTGTTGGCAGGAAAGGTTTTAGCAAGAAAGGGAAGCTAAGCTTGACAATAGATTCTTGGGGGCAGATTTTAGTCTCCTTCTAAAAACTGAAATTCATGCATTCCTGCTATTTTGCGCTAGCCCTCAAGAGTCACCAACTTAATTTTCGGTTGTGCTCATCTTGTATTAGAGAGCACAACCGACTTTTTACAGACCTTGGTGCCGACGAACACCTAGCAATGCGCCGGTAGATGTAATTAGTCTAAAGAATAGAACGAACCACACCACCATCGACCCTGAGGGCGGCTCCGTTAGTTGCTGCCGCCAATGGACTGCAGATATAAACCACCATATTGGCAACTTCTTCAGTAGTTGCTAGTCTTTTGAGCAAAGAGGTCGGTCTCATTTTCTCAAACATCTCACTCTCAACTGTTTTGGCATCACTATTGTTCTGCTTAGCCATATCGACAATGAACTGCTCGACTCCTTCTGAATTAGTCGGGCCAGGGAGAACAGAGTTGACAGTAATCTTCGTACCTACTGTAGTTTCAGCAAGGCCTCTAGCAACGGCAATCTGAGCCGTTTTTGTGACACCATAGTGAATCATCTCACTAGGAATATTTACGCCAGATTCGCTAGAGATAAAAATGATTCTGCCCCAATCGCGCTTGCGCATTCCGTCAATGTAATGCCTGCTCAAGCGGATGCCGCTCATGACGTTAACCTGGAAGGTACGAATCCAATCATCATCTGTTATTTGAGCAAACTCTTTGGGTTCGAAGATGCCAACATTGTTGATTAATATATCGACCTCCGGAAGCTCAGATATTAGCTTGTTGGCCCCTGCTGCAGTGGCAAGATCTGAGACTAGGCCGTAGGCTGTACCACTGTTGCCTGCAGCGCTATGCAATCGCTTAAGAGCTTCATCAACGCGCACTTGAGTGCGGCCGTTCAGGTAGACTGTCGCCCCTTCTTTGTACAACAACTCGGCGATGGCATAGCCGATCCCTGCTGATGACCCAGTAACTAGCGCTCTAAGGCCTTTAAGTTGCAAATCCATCGTCGTCTCCCTAATGTTGGATAAAGCCTAGCATTTTTGTAAGCGCTTATGAGCTAGGCTAAACAGGTATGTCGGACCCCAGAGAACTGGAGAGCGCGCATGGAAGATGAGAACGACCCCAAAATTCCAGTAAGACTCACCGCCGAGGAAATCAGAGGTCAGATTGCGGCCTGGAACAATCGCATTGCTATGGCAAAACAACAAGGTAATGATGAATTGATCGAGCAAGCGATTAAGCGCAAGCAGTCATACGAGAATCAGCTAGCCAGGCTCCAGGAATTCGAAGTAGATTGACCTAACTACTGAACTTCTTGCTTGAGTACTTTTACGCCTAGTCGTTGCCCAAGAGTTGCCATTGCATTTGGTGTTGCCTGCAATGCCTTTAGCTCTTCGCTAGAAATCATTTTTCGACCTTGACTCAAAATTTCGGTATCGACATAAAGGACACCGTCTTTTACTTCACGATGGCGAGCTAAATTGACTAGAGTGCGCAAATGTTCAACGTTGTATCCCGTACTGGTTGGTGCCGAATGACTTCCCGCCTCTACTCCGTTTGTTAATACTGCCAAAACCGAACCATCACGACCGACTATTGGTCCACCAGAATTACCGTGATAGGTTTTCATAGTAAAGCCGAGCCGAGATTGGCCAGTATAGGCCAGATAGTTTAAGCTGCCAGGAGAGATTACAGGCAGTTCTGCATTCTTCGGATAACCAATGGCTGCTGCTCTTTTAGATTCAGCGGAGAGCGGATTTCCCAACTTTAGAGCATCAAACTTAAAGGCGGGATTGCCAGCTATTTTTAGAAGTGCCAGGTCGGCGCCCTCGTCAATAGCAATGACACTGGCTTCATATGACCGTCCACCGAAAAGTCTCACCACTTGCTTGTTCTGCTCTAGGCGAGCGACGACGTGATAGCTAGTGGCTAGTAGGCGTTTTTCGCTATCGACAAAGAAGCCGGAGCCTAAGGCCAAGCCGTCGTCTGAATGCACGCGCACCACGCTACTCTTAGAGGAATCATAAATACGAGCTAGCCAACTATCGCTTGCTACCTTGACCATACCAGGTATGTTCTCGCCAGCTTTGGCGCTATCTGCAAGTGGCTTGACCGAGCTAAAGGCTGGTATCTCAACTTTAGCCACGCTTTCAATGGCATTGACCGCGACTTTGCCAGCCTTCGGTCCAAACTTCACAGCTAGGCCAAGAGCCAATATGCCAGTACCGGCCATCGCCACTTGCTCTTTAGGCAGACTTGGGGCACTATTGGCGAAACGCTCCCACCAGTCAATCAAATGACCAGCGTTGGCATCCTTCTTCTCTTTGCCTTCCGCCCCTTCGTTATCAGGGCGGGCATCTCCGGGTATTGGCATGGCTAAAATGTTCCCAGAATGGCCCCCTTTGAATCACTCTCATCTCTCTAGACACCTCGCCGACTATAGCGATAGTGCTCTGTCTGCATTACTTCAGAAAGCCAAGCCCATGCACGAAGGGGTGGGAGGCAGTTCTTCGCTTATTGAAATAGATGGTCACAAGGTCTTCGCAAAGAAGATTCCACTAACTGATCTTGAGAGAAGCTCCGAAAACTTTTTGTCGACAGCTAATCTTTTCCATCTGCCAATGTTTTATCAGTATCGATTAGGCTCTGCTGGTTTTGGCGCATGGCGAGAACTAACAGCTCATAAGATCACTACAGAATGGGCACTTTCTGGGGAATGCTCTAATTTTCCCCTTCTATATCACTGGCGCGTTATAGAGTGCGACAAGCCTCAAGCAATGACCACTCGCGAAGTTGAAGATTTAAATATTGCTGTTGAATATTGGGATGATTCGCAAGCAGTACGACAGCGACTGGAAGCACTGCATGGTGCTTCTGCTCATCTAGTTCTGTTTCTTCAGTATATTCCGCAAACACTGGATGACTGGCTCAGTGTCGAGCTAAATAAAGATAGAGCGAGCGCTGACGCCGCAGTCACTCTTGTTGAAAGTCAGTTCACATCAGTCTCGTCATTTTTTAGAGACAATGGATTTGTCCACTTTGACCCCCACTTCAAAAACATTCTCTGCGATGGCAATCTTTACTACGGTGATTTCGGACTAGCTCTATCAAGCCAATTTGATTTAGAGCAGGAAGAAGAGGATTTCTTACAACGCCACCACTCTTACGATCGTGCTGTTTGTATCGTCAGCCTAATTCAGTCTTTGATGTTGTGTTTTTACGGCAAAGGTCGATGGATAGAGCATCTAACAGCATTGTGCGCTAACGACCAATTGAGTCCAGCGAAGATGTCGCCGCAAATTGAATCGACAATCAAACGCTATGCACCAATCGCATTCTCTCTAAATGATTTCTACCAGCAGCTGCAAAATGAGACCAAGTCAGCTATTTATCCTGCACAAGAGATAGAGCGGATGCTTAAAGAAATTGATGATGGCAATAACTAAATCGAAACAAATCAATTAAAGATCAAGTCTTTCATTTGCAATATTCAATTTGTGTGATACAGTCGTTATAGTTGAGACATAAAACAACGGGCCCAGCGGCCCATTTCATTTAGGTATTAAATCGTGAACTTCTGGACAGAGCGAAAGACAAGCGAGAAACGGTCATAAAGACTGTTCGGTTTTGTGTGCTTTTCCACTGAAGGTTCTCTGTAATGCCAGCTCTAATTCAACCATCTATCCTATTATTCATTATTTCGCCAAGGCTTACCCTGGCTTCGTTTCAGCATGCCTCGCAAGAGCTAGAACTAGAGCGAAAGCGAGAACGAAAGCGAGAACGAAAGCGCGAGCGAGAGAAGCGACGACGGCGATTGAAATAGAACAAGCGAAAATTTGAATCACGATGATTTTGATCAGCACCAAAGGCGGTGCTTATCTTTGACTCGCGCAAATACGTACACGGGCAGATTTATTCACAAGCCCTGGTAGCTCAGCGGACAGAGCAGCACACTACGGATGTGCGTTGTCGGGAGTTCGAATCTCTCCCAGGGTGTATCTCTCAGTAACTCAGAGGCCAGAGTATCCGACTTTTAATCGGTTAGTCGCAGGTTCGACTCCTGCCTGGGAGAATTTGGCGCCATCTTCTAATGGTTAGGAAGCCGGTTTTTCACACCGGAGATACGGGTTCAATTCCCGTTGGCGCTAATAATTTATACAGTTGCTTGCTAATATTGCATGCTAAAATCTTCGAGAGAATAAGCCTGGTTGATAGCCTAGTACGCAGTTCTGTCAACAGCATAAACCTTGGGCAAGAATCAAATACACAATAGACAATTGAGTTATACATGTCAGAAGAAGTGATCAAGGTAGCCTTGCCAGCAACGGGGCCAAAGCCAATTGCATTACCTCTATTTATCTTGTTCTTCTTAGGTTATGGTTTTGCACTGTCTTTCGTAACCATGACGATAATAGGCGGTTTTGGCGTATTCCTGGCTGTGGCGATGGCAGCGCTTTTTAATCTGCTCAAAGCAAACAACCTGAGTTCGATCGGCTGGATATTAGTGCTTGGCTTTGCTGCTTTCTGGTGGCCGCTAAACTACTTTGTTGGAAGACTATTCATTCGCAAGTTTAGTGAACTTGGGGGCGCCAAGCGTTTCCTTGCCGCCTGCCTTTTGACTTTATCCGGGCTCATCTTTCCGGGGTTTGCCATTTTGAGACAGTCCAGCAACTCGTCTATTGCTGGTTTGGTTGTCCCGCTAGGTACAGTCATTTGTTTGCTAGCGCAGCTATTAGAGTCGCGCCGGATATTTAAGGAGCGCAATTTGCCACTGTCATCAATGGCTAGACCGCCCAAGTCTCAGGCTAAACGCGAAATTACAGAAAAACATCTAGAAGAACTGCAAGCAGCCAACTCTCTTGCACAATTTGATGAGCTAATGATTAAAGCACTGGCTGACTTTGGTATCAACAAACTTCAATTGAGAACAACCGACGTGGCGCCACTCGAAGTGCTCACCTCAATATTGTTAGAACAAAAGCACCATGCTGTAGCTGATCGTATTTCGCGAAACTACCTTGAAATCGTTGAGCGCACCTCCTAATAATATGGTGTCTTCACGGTCCAAGGGTTACCCTTAAAGTTTTGGTGGAGAATTTGAAATGCTTGCTTGGAAATAGAGCTAGTTTTCTCGTCAGTGGCACCTAATTTGGTGGCTTTTACAAGCAAGTGAAGGGCCTCTGGCACTCTTGGGTCACTCAAATGCTTACGGGCATAATCAATCACGACCTTGCCCAAATAATCAGGCCCAGTGCCATAAGAATTAATAGTCGCTACCTCAGCCTTGGCCTTAGCTAGGTCTGCTGGCTTGAGAAATACCTGCCCTGCAAATTTTACAGCTTTATCGGCTTGTCCAAATTCAGTTGTTCTGGATACTCCGCCTGTCACATAAGGCCTAGAGCCCGGATTCTTCAGCATCAAATAGGCTGCTGAAAATTCTTTGCTATCCGCCACAGCAGAATCATAACGAACAAGGTAAGCTGCTAGTGCTGGCATATATTGCTTAAGCAGACCACTGGCTTTGCTAGCACTCGCTTGATCATGAAGTATTACAGACCGGCAGAATACGGCTTGGGCAATATCTTTGCGCAAGGCAGTTGGCACTTGCTGCGACTGCGCTGCTTGAAGGAAGAGACTTAGAGGCAAACGTTGATTAATTGCAATTGCCCCTTCAGGCCGCAACATCACTGGCAGTGTTGTATAAGTCTTACCGTCAGTCTTTTTCTGGCTCTGGTTCTGGTCAAGTTTTTGCCATTCAGAAGAAAGAGTCTGAGACTCGGCGTCACCAACTATAAGAGCTGGCGAACGGTATGATAGAGTGATCATTTGCTCAAGTGATTTAGACAACATCAGCTTCTGTAGGCTAAGTGCATTCATTGCCGATGGTGATTTCGTAGCACTGAGAGCGCTGTCTATTGCAGCCACGGCCTGGTCGTTGTGGCCTTGCGCAGCTAGTATGCGAGCCCGCTGCGAATTAGCTGTCACATAAGCTGGGCTACTTTTGTCAATCTTGGCCAAAGCCTCAAGAATCTCACCGGCATAAGGTTCCTTGCCCGTTAGCTTTGAACCGACACAAAGCAGCCAGGCATCATTCTTCTTCTCTCTATAACGGCTCAGGGCATGTTCAAGGCTCTTGTCACTGTTAGAAAATGTCCAAATCCAATCAGTCATATCATCGCCATGCATTGCTGCTGCCAGCTTGGCGTCGTCTACTGAGTGAGTAGTGCTGGGCTCTTCTGAATCTTCCTTGAAGGCACTATCGAGTATGTAAATGTAGCCATCCATATCTTGATACAAACTGCTATCACCAGCAGCTATCTTCTTGCTCAATTGCTGCAATGTAACAGCTGGGTCTAGTCTTAAGCCGACAAAGTTGAGCAGTCCTTCTATGCCTTCCTTCATTGAAACCATTGCTGGCTCTGCTTGCAGTTCAAGCAGCTTATTGTGAGCGGCGAGCAATGCCACTTGGTCAATTCCTTTATTAGTACTGACTGTGGCTTTGCGAATCAAACAGCGAGCCACTAGATATGCTGAAATTTTCTGATAGGGTGAGGCGCTATCTAAAGCAATGGCACCAAATTGCTTGGCTGCCTCGTCGAAGTTTTTGGCATAAAAATTGGCCGAAGCGATCTGATAAGCCCGCTCTCTTTTTACCTCTTCACTAGCGTCAGCAGCCGCAGGGCTCGGTAGCGGTGGCTCTTTGCCTTGAGATTTTGTCTTGTAATCATATTGTGGTGCAGAGCAATGACAAAAGACACTGTCTTGGGCGGAGAGCCATTCTTTAACAACGGCACTGCCAGCTCCATACTTAGCGACTTTCTCTTGTAGAGTTTTCACCGCTTGCTTAAAAGCATCATCGTTGCAATTTAAATAAGGGTTATAGTCATCATTCGTGCCTGCTGAACGATAGGGATAGAGCCTGTCTGACGAATCACTCGGTTTTGCACCGAGCGCCTTGTTGCGATTTGTCAGCCACAAATCAACGGCATTATCACTGTCAGAACTACTAGCATCACCTAGGCGGAAGCGCCAGAAGTTTAGGATCTGTTCTCGTTCTGAAGAACTTAGTGGTTTGCTGTTCAAATAGCGATATGCCACCACCAAATAAGAACGAGCAAAAGTCGGTTCGACTAGAGCCAGATTGCCCTCAGCATAAAGGCGAAATGGTAGGTCAGGATGCACCGTCGCAGAGAATACTGCTTCATCATAGAAAGGGCCGCAGGCTAGTACTGGCTGAAAGCTAGAACTCAAAGAGCAGGCAAGCAATGTCAAAACTGTACTCTTGAGAAGCCCTGTACGCTTCGCCTTAAATGCCATTGTCTTTCTCCTTAAGTAGGGTTTGGTTGACGAGGTTTCCTGCGGTTATCATTCGGTCTTTTTGCCAGCCTGGCGAGCAAAATAGATAGATACGATCTAGATTTTTGAGCTTGGGGGATATCAGCGAAATAGTAGAGGCTTCACTGAGCGAAAGACCTAGGGCGCAATGACCATTGAATGGCCCTGGCAAATTGTCTTGCAACAAGCGCAGGGCTTGCTCTTTGCCCACTCCCATAGTGAAGAACATGGGCACGACATAGTCTACCGGTAACTGGTCATGGGCAATAGACTGCCTCAGCCAATGATCACCCTGGCTCCAAGAAGCTAGAGCGGTCATTGATAAAGTTAGATTAGGCGGCAATTGCTGTCGTAAATGCTTGAGTAGTTTCACATAGAATGGTCGCTCTAATTGTTTAGCATCGAAGTCAATCTGCACACCATCAAAACGGCTGTGCGCAAGTACAAGATGCACAATCGAACTGGCGAGCTTGGCACTAACCTCGTCGATTTCGCCCTCGGCTGGCATCTGCTTCATTTCAACTCTGGCTACAGCTTCTCGATAGCAACCAGGTGGCAACTGCAATTGAGAAAGACGGGGCTCAAGAGCAATTTTGTTTTGATCGACGCTAAAGCGACCAATTAGAAGAGCTACCCCAGCTTTACTCGGGTCAAGCCCACGCAGATCTTCTATTCTTTGCCAGGACCAGAGCATGATGCGCGGCGGCTTCTTCTCATGCTTTTGCTCGTGTTCCGGCAGCTGAGCGGCGTCAGCTATGGTGCTGAATGAAAGCACTAGCAATGAAGCAACAATAGAACAGAATCTATGCACTATTTACCAGCAAAAAACTGAGCGAGACTAGCACTTTGCTTGGCTTTGAAATTGGTGCCAATGGTGGCAAATTCTATTGTCTTAGCGGCACTTCTGCGGCCAGATGGCATAGGATGCGCAGCAATGAAGGCTTTCAAAGTCTCAAGTTGGCCCGGTTTGTTGAAATTGCGGCAGGCTTCAACAATGTCTGGCATCTTACGCTCGCCGACTTTGTCATAAATCTCTTGCCAGTGATCGCCAAGAAACTTAAAGGCCGCTACTTGGCTGTCGCTACTGCCAATAAGCCGAGCCAGTAAATGAGGTACGTCTTGGGCCTTAACCTCTTTGTTGAAGCACAAGTTAAGGGCCTTCTCGACACACTCTTTATCTCTAAAAGCAGCCAAAGCAAACAAGTTGCGATTGCGGGCCTCGGGAGTAGTCGAATTTCTCCAAGCCTCTTCGATGCGTACAAACTCGTCGCTATCGCCATTATATGCCATTACTTGAACTATTGGCGAAAGCAAATCGCCGTCCAAAGTTTTGTCGTCAGCCAAGTAAGCTTCAAACTTCTCTTTACAGAAAGCAATGACTTGTTTGTCATTACCAATGGTGCCGAGGGTTCTTATTAGACGTGCTCTCAGTTCCGCCGTCAGATCATCATCGGTAGCTTTACGGGTGTAGCCAAGGCGGTCAAGCTGCGGCTTAAGGCATTTAACGACAAAGGCCTGGTAGCCACTTTTGCTGTCAGGCTCAAGCAATTGTTCCAGCTCACTAATTTGCGAAATTGCAAGGCCTTGCACGTATGGGTCGTGATCGCTTGCGAATTTTTCAAGGCTTTGCAAGTACCGATCAATTGGCAAAAGTCCAGCTACGGAAATAGCGAAGAGATCACTGAGAACAGAAACCCGCTCACTAACATTGAGGAGAGCAGGTGAAGCGTGTTTCTGCAATTCAGCCCACTGTTTCAAATCGTAGTTAGTGCGGAAATAGCCATTTCCTGTGGCATTAACCATAAGCGGATCGGTCGCACCAACGATAGCGACTTGCCCCTTGGCCAAGGTAAGCAACTCTGCTTGACGGGAAGCAGCCTTATCTGAGCCTGTTTCGAACGCTTTTAAAGCCAACGGAATCTGCCATGGAACGAAACCAACCTTCGACTTTGAGGTAGAACTATTGCTAATGCCTGTATCTTTGGCACTATCAAGGAAAAATCGTCTTTGGCTAAGCTCCAATTTGAAAGGCTCATTCTTCTTAGCCGCTGCAGGCTTCGTCTCCAAACCAAACGAAACAATGGGGCAACCGGGCTGATGCACCCAGGCATCCATCAGCTTAGCCACATCAACTTGACCCTTCTTACTGTCTTTGGCATTCTTCTTAGTTGAAGAGCTATTGGCACTGCTGCCACTGGCACTAGATAGAGCGTCCCAAAGATCGTTTGTAGAAGCATTATTGAAGGCATGGGTTTTCATATAGGCCTGAATACCCTTTTGGAATTTATCCTCGCCCAGATAAGTCTCAAGCATGCGCAAGAGTGCTGCCCCTTTGCTATAGGTGATTTCGTCAAACATCTCTAGAGCATCGTTAGGCGAATTGACAGGAGACTGCACTGATCTGGTGGCAACAATGGCATCAGCATCTAGAGTGCCAGCACGCTCAACAGCAAAATCATCCCAAATACGCCACTCTGGCTTCAGTACGTCTTCGGCCTTGTCTGCCATCCAAGTAGCAAAGGCTTCGTTCAACCAAAGGTCATCCCACCACTTCATGGTGACTAAGTCACCAAACCAGAGGTGCGCCATTTCGTGGGCGACGATGTTAACCACTCTGGTGCGTGAGCTAAGAGCTGAGTTCTTCTCGTCTACAAGCAGAGCATTCTCACGAAAAGTTATGGCACCAAGATTTTCCATAGCACCGGCTGAGAAATCAGGAATACCGATCAAGTCAAGCTTATCGAGAGGGTAAGGCTGGCCAATGCATAAGTTGCAAGATGGCCCTTGCCTTCAGTAAACCAAACTCTGATTTTCTTGCCGTTCACAACAACGGGCTCTGTGCTCTGCAATGGGCCGACAATCAGAGCAAACAAGTAGGTCGACATTTTCGGAGTGGCTTTAAACGTCACTATCTTCTTGTTCTTGCGCTGGTCTAGCTTTTCAAACTCGATACCAGCGTTAGAGATAGCAACCAGAGCTGGGTCGATAGCTACAGTGACCTTGAAGACAGCCTTCGAGGCCGGTTCGTCAAAGCAGGGGAACATGCGACGAGCGTCTGTTGGCTCCATCTGAGTTGTGGCAATCTTATGCTCCTTGCCGTCTTTGCCTTTGAAGGTCGAGAGATAGAACCCTTCCATTTTGCTTGACAGTTTGCCGTTAAACTTGAGCGCTAACTCGTATTGGCCGGGCTTTAGAGCTTTGGCCAGCTTCAAAGTAAGCTTCTCGCCTTCTTTATCTCGCACAATGTCCGCTTTGACCCAGTCGCCATGGGTGGGCTTTGTCTGCGCCACTGTGGCTTCAAAGACACTCAAGTCGACGGCATTCAAGACTATTTCGCTTGTGCTCTGGCTGACAGTAAAAAAGAGGGTTTCTGTTCCTTCAAATTCGCCATTTTCGAGGTCTGGCTCAAAATAGAGGTCATAGCGCTCTGGTTGACAATTGCCTGGCAGTCTCTTGTATTCAAGTGTTTTCACATTTTTAGCATTATTCTTGCTAGCTTCATCGGCCTGAACTGGCCCGGCAGTGCCAGCCCCAGACAACAGCGCCAGATTCAAAGTGAGCGAAACAGCAAGCAGTTTATTCAAGCGGAAATTACAAGCCATTTGTTTCCCCAGAGAAAGTAAGGCTCTATTTTACTTTCTTGAAAAGCGGTAAGATCCAATCACTGATAAATAATGGAGATAATCGTGTTTTTCAAACAGTTCTATCTTGCCTGTTTAGCCCACGCCTCGTACCTGATTGGCTCTAATGGTGAAGCTTGTGTTGTCGACCCACAGCGCGACATTGATGAATATTTGAAGGAAGCGAAAAGCAACGGCCTGACTATCAAGTACATTTTTGAAACCCATTTACATGCCGATTTTGTCAGCGGCCACAAAGAATTAGCTGAGGCGACTGGCGCCAAGATTGTCTTTAGTGATCAAGCCAAAGCCCGCTTTGAGCACGAAGCTGTAGCCGATGGTACAGAGTTTTCGCTGGGTGACCTAACAATTACGACTCTGGCTACTCCCGGTCATACACCAGAAAGTATCTGCTTGCTCGTCAAAGAAAAAAATAGTAGTGAGCCAGCTAAGCTGCTCACTGGCGACACTCTCTTTATTGGCGATGTTGGCCGCCCGGATCTTGTGGGTAAATATGGCTTTAGTTCAGAGCAAATGGCTGGCATGCTCTATGACAGCCTTCACAATAAGCTCATGACTTTGCCCGATGAAACCGAAGTCTATCCCGCTCACGGAGCTGGATCGCTCTGTGGCAAGAATATTTCAAAAGAAAGCTCATCAACCATTGGTAATCAGCGCAAGTTTAACTATGCCTTGCAACCAATGACTAAAGAGCAATTTGTGACGATAGTGACGGCCCAACAGCCGGAAGTACCGGCATACTTTCCCCTTGCTGTTGAAGCCAACCGCAGCGGTGCTGCTTCATTGAACGATCTCAAGAAAGCAGCAGCAATGCCGCCCAAAGAGGTGGAGGCTGCAATTGCCTCAAGTAGCAAGCCCAGCACAATAATATTGGATACCCGCTCACCAGCAGAATTTGGTCAGGGTCACATACCTGGAGCATACAGTGTTGGCCTAGGTGGACAGTTCGCTTCATGGTGTGGCACCGTAATTGATGCCCAAAGTAACATTATTTTGGTGCTCTCAGAGGATGCTCAGGTAGATGAAGCAGTGCTTCGATTAGCTAGAGCTGGCTTAGAAAATGTCATCGCCTATCTGGCTGGTGGCATGGCTGCCTGGCAAAAAGCAGGGCTTAAAATTGAAACAGTTGATCAAATTAGCGTAGAAGAATTAGCCAAGCAGCTGCAAGCAAATCCAGAGTTGCGCGTTCTTGATGTGCGCAGACCAGGCGAGTATGCCTCGGGTCACGTGCCCCAAGCAAAGAATATTTCTTTGTCAGAGTTAGAGCAGCAATTAGAGGCGGTTGAGCGGGGCGTAAAGACCGCTGTAATCTGTGCTGGTGGTTACCGCTCTAGTATGGCCGTAAGCTTGCTTAAAAGGCATGGCATCGGTGAGCTAATCAATGTTGTTGGTGGCACCGCAGCTTGGCAAAAAGCAAACTTGCCGGTACAAACCGAAGCAGCTACAGCGTGCTCTGCTGGCTGAGGACGTGACTGTTGAACGGTGATACCAAGTTATCAGAGGCGCTCAAGGCTAGCCCCGCCATTCTCGAATATGTCATTGGCCTCAACCCCCACGATTTTGCCAGGCTGCGCAATCCGCTTCTCAACAAAGTAATGCCAACAAGAATTTCACTAAGGCGCTTAGCTGCCATGGTGGGAATGGCCGAAAGCGAATTTGTAGCCAAGATCAATGACCTAGCTGGTTTGGCAAGCGACACAGTTAGCAGCAAAGTCACTGCATCGGCTAGCCTTCCAGAATCACCCAAAGAGCCACCAGCTTGGATGGCCGGCGTAGATCTAAGTCAGATTTTATGGGTAGATGTTACCCCTATAGACGCTAAGTTAGGCGACCCTATGCCACCAATCAACATAGCTGTTAACACTTGCCAGCCTGGAGACGTTGTCGGTGTCAAACACATGTGGGAGCCTCAACCGCTTTATGATATCTGGCATGCCCGTGGTTTTAAGTTCTGGGCCCAGCAAATCAATCCTGATCTTTGGCACGTTTTTGTATTCAAGCCCAAAACTTAGGTGAGAACATTCGTGCGTTTCAAAATTGTCTATTTGGCTGACCATGGTGATTTCGTATCCACCTGTGCCTCGTGGGCTTTTGATACATGGGCCCGTTACAACCCCTCTTATTCTCTAGAAAAGCGCATAGCGAGTTTTACTCAGCATTGCCATCGCGACAAGATACCATTAACTGTTCTGGCTTTAGATGAACAAGGCAAGCCAATCGGAATGTCTTCGTTGCGTGCCAATGATGGCATAAGAGATGACCTCACGCCCTGGCTGGGAAGTGTTTACGTAGCACCAGCATATCGCAGTAAAGGTTTAGGTCAAGCTTTGGTGGAACATATACAGTCGATTGCTCATAAATTGGGTTATGAGAAAATCTATCTCCTCACCTATGAAGAGTCACTTCCTAACTGGTATCAGACTTTCGGCTGGCAAAAAATAGGTAAAGATAGCTCGCACGGCAATGCTGTTACTGTTATGGAACTAGAGCGAAACAAAATTACGTTGGCGCCATAGAAAACAAATAGAGCACATCCTCCCTAATTGAGAGTAGGTTCTTTTCGAGTTCTTCGGTCACTGGTATGTGCTCGATACTATTAATTTGGATTTTCTCGTCATCCAGACTGCCGCTGTACCAATGAAGAATCAGGCCTAACGCTTTTCCTTCACTAGCAGTTAGAAAGGCCTTTATGAATTGGCACCAGCTTTTGAGATCAGCACCGCTGGAATTCGCTCTCTGCATACTACTACGCTCAGATGCTGTTTCTTTCTCGGCTTGCCAGCGGTCAATCTTAGCCTGACTCCAGCCCTTTTTCTTCAGTTTCGCAACGGCAACGGCATGAGCACTTTCGCCCTCTGCAAGACTTTCTTTGTTCTCTTTGGCAGAGGATGAGCCCAAGGGTGTACCGCAATCGCACACAGACTGAGTAGCACGAACGTACTGGCCTGGCGGTACTTGGGCGGAGACAAATGGATTATCAATTGGCTTAAAGAGCATGCCATATTTATCGCAAAGTGGCTGGAGCTCAATCAATGATACCCCTGGCGCCACCAAGCAAGTTATGAAATGACACATCAGCATTCACCTAAAGAAAAAGGATGCCAACTTTCGTAAGCATCCCCTTTTGAAATTAACATAGTTTGGCCCACAGCAGCTCGAGCTAGCGCTTAGTACCGCCAGTTAAATAACTTCTTGTACCAAGGGCGCTTAAGCAATGTATTCTCAGCTTGAACGGCATCAAGCCAGGTTTCAAGTTCAATAATTTTCGACTCTAGATCTTTCATGTGCTCAAGGCGCAGTTCTTGCTCCAGGCAGGTCTTTTCCATGACAAGCAAAGACTCATGTGCCCGCTGCAGTTTAAAGCTTGTTTCCATAATCAAGTCATTAACCAACTCAACTTGAGTCATTAAATCAAGTATTAATCTTGTTTCCGATACCGGAGCACTGACAGTATTGCTGGTAGTGCCTACCGCCACAACTTCAACATGAGCCTTTTCCAAAAGCGGCTCAAGACCATCTAAGTCGAGTGGATCACCAAGTAAATTTAATTGTCTAACTGTTTCAGCCATATACTGCTCCTCATTCGGATATAGACATTATGGGTAGTATCAATACCGAGGGCAACTCTTGACTTCGAGAATTACCCCTAAATGCCTGTATTTAAAGAATTATCAGTCAGACTTGCTGCTTTCTGGCTTAGCTTTACTTGCTGGCTGATCGCCCTTATAGAGATACCAGATAAAGCCACCGAATATAGTGAGTGATAGAAACACCAAAAGAGAAATGCAACCAATCATCAAAAAGAAAGCTTGCGGGTCTTTAGTCTGCAGCTCTAAGAACTCACGAAACCAATCGTTCATGGCTTTTCCTCTGGAAGGTTGAGTTCACGCCAACCTCGCATGCCGCCAGCCATTGACCAAATATTGGTATAGCCCATTTTCTGCAGGTTCTCCGCCGACATGGCTGAGCGATAACCGCCTCCGCAATAGAGAACGATCTCACGGGCCTTATTAGGCTCAAAATCGATTATATCTCGCTCTATGATGCCGCGACCAAGATGCACTGCCCCTGGTGCATGGCCCTGCTGCCATTCATGATCTTCGCGCACGTCAATAAAAAGAAAGTCTTTGCCCTCTTTCTGAAAGTTCACGACTTCCTCAATCGTCACTTCTTTTATGCCAGGTTTGATTTGAGCTACCAAATCTTCGAACTCTTGCGAATGCTTCATCACTAAAACCTACCAAATTTGCCACTGACTTAGTTTACTCTGCGCCGCCCCAAGCTCGTCAAATATGGTCATTTGTCTAATAATTGCAAACTGAGAGCACAGCTCAGCTAGCGAGATCAGGCCAACGGCTCCGCCCAAACTCTTCCACGGCCTTGTCTTGACAGCCGTTTATAAGGGCAAAATTGAGATTTGGCCAGACTAGAAGAGGGCATGCCATAATCGCCATTGGCGCAAGAAAATCGAAAAAAGAGGAATAGTGCGATGCTCTACAAAAATTCAGAAAATACAGTCGAACTATTTGGCGTGAAAGTTCCTGAACCAAGAGTATTACTAGATTTTCTCGGTTTTGAGACACATATTAGACAGATTCGCGCAAAGCGCGGAGTGACAGTTTCACCGGTCTGGTACGACCATGCTGCTTATTACGTGGTTGATATGCCAGCTGACAAAGTTTTCGCTACTGGCGAAGAAGTAACCTTCCCAGCTGTAGTTAAGGCCCCAGACTATGAGTTTGAGATTGGCTGCCTGACAACAAAAGGCGCTTTGCTAACCACCGAAGCAGAAGCTTTGCAGTTCATCAAAGATCACTGCTATTTCACAATTCTCAACGACTGGTCGGCCCGCGACATTCAGAAGAAAGACATGGAAGGCTTAGGGACAACCAATAGTAAGTTTGTGGTCGGCAAGAGTATTGGACCTAAGCTAGTTAGAGCTGCTGATTTGAAAATGGATGAGAACGGTGTCTTTGATATGGAGATGATTCTTACCATCAACGGCGACGAGAGAACGCGCAGCAATTATCAATCGCTTTATCACACTCATCCGGTCAGCGGAGAGAAGAAAGCTTGGAGCTTCGCTCGAATTTTCGCTTGGTTAGGCAGTCAGAACATTGCCGTACAACCTGGCTATTTCTTCGGCTCCGGTACCGTGGGTAATGGCTGTATTGCTGAATTTATGGCCACCTATGACGCCAACGGAGCTGAGCTTACACCAGCTGTTTATCCATGGCTGAAAGACGGTGATGTCGTAAGAATGGAAGTAGCTGGCATCGGCATTTTAGAGAACAAAGTACGCATCAAAGAACTAGCCCAAGTCAAATAAGCTTCAATTAGATTCCGTAGAATTGCCCAAAACGCGCTAACTTAAAAGCGCTTAGATCAAGGCGAGAATGACCTACAGTGGTCATCTCAGCAATGCTTTCACCAATGGCTGCAGCATGCTTAAAGCCATGACCGGAACATGGCGAACACAGAATAACGCGCTTAGAAGAAGAAGAAGAAGAACTGTATAAAGGCAAACTGCTGTCTTTATGCACTTCTTGCTGACCAAAGGAAAGCAGCGCGATACTTTGCTGTCGTACATTTCGTCAATTTCTTCAGGAGCAACTGTACGCTTTACTGAGTCAGGAGTGACAGGCTCAGTAAGATAGTTAGAGCTACCAATCTTAAACCCACCCTCCGCGCCATCTAAGGCTGGAAGGCCATAAACGCCAGTGTCGGAGCCCTTTAACTGCCAGATGAAGAGAGGAAATTGCGAAGGAGCAAACTGTGCATACTGATCGGCAATATCAAACCAGTAAAGTACTTGTCTGTAGACTTTAAAAACTGATTGCAATTCTGGCAAGAGTTGCGTTAGCCAAGGCCCTATCGACAAGACTAGATGATCGCAGGTGTACGTGCCTTGATTGGTACTTATTTCCACGCCCTGCTTGCTCTCTTCAAAACCAATCACTTTTTCATTAGTATGAATTGTGGCCCCAGAATCTGCGGCAAGCTTCAGTTGGACAGCAATAATTGCTTCTGGTCGCAAGAAAGCAGCATCATATTCAAAATAGCCCAGCTCATCATCTTCAACGTTGAACTGGGGGAAACGCGAACGCATTTGTTGAGCACTTAAGATATCGTGTTTGATACCAAATTTCTTAGCGGCGGCCACTGTATTTTCAAAAAACTGCTCTACATGCACCACTGAAACTGGTTCAGTTAAGCTGGAAATCATCAGACCACCGGTTACTTCCAATAGCCGCTTTTGAGACTTAACCTCCATCTCGCGAAAGATTTCGTATGAGCGCAAAGAAAGAGGCGTGTAATGCTCTCCCTCACCTATTGCTTGGCGGGTTATTCGGGTGTCACCGTGGGACGAACCAAAGCTGTGTGGCGGCGCCAGCAGGTCAATACCTAGGGCCTTCACGCCGCGCTGTGCCAATTGATATAGAGTGGCGCTACCCATGGCGCCAAGGCCAACTACAATCGTATCGAATGAGTTAGACACTGCGCTCGCCTAAGGTCTATGCTCTCAATTAAGAGCTAAGCCGCTATGAAAAATTTGCCCTCGGAGGGAGTCGAACCCTCAATCCCTTACGGGCAACGCATTTTAAGTGCGTCTCGTATACCAGTTCCGACACAAGGGCAAGTAGAACTATTTATTTTAGCACTAGAGTTTGGCGCCTAAACCTGCCAACTTCTTGGTCACTTCTCTTGAGCTCTCACTGCCACGTCTTGACAGTATTTTCAAGATGAAGACAAAGCTGGCCGACCAAGCTAGAGCAATTGCTGTTGATATCCAGCGCTTGGCCGTTAGCGGGTCATGGATGAAGTCGCCAGTGCAGGCAGAAATCAATAGGCTGATTGGGTCAGGTTCAGTCAAAACTCCCTGCTTAATCCAAGTCAACATTTGTATTGAAAGTACACTTAAGAAAAGCCAGGCTGAAATGACAACAGAGCGAGTGGTTATGGTTGAACGTAAGAGCAAAACTTCGTCATTATCAACAAAGACCTTGACCGGGAAAAGCACATAGAGCGCTGCTGCACCACAGACGATGGCAGCAATAGCTGATGGTGCGGCAGTAGTCTCTACCACTAGTGCCTGGGCTGTGTAATAGACACCTAAAGCTGAAACGAAGTAAGAGAAATAGGCGGCAGCCGCGGTCGCATTAGTACTGGTTTTGCGGGCTAAAGCCGGCTCGCTACTTGTCATAAACGGTGCCCGCCAAAAGGCAGCAGCGCGCATAAAAGGCCTGACTAAAAACGGTGAAAGCAACGCAGTTAGCAGCCAAAGCAGCACTGACAGAAGTGGATTAATAGCAGTGCGGGCGCGATCTGATTGATAACGTGCTAACAGGGTGGCTGCTTCGGCATCACTGCCAAACAAGCCGGCAAAATCATTTTTAAAAACACGAAAAGACTCACTGTCGCAGTAGCTATCTACACGTTTACTAATGATGCCAGCAGCTGCTTGTGAAGCCAAATAATAAGGGGCGGAAAATAGGCAACTAGCTGTGGAATTGAGAAATGTAGAGCTAGCTGTTGGCCTAGGTAAAATAACTGGATGAAGAAAGCGCGGGTCGTTGTGAAACTGCTGCGCGGCCCAGCCCCTTAAGGCCTCTAACGAATTGGCATTGCCACTAGAATATTCGCTACGACACAAGAATACTGCATAGCTCGAGCTATTCATGACCATTTCAGCGAACTTAGAGTCAGTGCTATTAGGTAGACTTACAGCCGAAGTCATAATCTTGTCGGGGCTGACAATTTGTAATATTGGCTCTTTCGCCTTAACGAAATATGCTAGCGAAAATATAAGTGCAGCCG
This sequence comes from bacterium Ga0077546, assembly GCA_001464165.1. The sequence goes on from LNEX01000284.1 coordinate 20,882, forward strand.
CAGCAACAAATATCGTGCTGAAATGCAATTTTCCCTCGCCCATAAACACCTCGCTGAAAGCTCGATGATTATAGACGATCTCAAGAGCGACTTAGGTCAGGATTGACTCTTAATCATAATTAGGGTTGGCCCTAATCACCCATATAAGAATCATCGTCACTTTCATCCGTGCCCTCTTTCGCTCGCACCCAGTCTTTTACGAGGTATACAAGGTTGTCTTCGAGCATAAATAACATGGGCACGACTTTAAGCCCTCTGAAAAGATTGCTTAAGCGTCGTGCCTCTTTCAAGGAGAAGTCAATAGCGTCATCAATTTCGCGACTAGATGCATGTTCGTCGAAGAAACTCAGTGCCTGGTCATTGCTCCAACCGTGTTTTCCGGTCAAGGCAGAAACAAAGGCACCGCGCTTAACGTGTGGGTCAGACATGACGCAGTGGTTATGAGCAATTAGTGCCATATATTCTATGCCAGTTGAAAGGGCAAGAGCTAGTGAAAATTCCGAGCCGGCCATGTTGGCGCCGGTCCTTCTAATTACGTAGGCGCAGTTTTGCGGTAGAGAAAGTGACTTGCGATAGTCAATACACATACCGATTACAAGATCAGGATCTTCAGACTGGTTAGCGTCTACTTCGCCCATGTTTTGGCATTTGAGCAAGGTTTCGATAGGCGTGTCTCTCAAAAACGCTGGTATATCTTCTGGTTTACTCACCCTTACTAAGCGCACAATATCGGGACTAAGCGCCGTAAAGGTGCCGGTTCTAATTTTCTGCGAACGATCCATGCGCGCTTTCAATGTCTTCGTCAAACGGCTGTTGTCCATTAACAAAGCGCTGCGCAGTTTGCAGTCACGAGGACCTGCCAATTTGCCTTTAACCTCTGGATTCAAACCAGCGGAACAGCCCTGGCAAACTGTCAACAATAGCTTTTCGTTTACATCTAGTTGTGCTTCTTTGTAATCAGAGAAGCAGTTTTCTGTGCCAATTTTCTCTAGAGCACCGGATTTTTTCATTAGTTCGAGAGGTTGACCGGGAAGCTCGGCGATAACTAGGCGAACATTGTTTCTCTTAAGCTGCGAATGAATAGCTAGTAGGGTCTCAACGCCAGTTATGTCCATCATATTTAGAGAGCGCATATGCAATATCAGTGCACGTAAATCTTGAGTAAGCAGAATGTTCTCAGTAAAGCGCTCGGCCGCACCAAAGAACAATGGGCCGTCGACTAGGTAGGTGCGAACAAACTTACAGCTGGGTATCTGCTGAGTAGAAGCTTAGAGAACTCATTTTCTGTACGGTCAAAACACAGGTTAGAAGGAGACCAGTCAATATGCCGGCAGTCAAGTCTACACAGACCGAAGCAACGGTGGTAGCGACAACTACCCAACCTTCAGTTCTAGAGCCGCGCCAAATTTCTCGAATTTCATCCCACTCAATTAGGCGGAAGCCTGTCAAGACAAGTACTCCGGCTAGCGCTGCCAGAGGAATTTGCTCTGCAGCGTGAGCAAAAGCAAGCACGAGCAATAACAATACAATTGAGTGAATGACGGCCGCTAAGCGAGTTCGTGCACCAGAAGTTATGTTCACAGCCGTGCGTGCAATAACCCCAGTAACAGGGATAGCACCAAAGAAAGGCATGGCGAAATTGGCAAGTCCTTGGCCAATCAGTTCTTGGTCTGGACGGTGCTTAGAGCGCATAGACATGCCATCGGCAACAGTGGCAGAGAGAAGCGATTCAATCGAGCCAAGCATAAAGACCGTAATGGCATAAAGAGTCAAAGCCTGATATTGCTGAAAAGTAGTAATTCCGCTGGGCAAGCTCGGCCAATGGGGCATCAAATTGATGTTGGAGAGCGGAGCCAAGTCAATCACACGCGGAATATCAAAATGAAGAAGATTTGCTGCAAAAGAAGCAACAACGATGGCAACCAAAGAGCCCGGCACAAGTTTAGTAAAGCGCGGAACTATGACAGCTAATGCAATAACTGCTAGACCAATGATCACAGCTTGAAAGTTACATTCGTTATGGATAAAAATACGTTGAACCAGTTCGTTTACGTCTTTTATAAACTCTGGTATGAAGGGCGAACCCACGACATTGGTGACATTGTGGAGATGTAATGGCCTAGTCATCAGGCCAAAAAAATCATCAACAGTATTAAAGATAATGAGGATGCCAATAGCATTGGCAAAGCCAACAATTACTGGCATGGGAAGAAAGGAGATTATTCGACCTAGCTTCAACAGGCCAGCAATAATCTGAAGCAGTCCACCAACCAAACCGACAAAGAAGATTCCGCCCATACCAAAGTTGTGAGCAACTTCAATTAAGACCACGGCCATAGCGGCAGCCGGACCGGTTACGGCATAGCGCTGACCACCAAAGAGCGCGGCAATAATGCCAGCGACGATACCAGAAACGATACCAAGCGATGGCTCTACTCCTGAAGCAACGGCAAGGGCAAGATTGAGTGGCAAAGCCACCATTGCCACAGTTATCCCAGCAAGGAAATCACGTCCAATGGTGGACGGATTAAACATAGCGCCCCATTCTTTTAATAAGAACTGGATATCGAATGCCTTAATACGGTTACTAGGCTGGTTTAGAGGTGCTGATGTCATGGGTACCTTAAGCTAAGGACTTGGAATTTTTGCTTACGTATTTTAGTAAGTTCGACTATTTAAACCAACGACAATTAGAACATTGGACCGTTCAACAAGTACTATTAATGAACTATCGACAACAGAACATTTCGACAGTTCGTATTGTCGACAACAAAGTGCTTACCGTCAATATAGTATTAGATAATCTCGTCATTTGGCAGAAAAATCATGACCAACCATTTTCAGGCACTCAGGCTCAATCAAACAGCAGAAAAATCTAACATTGATCTGGCTACCTTAAGATTGACTGAACGGTTCTCACAAACTTTTAAATCAGCTAAAGCAAACGAACAAGCACAGGCAGCACTCGCGGCTATCCGTAGGGCTCACGAAGAGCTTACTTCCGATTCTGCCATTGCCGAGCAGTCAAGTGGTGGCAGGGTACAGTTTAACTCTAGGCTCCGTTTAGGCCAGCTCTGTCTTGCCACTGGGATGATTAGCCTTGAGCAGCTAAAAGAAGCCGTACAGGAGCAGCAGAATAGCGATCGACAGTTGGGAGAGATTCTGCTCGAGAAACAGTTTATCTCTCAGGAAGAACTTGATGGCCTTCTCATTGGTCAGGAGTTAATTGCTCCTGACGAGGAAGTTACTGATTCGCTAGCGCTTCAATTGATAGCACTAGGTCTTGTAACCGAAGACTTGATGATCATTGCCCTGCTTGAGCAGCGCTTTGCTACTGGTAGCATCGGCGATACCTTGGTAAGACGTGGCTGGATAGAAGAAGAGATCCTTGCCGCCTTGAAAATTGATTAGGTCAAATTGCCCTCTCAATATTCTTTTTCGGCTGGAAAAGCTATTAAAATTCGAGCCCGCAAAGGCAATACTGGCGGCACTTTCAAGAGACGGAACTAGTCGATGAAACATAATATACATTATCAGACCAGGGCGAAGCAATTCTGATCAGTAAAACCGCGTTCTGAAAGCTCCATATTTGGTGCTTTGCTTAGGCAAAAAAAATGCTCAAAAGAAGGAAGAAATGCAGATGGAAAAAATACAGGTGAGTAATACCGCTGACCAACAATCAGATCAGTTTATGGAAGAAGCCATAAAGCAAGCCCAAAAGAGTTTTGCTGAGGGCGGTATTCCTATCGGTTCTGTGCTTGTGCGTGCAGGCCAGATTATAGGACGCGGCCACAATCGTCGAGTGCAGCAAAATGATCCTACAGCCCATGGTGAGATTGACTGCCTACGCAATGCTGGTAGGCAGGCGAGCTATAAAGACACAACTATCTATTCCACACTGATGCCTTGTGCAATGTGCGCTGGTGCGATAGTGCAGTTTGGTATTGCTAAGATAATTGCTGGCGAGAATCGTACCTTTACAAGCTCTGCTCAATTTATGCGCGATAACGGAGTCGAGGTAATAGATTTAGATCTTGATCGATGCTTCGATTTACTAAAGCAATTTCAGCTCAGTTCTCCAAAAGTTTGGAATGAAGACATTGGGCTTGAATGATTTTCGAATTAAAAAGCAGAAATGCAAAAATTCAAGCTGAGGACAATAAGAGCATTGGTCTTGTCGACAATACGTATCGTCCGCAATACGTACTGCTACTATGCGTACGGTCTACAATACGTACTGACCACAATGCGTATTGAGTTATTCACATACATACGACCTTTTGAATATTTGATCATTTGGTAAGTTGAATGTTTGAATGTTCAAGCAGCCGTAGAGTCGTAGAGACGCTGTAAACAGTACGTCCTAACATTCTGAACAAAGCGCAGGTCGAAATGGCAAATGGCCTTTGCAGTTGAGCGGAAGAAGCAGATAGACTTAGTTCAACTCTGTATGCAGATCACAAGAGTATTTAACAGTTTTTTCTATTGATACCGAAGCAAGGCGTGATTAGGCCCTGAAGAGAGCAGCAAAAAAAATGGAAAGAACCGGCTTGAAGTCACCGAGCGCTGTGGCTATATGCAGCTTTATTCTTGTCAATGCATTATTTAGCTTAATGGTGCTACTCACTGAAGGTGAGCTATACGACACTAACTTGCTACAAAATCGCGAAGTATTCAAGCTCATTCAAACTCAGGCTGATAGCTGCGACGTCCTATTTATGGGTTCATCAGTGATCGAGGTACCACTGTCTCTCTTGGATGGTGTTTTTGAATATGTATCAAGTCCAAAAAAGGCCCAAGAGCTATTATCGACAGGATGCAAGCAGGAGATTAGAGTCAAGAATCTCAGCATAGAAGCGGCATTGATTTCTGACCAGTTCATTGCCATCAGAAACTTAATTCGCACTCAAAAAGCGCCGCGCATTGCAGTTCTAGCAGTGGTGCCACGAGACTTCAGTGACGCCCGTCTCCCAGAGCCAGAGAAAACAGACACCTTTAAGTCGCTGGTGACACTCTCAGATTTGGAAATTCTGCCGATTTTTTTTAACAAATTTGATCAGTATGCCCAGTTTACCTGGACAAGGCTAATCCCTCTTTACCGCTTTCGTACTGTCATAACAACGGCCATAGCTGCAAAGCTTCAGCTATTTATTGACGGTCAACATGCCAACCAAAATGCAAGAAAAGAGCAGCCCCTACCTAGCAATGCCAATAGAACCAAGGTAGGGCGCGAAGAGCGTTTTATTGCCAGTTTGAAGGAGTACAAGACCGCTTACTCACTACTAGACAAGTCTTCAGCTCCTGACGCCCAACTTCAATTTCTGCGCAGGTTCTGTCAGCAATGCAAAATTTCTGATACCACTTGCATTGTGCTGATGCTTCCACTAACAAAAATGAACAGAGATCTCTTACCTAGGGGTTTTTATGAGATCTACTCTAGAGCCGTACTGCGCTCATGCAGCGAAGCAGGAGTGCCCTGCATCGAGCTCGAACATTGCTCAAACTTTAGTGATGATGATTTCTACGACGGCGCTCACCTTAACGCCGAGGGAGCAAAGAAAATTCTCAAATCTCTGATTCCGCAGATCTGCAAGGAGCTAGCAGTTAAGCATTAGCTCTCAAAGCTAGGCAACGAATTACAACTGCTCGGTCTGCTGGCACGGTAGACTGACAAAAAAAGTTGAGCCTTCACCGTCAAGACTGGTGCAAGTGATTTCACCACCATGCGCTTCAACTAGACGGCGACAGAGATACAGGCCTAGACCAGTACCGCTTGAGATAGTTCGACCGGGCTTACCCTGAGCATACCTCTGGAATATTTTAAGTAAGTCTTCTTTGTTTATTCCAGCTCCAGAATCCCTTACCTCAAAGCAGTACAAATCGCTTTTGCGGCCTGCTGAAATTAACACCTTCGAGCCCTCAATACTGAATTTAATAGCATTCGAAAGTAAGTTGAGAATCACTCGTTGCAGAGCGACTGGATCGGCAACAATAGTGTGCTCGCCCTCCTCGAAACTACCGCACAGCGTGACTTTAGACAGAGACGCAAAAAAACCGATTGAATTAAGACTACTACTAATGAGCTCACGCACATCAACTTTGCATACATTCAGAGGGGTGGCACCTGCATCGTAGCGATAGACTTCTAAGAGATTATTGATCAATTCAAGCATGTCCCGATTTGACTCCTGAAGCAATTTCAAGGCCTGAAGTTGATTCTCCTCAAAACTTCCTAGCGCGCCATCAAAGAACAGGCCTAGCAGGCGATCGGCTCCTATAAGGGGATTCTTCAGATCATGAGTCAAGGTAGCAATGAAGTCTTCGTGATGCTCAAGAATCTGCAATCTTTGAGAGTTCTGCTGCTGCAGAATTTGCTTAGAGATGTCTCTAAAGATACCAGCCATTCTAATTGCAGAGCCATCTTCGTCATATATGCCTCGACCAGAAGATGCAAGGGTGCGCTCTTGGCCTTGAGGCAAAGAGACTCTAAAGTTTACGTCGTAGTCTTGTTTATTGTAGATTGCATCTTCAATTGCATGCTGAATAAATAGCCGGTCTTCTACGTGCACGCAGTTCAAAACATCTTGCAACCGAACAAAACTGTCGTTGAGACCGAACAAATG
>LNEX01000285.1 GCA_001464165.1 bacterium Ga0077546
GTTCCACATTCGCAGCGATCTCATCTCACGACCTTCAAACAGTTCCAATACCGATATTCTCTCTCGCAACCCAACATAAGATCGCTGAGATATTCGTTGCCATTGACAGAGCTATCGAACAAACTGAAGCACAAATCGACAAATATAAAAGAATCAAAACCGGACTAATGCAAGATCTTTTCACACGCGGGGTACTGCCGAATGGGCAACTACGACCGCCACGAGAACAAGCACCGGAACTTTACAAGAAAACAAAAATTGGGTGGATTCCAAATGAATGGCTATTAGAACCTTTTGGTTTGCACAGCTTTATCATTGATCCAAATCCGAGTCATAGATACCCAATACCGGTTCCAGATGGCGTCCCCATTTGTTCAACAGAGAATTTTGCCGGGGAAGATGAGTTCGATTTTTCAAACAAGATTACAGATGTTGTCTTTGCCAGGAAAGGAAAAATCGGGTTGGCACGTCGATACGGTAGTGAAAAAAAGGCCTTCAGTCACACGGTAGTAATATTTAAACCAAAAACAACATTGCTTGATTCAAGATGGCTACTCTGGTTAGCTCGTTCCGATTGGTTTCTTGGTGGAATTGACCGCACAATGAATTCCAACTCCGGTGTTCCAACCTTAGGTGTTGATTTCATAAGCAAATTAACAGTCCCGATACCTAGCAAAATTGAGCAAGAAACCATGACAGAAGTGCTTGATCAAGTAAGTATTGTCATTGCCGCAGCAAAGGCTCAACGCAGAAAGCTTAGACACCAAAAACTCGGCCTCATGCAAGACCTACTTACTGGAAAGGTTCAAGTAAATATCGATGCCCAAATAGCGGAGCCGGTACGTGGCTGAACAACTGCCAATCAACCTGCTCGACTTGCTCAACCAGCGCACCGTAGAAGGTGAGCGGATTGAATACAAAGCAGGCTGGAATCCAGACGCAATAATTAGCACAGTCTGCGCGTTTGCAAACGACTTTGCGAATCTGGGTAGTGGTTACGTCGTAATCGGGCAAGACTGTGACGCAAATGGACAACCGATATTTCCACCAAAAGGCTTAGCAGCAAATCAACTCGACAGGATCCCAAAGGAACTTCAAGCATACTGCCAATTAATTAAACCACAATATTTTCCACTTCTTACTATTGAACAA
>LNEX01000286.1 GCA_001464165.1 bacterium Ga0077546
CCGCCGTTATAGCAGCACAGTGGAAGCCAAAGGGAAAATTGAACAAGAGTTACTAGGCCTCGCAGCAAAAATACCATTTGATGACCGTATTGCACACAACGCGACGGTAGAAGAATTGTCACGCCAGTGGATGGAGGCACTTCTAGAAGAAGTTGGAAACGAACTCGCATCAGCTGGAGCTAACTTATCACCAGAGGCCCTTGGGCGACAGACGAATGTAGGCGATGGCTCTCTTGAATCTCTGTGGCCGAAAAACGTTGGTCTCTTATTTTTCAAGGATGCACCAGAAAAATTCTTTCAAGGCACACAAATTGATGTGGTCTGGTTTCCCGAAGGTGTAAGCGGCGATCGTTTTGTAGAAAAAACTTTCAAAGGTCCGTTGTCGCGCATGACACGCGAGGCGTTGAGTTACATTCAGCGCAATTACCTGCATGAAACAGAAATTAAACATCCGCAGCAAGCAGAGGCAGAACGATTTTGGAACTTTCCCTTTGCGGCAATTGAAGAAGCAGTGGTTAACGCCGTATATCACCGCTCATATGAAGAACGCGAACCAATTGAGGTGCGAATAAGCCCAGCAGATCTAGTAGTGCTAAGTTATCCTGGGCCAGACCGTTCCATTAAACTTGAAGATCTTCAAGCAGGTCGTGCGATCAGTCGTCGCTATCGCAACAGACGCATCGGCGAATTTCTTAAGGAGCTAGAGCTTACAGAGGGGCGCGCTACCGGTATCCCTAAGATTCTCAAGGTTATGGCCGCCAACGGCTCACCGACGCCTACTTTCGAGACCGATGATGAGCGTACATCATTTATTGTCCGACTACCACGGCATCCCAAGACCGTTGCAGCAACTTCCATGGAAGTCACCATGGAAGTTGCCATGGAAGTCGCTGCGCTATTAAATATCGTTCAAGGAGAGATGAGTCGGCTGCAAATGCAGACGGCAATGGGTCTTAAGAATGCAGACCACTTCCGCAAAGCCTATGTGCAACCTGCTTTGAAAACAGGTTATCTCGAAATGACTAGCCCAGATCAGCAGAATAGTCGCCTTCAAAAGTATCGCCTGACTGAAGCGGGCAAGAAGTGGCTAGACACTCAGCGCAAGAGGCTCAAGAAGTGAGCGAATACACTGAATACACCGAGGTCGAACAGCCCTTCCTGCAACAACTTGCCAAACTAGGCTGGACAGTTATCGACCAGGGCGCAGGGGTGCCACAGGATGCGAACAAGAGCCTACGGAACAATTTCCGACAATGGCTATTGACCGAGGTATTCAACGCCGCCATTCTCGATGTAAATCGAACAGAAAACGGTTCTAGATGGCTAACAGAAAAGCAGCTCGAAGACTTGCAACGTCAAATCTTGCACCAGCCTAACCGCACTTTGCTTGAAGCCAACGAGGCCATTCAAGCTTTGCTACTCAAGGCCCAGGTCGATGTTAACGAACTTACTGGAGAGCTTACCCCAGTAGTTCGGTTAATCGATTTCCATACGCCTGAAAACAACCAGTTTCATGCCATCAATCAATTTCGCATTGATACGCCTGGATGCGTCAAGCCATTTTTCATTGCCGATATAGTGCTCTTCGTCAATGGCATCCCTCTAGCGGTGATCGAGTGTAAGAAACGCTCTGGCACATGCTCTAACCCGATGCAAGAAGCATTCGTTCAACTTCAACGATACATGAATAAGCGCAAGGATACACAACTCGCGGGCTTGAAGGAAGGTGAACCTCGCTTATTCCACAGCAATTTATTGCTCGTTCGCAGCTCAGGGCTCGAGGCCGATTTTGGCACAATAACTTCGGGCGATGAACACTTCTATGCATGGAAGACGCTATTCCCACAGAACGATTCAGCTCTTGAAGGTATGAATGCCCAACAGCAGCTAATTGCCGGAATGCTTACCAAAGCGAATCTGCTGCAAATACTGCGCACGAGTTCAGTATTCATGAATATCGAGGGTGGCGCTCGGGTAAAGGTAGTGTGCCGCAATCAACAGTTCCGCGCGGCCAATAAAATTGTTGAGCGCTTGCGCACAGGCACTAACCCCATGGACCGCAGTGGTGTCATCTGGCATACGCAAGGCTCTGGCAAATCACTAACAATGGTGTTTCTGGCACGAATGCTCAGAGCGAGCCAAGATTTAAACGACTACAAAATCGTGCTGGTAAATGATCGAGACGACTTAGAAGTACAGCTGGGTGAAACGGCCACGTTGATCGGTGGTCGCGTAAATGTAATCGAATGCAGCAAAGATGTACGCCAACATCTAGCAACAGACAGTTCTGACATAAACATGGTCATGGTGCACAAGTTTCAAGAGCGAAAAGAAACACTAAGCAACAAGGTCGCCGAAGCACTAGGAACCTTTGCCGCTTTGCCGTCGGGTAAGACCTTCGGTATAGTAAACACATCAGACCGCATTATCTTGATGATAGATGAAGCCCACAGAACCCAAAGTTCTGATCTTGGCGACAATCTATTTGAAGCATTTCCAAATGCAACACGTATTGCATTCACTGGTACACCTCTCATCACAGAGCGCCACGGTGAACGAAAGACGCACAAACGCTTTGGTGAATATATAGACACCTATCGACTCATGGACGCAGTCAATGATGGTGCCACTCTGCGCATTCTATATGAAGGCAAAACTTCCGATACGGCCCTGAATGAAAAGCACGCATTTGATGAGGCCTTTGAAGATCTGTTTCGGGATCGAAGCGAGGCCGAACTACTTGCAATCAAGAAAAAATACGGTGCAACTGGCGACATTCTCGAAGCAGAAAACCGCATTGCCGCAATCGCCAAAGACTTGGTTAAACACTACGTCGATAATATTCTCCCCAATGGTTTCAAGGCACAAGTTGTGTGCCACTCAAAACTTGCATGCATTCGCTATCAAAAAGCCATAGAAGAAGCCTTGGCAGCGCGAATTAGCCTCGAAAAAAGTAAAAAAACACTAGACCTAGACTTAATAAAGCAATTGCAATTCCTAAAGACCGCAGTAGTTATCTCATCAGACGGCACCAACGAGCCTGCCTTTATTACAGATGCGAGAAAGCAAGCCGCCCGGATGAAGGCAGTTGACAATTTTCGCAAAAGCTTTGACCTAGAAGATTCTGAAAAAACGAACACTGGCATTGCGTTCCTAATAGTGTGCGACATGCTACTAACCGGTTTCGACGCGCCAGTCGAGCAAGTAATGTACATCGACAAGAGACTGCGAGAACACACGCTTTTGCAGGCGATTGCGCGCACGAACAGAGTAAAGAAAGGCAAGCAACGAGGTTACATCGTCGACTATATTGGCCTAGCCAATCATCTAGCTGATGCCCTCACGATCTATTCGGCCAGTGATGAGATACAAGAACTGCATGACAGTATGCAAAGTATCACTTCTGAGCTGCCAGTCTTAGAAGAGCGGTATCAGCGATTAGTGCAGCACTTAAAGGAACTTGGCGTTAAGAAGATCAAAGACTTCGTGACCGGCGCTTCATCTGATTCTGACGCCGACATAGCCATCGTGCATGAAGCAGTCAAAGCGTTGAAAGACGAAAAAAAACGAGCAGACTTCGAAGTCTATCTGAAGAAGTTTTTGACAAGCATGGATATCATTCTTCCCCACACTTCAGCTCAACCATACAGAGTTCCAGCCAAGAGATTTGGCTATATTATGCAGGTGGCGAAGGAGCGCTATAAAGACAACAGTCTTGACCTGGGCAATGCAGGCGAAAAGGTTAAAAAGCTTATCAACGAGCACCTAATCAGCCTGGGCATCAACCCGAAAATTGAACCAATAGAGCTATTTGCCGATGACTTTATGGAAAAGCTGGCAGCTCACGCTGGCACGAACAATGAAGCCAAAGCTAGCGAAATGGAGCATGCGATTCGCAAGCATTGCACAGTACACCACGATGAAGACCCAGCGTTTTTTAGAAGTCTGTCTGAAAAAGTTGACGCCTTAATTGAAAAACATCATGATGACTGGAACGCCTTGGCAGAAAAACTATCTGACTTGCGCAGAGAAGCGATGACCGGCCGCGAGCGCGGCGAAAACGGCATGAGCAAGGAAGCCACCATTTTCTATGAGCACATCGTGCAAGTTGGCACTGCCGACGGCAAGATAAGCGAAGAAGACAAAGTACGGTTAAAAGCTTTGATGGAAACTACCGTTAAAGTACTACAAGAGTCAACCCTCAGTATGGATTTCTGGCAAAATCCAGATAAACAAAAACGTGTTCGAGGCTTAATCAAAACTGAAATCGCCAAGGCTGGTGTAGAAGAGCTGAAAGAAAATCGAGAACGCGTGGCAGTCGAGATTATGAAGTTAGCCAAAAACCGTCATGAGCAAATTACACGTTCGATTCGAGAAGGAGACGCATAGATGAAAATTCGACAAGTGCGTGATATTGAATATCAGCTTCTTCCTGGCGCGGATCGCGCGACCACCGATATAGTAATAGAACGCAACGGCTCAATTACAGTGCGCCCGCCAGCTGGCATGACACCTGAACAAGTTGACCAAACAGTGCTCAGCAAACGTCTCTGGATTTACCGGAATCTAGCTGAATGGCGAGATTTAAATGCCACAAAAGTTGTAAGAGAATTCGTAAGCGGTGAGTCGTTTCTCTATTTAGGAAGGCACTATCGGCTGCAGTTGGTTTCGGAGCAAGACGACCCCCTTCAATTCAAAGATGGGATATTCCGCTTGCTGCGGGCTGTGGTTGACACTGGTGGAAATGAAGCAGCTCAACAGGCTTTTGAATCATTCTATACAGAGAAAGGACTACCTCGAATCAAGAAGCGAGTAGATTTCTTCTCAAAGAAAGTTGGCGTCAAAGCCCGGTCAGTTCAAATCAAAGACCTAAGCTTTCGCTGGGCGTCATGCACAAAGAACGGAGACCTACTCT
>LNEX01000287.1 GCA_001464165.1 bacterium Ga0077546
GCCGGGCTCTGCGGCCTTGCATCCGGGAGATGTCCTAAAGTCTATGAATGGTAAAACGATCGAAGTAAACAATACTGATGCTGAGGGGCGACTAATTTTGGCAGATGCCATTACTTATGCTATTCGTGAAGGTGTTGACGAATTGATTGATATTGCAACGCTGACTGGGGCTGTGGTTTCTGCCTTAGGAAGAGTAGCAGCTGGTATTATGGGCAGTGATCAGACTCTGGTCGACAATGTCATAGCTAGCGGTAAAATCTGTGGCGAGCAATTCTGGCAACTTCCTCTTTTTGTTGAATACAAAGAGGGTCTGAAGAGCGATATTGCTGACTTGAAAAATGCTGGATCTCGTGGAGAGGCTGGCTCTAGTTCCGCTGCTATGTTTCTTAAGGAATTCACCGAAGGCAAGCCGTGGGCCCATCTTGATATTGCCGGTGTGGGTTGGCTTGATCGCGAACGCGATGAGATCTGCAAAGGCGGCACCGGTTTCGGTGCTAGGACTTTGAGCAACTATGTCTTATCTCAGGCTAAAAATAAAGCTTAGTTGACTAGCTGAGTGATTGTTCGCATCAAAGGAATCAAAGAGTCTGTGTCTCTGCCATCAGTGACCGTGACCAGAAGTCCTCCGCCAAAATCGGCAATGACGACATAGCCCCGTGGTGTTCTTGAAACTACCTGGTGCACACGGTCATGTCCCATTTTCTTGGTAACGTGTTCTGTGTTCATGTAAACACCCAGCGCCCAGACTCCAACTGATTCAGCGTCCATATCACCAGGCATCGTGTTAGCAATTAATAGACCATCGTGGCCTACGATTACTGAACCAATCACTCCCTGTTGGGTGCCAATCTGACTCAGTAACGACTGCAAGTCTTGAGATGCTTCGAGGGTGAGAATTCGCATCTTGCCTTCGTTAAGGTCTGAGCTAGTCAATTTACCAATCTTGTCTAGATCTTTTTGATCTAGTAAGAACTTACCAATTGAAGCAATTCTTCCAGAACCAGCATCTTGATTTTGGTCGCCGGAGGCATCTAGACGACCAATTCCAGCAATTTTGGGTGGCGCAACCTGCTCTCCGCCTTGATCTGGAATAGCATAGGCGTCGGCCTTAGGGTTAGCATCTTCTGGAATACCAAGATTATCAGAGAAGATACGGTTCATAGCGTTGTCGTCTACGGAGAAAAGACCACCTTTGGCTGCCTCTGCTGGATTAGGCGCCAAGTTCGCGACAGGAGCCGCTGCTGGTTGATTCCATGCTGGAGGCGTAGGAGCTGTCGGCGACCCCCAACCGGTCGGCTGAGAAGCTTCTGTTGCTGCAGGGGCAGGTGATGCTGACCAGCCGCTTGGGCCTCCTGCTGGTGGTTGCTCCATACCCCAGCCACTCGGTGCTTGGGGAGATGACCAGCCGGAAGCGCCACTAGAGGTGGCTGCTGCAACTGGAGCTGGCGATGGAGCGCTGACTCCCCATCCTGCAGGCGCCTGTTGTTCAGCGCCTGTGTTCCATCCGGTAGGCGCCGATGCTGCTGCCGCTGGTGGAGCAAAATTGTTTGGCGCTGCTGCTTGAACTGGCGATATTGTTGCTTGAGCAGCTTGAACGCCAACTTGAGTGGAGGGCTCGTCGACTCCGAGATTGCTGCTGAACAGCTTATCGAGATCGTTGTCAGTAAGTTGGAAGAGACCATTTTTAGCCGCAGGGTCGGCGGCTGTTGGGGCTGCCATATTTGCTGCTGTTTGTGGCGGTGCGAAGTTATTGGTTTGTACAGGCTGCGGGGGTGCTGCTACTGGCACATTGGCTTGCGCTTGAGAGTCTGCAGCATTTTTTACCAGGGGGCGGCCCACAGGTTCACTAACGCCTAGGTTGTCACCAAAAATCTTATCGATATCTTGGTCGCCTAAATTAAACATCCCACTCTGGGCTGGTTTCTCAGTTACTTGAGGCGCGGGCTCGGGCACTTGTGTTTGTGGCACTTGAGCTTGTCCCCACGAAGGGGGTTGGCCCCATTGTTCAGCAGCGGCATTGCCCGGTGCGGCTGCACCGCCAGCAGTGCTATCCCAATTGTTTGCTGCTGCAGGAGCTTCTGTACCCCATGCCGTAGGCGATGCCGCCGCTGCTGGAGCTGCTGCATTAGTCTGATTTGGCGTGGGTGCAGCCCATGCCCCTGGTTGGGCTACCTGCGGGGCGGCACCGAATGGCAATTGCTCACCGCCCCATCCGGCAGCCACGGGAGCTGATGAATTGTTAGCTTGCGCTTGTTCTTGAGCGGAACTTGCTGCACCCCATGGTGTGGTGGTCGGTTGTTCAGGATGTGTTCCCCAGGTATTGTTGTTGCTGCTTGTACCGGTAGCGGCTGGGGGCTCTCCCCAGGCAGAAGGTGCAGCGGGCTGAGCGAAGTTCTGCACTGGTAGCACTTGGTCTGGCTCGACGCTTGTTTCTTTGTTACGTTCTTGAATAGGCAGATCCCAACGGCTGTCGGTGCCTGCACCCGCAGCGGTGGCGCCAAGGACGGCACCCATCTTTTCAACAATCTGATTGACTGGAATACCCGATGACCCAACCGCGCTTACAGCTGCTGGTGCTTGAGCTGGTGCTTGAATTTCTGCACTGCCACTGCGAGCTTGAATAGGAACGTCCCAACGGCTATCGGCAGCTGCATTGCCGCCAAGAACGCTGCCCATTTTTTCTACTATCTGATTGACAGGTAGGCCCGATGAGCCTACTGCTGCAACAGCTGCAGGTGCCGATAGCTCTGGAGCGGCAGTGCGAGCTTGGATTGGCACATCCCAGCGGTCTGCCTCGGGAGCACCCGTTGATTGTGATGAAGGTGCCGGTGTCACTGACGGACGATCTTGAATTGGTGAATCCCAGCGATCACCGGCTGCAGGCGCTGCCGGGGCTTGGTTAGCGGGTGCCAATGGACCTGTTTTTGGTGTGAACGACTTCCACACACCGGTTTCCATTTGCTCACCCTCAGGTGACCAACTTTGATTTGCAGCTGCACTGGCTGGCGCTTCCTGAGTTGGGGCAGGGGCGCCCCAAGCGGCTGCTTCTGTCGATGGCGCCGGTGCGGCAGATTGCCCCCAGCCCATGGCGGCTGGCTGCTGGTCTGACTTTACGTCTGTTTGGACAGGCGAACCCCATGCCGGTTCAGCGCTTGAGGCGATGGCCTGAGGTACTGCTGCTGCTTGCGCCCAAGGATCATTTGCTACGGCTGTAGGCTGTGATACCGGTGGAGTATTGGATTGCACCATCTGTGGTGATGATGCTCCCCACGGGTCGTTTGCCGTTTGCGCAACAGGTGCCGACGCTGCGGAAGATGGCGCTGCGGCTGTGGCAGAGGCAACCGCCCAAGGGTCGCTCGCCGCTTGGGCCGCGGGAACAGATTGTGCTGGGGTGGCAGTGGAGGCTGCCCAAGGGTCACTAACCGGCTGTGCTGGGGCCGAACTGGCGGCTGCCCAAGGGTCATTAGCCGGCTGCGCTGGAGCTGCACTCGCAGCTGCCCAAGGATCACTTGCAACTGCTGTTGCTGCTGCTTGAGCAGGCTGAGCCCAAGGGTCGTTAGGAGGCGGCGCGGAAGAGGAAGGTTGCGAGTTGGATGTGTTGTTCGGTGCGAGGTTCGGTGCTCCCCAGCTGGCTGCTTGTCCCCAGTTGCCACCGTCCGTCTCGGCGGGTGCTGTTGCTGCACCTGAGCCAGCCACGCTGGAACTGCCCCAGGGGTCTTGGCTGCTTTGGTTGACAGCCACAGCAGCACTCATCGTCGGCGCTGAATTAGTTGGCGCTGGGCTGACTGAAGCTGAACTGGCTGAAACTTGGTTTGCTGGAGATGCGTGTGGCGAGCTGCCTGGTTGACCCCAGGCATCGGCGGCCTCAGAGCCTGGAATTGCCCAAGAATCAGATGATTTGAGAGGAACACCGGTATTTTGCCCTGCTGCCCCGGGAGCTTGATTCTCACTGCCCCAGCCAGAGCCCCATCCGCTATCAGCCTTAGCTGATGGGGTTGATGCTGCTGAATCTGTTGATGAGGAAGTCGCAAAGGCCGGTGCCGTTGGTTGCATGGCCGGAGCATTGCTGCCCCAACCACTCTGACTTTGCGCAATGTTTGCACTGTTGCTTGAAGATGTTCCAGAACTCCAATCTAGTCCACCGCCGGTAGGCGATGATGATTGAGGCGAAGGAGCTGAATTTTGGTTTGGCTTCTGCCCAGGTGGTGCCAACCCGATAGCCGAACCGGGATGCTGCTCGAATGAGGTCGCTGGACTGCCAGCTGGAGCCCCACTCCAGTCTAGGCCTTGAGCAGTCACTGGCGCGCTCATCTTCTGTTTAATAGGTAGGCCAATTGGTGTTGGAGAACTCCAGCTCGAATCGGCTTCAACCGCTTCTTGACCTTGGCTAGGACGGCCGAAGTCGCCACCGGTGGCCGGCATTTCTTGGCTGGAATAATCATCAGACTCCATCTCTAAGGGCGATAGTTTCTGTGATTCAGATACCTTGCGTTTGATCGACTCGGCTAGGGTTAACGGAGCTTCGTCTAACGGGTTAGAGGTGGCACCACCCGGCATACCAAACTTTTCACC
>LNEX01000288.1 GCA_001464165.1 bacterium Ga0077546
ACCACCCTTGTTCAGATTGCCTTTCTTGTCGCTCTTATCTACTTTGCTTCGGCCAGCATCTTTGGCTTTAGCCTTAGGTTGCCCGCCACCAAATAAATTGGTGAACATAGCAAAGATTGAGCCTTTTTTCTGAGGGAGTTGTTCCATGATCGTTCTCGCGAGTGCTTCCGGGTTCTGGGGACGCAAGTCGTCAGGAAGCGGGGTGTCCTGAGCGGCTTGAATCATCTGGTCGAGTTGGTGATGAAACTTTTGACCTGAGTCAGAAGTTTCTAGATGATTGACGAAGGCGCGATGCTCTTGTTTAGAGAGTTCTTCATCGAACGATCTTTGAATCAGTAATCTGTACTCGGCGTCAGACATTAGATATCAACCTTATATTTGTCATTCTGGTCTTAATTGCCATATTTAGCATACCGATCTTCACCCGCGGCCTAGGCATTTCACTACTTGCACCCTTGCTCTGTAAAGCAAAGCCATGCATTTCTCCACTCTTTGATTTGTCACTATTGAAATTTGTTCGTAATTCAGATCAAGGCTGTGTCGCAATAAAAATATTCGTTTCAATTCTTGGGGCAGGGAGCCGATACAACGCTTAACTCGTTGCACTCCGAGCAGTACAGTTGTCTCCCAATCCATACTAGCTGAACCATCTTGCGCTGGGTCGGCGTCTTCTTCATCAGGTGGACCACTGTTCTGGCTATGATATTCGCCCATAGCTTCTACAACATATTGAGAAAGCCAATCCCATATTGACATATCAGGGTTTTTAGGTAGACCCTGATTAAGAGCACTGAAGGCATTATTGAAGGATGAGATAGTCACCTCGGAGGCATGTTCGTGATCACCAGTGCCTAGTAAGGCCACTGCGTAGATGCGCTCTTGGTGCACCCATATAAATTCATTCCGCTTGTCATTGCCACCTTTCTTTAGGTCGGTGAGCACGGCGACGGCAGACTGATCAAATTCTTTGGCATTATTCTTCGATGGAAGCAGAGGCATACTTAATGGTCATCCCACAGGAGCTAAATAGACGTGCGTGCTCAGGTTACCTCGCGGTGCCTGAAGGCTGCCTCTGTGAAATAGTGTGATTTGAGAATGTAGCCGCTAAGATTGGTAAACTTCCCTCACCCGCGAATTTAATTGCCACTATTCTGGATTGCCACTATTCTGAAATTAAGCTGCAACCGCCAAGACGCCTACTTACCAGTTTACCTGATATACGGTTTTACGAAAGTATCTAAAGAGATTGATTTGCACCGATTTCTGCAATTTATTTGCAATTTCAGTCTTGAATTTTTGTGCACCTCCTCACCGACCGAGTGCTAGCATGTCTCAAGATGAAACTCGCTTACTTAGATGTACCACGTTTGCATAGTGCTAACCCCTAACAGGACTGATAAATCGGCAATGTCTGTTGTAAATAGTTTTTCTGTGATTGTAAAGAATGCCGAAACGGAAGCATTTAATCTTGGCTCTGTGACGCAGGCCCCGCGAGCTGCAGCTGCTCAAGATATAGTTGCCGCCTGCGATAATCTTGTTTTTGAGCCATCGGACAATAAAATTCCTAGTCTCGTTTT
>LNEX01000289.1 GCA_001464165.1 bacterium Ga0077546
TAGAACCTTGAGTATATCTTGATGTTTGGTCCTCCTTCTAAAAAAAGGGGGACTTTAGATTCCAAGCGACTAGACTAACTGAGTGGTCTATTTGTTTTAGATATTGAATTAGTCCTCTGCAGTCCTAAATCAAGAAGCCTAAGGAAGTTTGCAGTGTTTAGTGGCGGCCCTCCGGTCCACTTAATGTGGTCCAATATGTTTAACCCTGATAAAGCTAAGCTTAAGGGGAAGGTGGCCTGGCGCCGAATTGCTGCTCTCTTTGCTCCTTATTGGAAGCTCGAACTTATGGTCGTGGCGGCCATTCTTGTCTCTTCCACACTTGGTCTAGCGCCACCGCTGCTTACTTTGGCCATTATTGACAAAGCTTTACCGGCGCGTGATTTTACTTTGCTGGCCACGCTTGTCTTGGCTATGGTGGCCTCGGCGATATTGGCGGGACTGGTTGGGGTTTATCAGGGCTATCTAAATTCTAAGGTGGGTGAGGGTATAGTGCGCGATCTGCACGCTGACCTGGTTTCTCATTTGCACCGGATGCCATTGTCGTTTTTTACCAGCACTAAGACTGGCGAAATTATGAACCGAGTCAGTAGTGACGTAGAAAGCGTAGATGGTGTGATCACCGGCACCATGGTTTCGATTGTCACAAATATCATTACCATAGTCACTACGCTAGTGGCAATTTTTGCGTTAAATGCGCAATTAGCGATTGTTTCAATAGTTGTAGTGCCACTAATGGTAGTGCCGCTTTGGCCGGTTGGTCGGCGCATGTATGAGGTGCGCAAGAAGACTCGGGCAAAGCGTGATCAAATACAAGCCGCTACGCAAGAGACTTTATCTGTTTCTGGCACTGTTTTAGTCAAATCGTTTGTTAAAGAAGAGTATGAGCGTAAGCGCTTTTATGATTTAGCCACTGAACTGATGACTCTTGAAATTAGTGTGGCTATGATTGGTCGTTGGTTTATGATGGCTATTACCGCCATGGTTACAGTTGGACCAGCCATAATATGGCTCGCTGGTGGCTGGTTAGCTATTTACCACGGTATTACCGTAGGCGTATTGGTTAGCTTTGTTGCTTTAATCGGACGACTCTATACTCCAGTTTCTGCCTTAGCCGGAGTGCAAATACAGATAGTCAGTGCCTTGGCCGTATTTGAGCGTATCTTTGATTATCTTGATATGAATGAAGAAAAAGATTTACCAGAGGCTCTCCCTCTTGAGCATAGCGCAGTGCGCGGTCGAGTAGAATTTGATCACGTGGGTTTCTCTTACCCTGTTATTAGTGGGGCTTCTAGTCGCGGCGGTGTTGAAGACCTAACCTTTGTCGTTGAGCCTGGTCAAATGGTGGCAATAGTCGGTCCATCTGGTGCTGGTAAAACCACTATCACCAATCTATTGCCGAGACTGTGGGAGATTGATCAAGGGCGCATATTAATTGACGGGCACGATACTAAGTTTGTCACTCGGGACTCTCTAAGAGAAAACATTGGTATTGTCACCCAAGAAACCTATTTGTTTCATGACACGATTGCTGCCAATTTGCGCTATGCCAAAGCTGAAGCTAGTGCCCAACAAATTGAAGAGGCCTGCCGTGCCGCCAATATACATGATGTCATTGCCGCTATGCCTGAAGGTTATGAAACTGTCGTAGGTGAGCGGGGGCATAAGCTTAGTGGCGGCGAAAGACAAAGGTTGGCCATTGCTCGTGTTCTATTGAAGAATCCACGCATTCTCATTTTAGACGAGGCTACCAGTGCTCTAGATAATGAAAATGAGTCATTGATTCAAGCAGCACTAGTTCCCTTGATGGTCGGCCGCACATCGCTTGTGGTGGCTCATCGCCTTACGACAATTATTAATGCTGACAAAATATTTGTGCTAGAGAATGGCCGCATCGTTGAAAGTGGCAATCACGCTGAGTTGCTGGCACAAGGTGGCGTCTACGCTAGACTTTACTTTAGATGACTTGAGATTGGAGCTTTAGGCTATAGCTTGAGCGGGCTAGCGCGACCAATTGTATTCGGTCACGCCTTTTTGCGATCGCACTACTCTTGGAGCGCTTCTAGCCGCAGGGGCCGCCTGCTGTGCTGGAGCCGCCTGATAAGTCTGACTGGGATCAATTTCACTATAAGGCACGTCGTTGCTGTGGCTTATAGGTTTCGTGGCAGGCGTACCGACACTGGTGGCGTAGCGAGATGTGGGTAGCTCACCTGCAGCTATACGGGTCGGTTGGTTGGCATAGTAGCGCTGGTTGTACTGCCGAAAGACGCGTGCCATCACCGTACCGCCAGTAACGTGTTTGTCTGCCACAGGGCTCTTTTCATCGCCGCCACCCCATACTGCGGTCACCATATCTGGTGTAAAGCCAACAAACCAAATATCTTTGGCCTTGTCGGCGGTGCCGGTCTTACCTGCCACCGGACGGCCGCTCAACTTGGCCTGGGTCCCGGTGCCACGTCTGACTACCTCAGTCAAGATGTCAACCAGCCAGCTGGTCTGCTCATAGGGGAAAACCCTATGAATAACGGGCACATGGCGGTCTAAAAGTTGTCCGCGGCTGTCTTTTACTTCTCGTATCATCCAGGGAGTCACAGCTACTCCTCCACGGGCCAAGGTACCGTAGGCTGAGGCTAATTCTAAGGGGGTAACGGCCGAGCTGCCGAGAGCTAGTGCCATGGTTGGTGCCAAGTTTGATTTAATTCCAGCTGCTCTTAATGTATCTATGACATTGGTAATACCTACTTGCTCCATGACACGAATGGTGCACATGTTGCGTGATTGGCAGAGTGCTTCTCTTACAGTTATCTCGCCCATGTACTTACCGTCATAGTTTTTTGGAGCCCATTCCACACCAGTTTCTTGCGTCATCTTGTAGGGAATATCTTGTACCGTGCTTTCTGGCGTCAAGACTCCGCCCATGAAGGCGGTTAGGTATATGAACGGCTTAAGTGCTGACCCTGCAGTATGAGGATTAACAGCACTATTCCATTGATTACTCCAATAGTCATGGGCACCGCCAACTAGCGCCCGCACAGCTCCGTCACTTACTGATAGGCTAACTAGAGCCTCTTCTTCAATCCCCGGGGGGGCTCTCCTTATTTCCGAGGCCAGTGTCTGTTCCGCTGCTTCTTGAGCAATTGGATCAATCGTTGTATAAATTTCAAGGCCATTTAAACCAATGGTGCGCTGATCAAATTGTCGGCGTACTGATTCTAGTACTAGGGCAGTAAAGTACGGATAGTGGCCGAAGGGCTTGCTTGCTCTCACTACTTCGGCTCGTTTAAATACCAGGGGTTGTGACTCAGCCAGGAGGCAGTCGCTCTCAGAAATGAAACCGCATTCGACCATGGCTCTCAGTACTTGCTTTTGCCTAACCATAGCTTCTTTGCGCCGCTCTTTTGCCCCTAAAAATGAAGGCGCACGAATGATGCCTGCTAAGAATGCTGACTCACTTAGTGTCAGTTTGCTTGCAGGCTTGCCAAAATAATTGTGGGCCGCTTGCTCAATTCCCCGTGCACCATTACCAAAATAAATTTCGCTGAGATAGAGCGAAAAAAGTTGTTCTTTCGTGTATTTTTCTTCGAGCCGGTAAGAAGCGACAACTTCAGCGAGCTTGATAACGCCAGTGCGTTTGACATCGGGGAAGAATAGATTCTTAGCCAGTTGTTGAGTACTTGTGGAGCCCCCTTCGACCATCTTTAGGGCCTTGGCATTGGCGAAAGAAGCTCTGAGAATTCCCTGAAAACTCATGCCACCGTGCTTGTAGAAATTTTTATCTTCCGCGGCCAGTACAGCTTGCTGCATAGAGACTGGCACTTGCTTGAATGGAATCACAGTGCGCGGCATGCCTAGATTAATGCGCTCAATTAGTTTGTCATTGCGGTCGTAAATTGAAATAGAGTCAATTGGTTTATAATTTTTGAGATAGTCGATATTAGGTAAATGATTTACTTCTTGAATAACCAACAAGCCAACTACTGTGGTGCCCAAGATCAGCATCACAAGCCCCACCTGAACAAGCATTTTTAAGATGGTAAAGCTGGAGCGCAAGAAATCTCTCATGCCGCCCAAGTCGTTCATTTCTCTAAGATTAGTTGGTCGCACAAAATGCCTATGCTATGACTGTTGAGACTGTTGAGATTGATACCAAGTACGAATAGTTGGATCGATTGTAAATGCCTTTTCGAAGTCGAGGGCGCTTTTTTCTCGACTGCGATCGTCGTCTTTTAAAGCGTGCAAAAAGGCTCGATGAAAATAAGCTTGAGCACACTCCGGATTAAGTCTAATTGATTTATTGAGAT
>LNEX01000290.1 GCA_001464165.1 bacterium Ga0077546
GAATTGCTCGAAGATTTAAAAAGCAACTTCCATCGTTTGCGCCACAGCGATATTGATGAAGAGCTATTCGAAGTCGTTTCTGGTTTTGAGGCCCTAGGGTCAGGAGACTTCTGATTTACTATTTAGAGTGAATTTATTAGAGTTTGGGACGTGTTTTTCTTGGGAATCCTAAAGGCGGGAACATTGTACTTATTTTGATCATGAAAACTGAGACGGCAAATAGTCCTGGGGAGAGAAAATGAGTATTCTCGGTGTTGTGCATAAAGTGGGCTGGAACATGTTTTTGTTAGGTCTTTTAGGCTTGGTAGTTGCTTTCGTCTTGACAATACCCCGGCCTTCTAAAATCGGTGAATCTAGCAAAGGACAGCCTGGCCTTATAGCCCTGGGATCGTTGCTGCTGGTACTATTCGGAGCCTTCTTAGCTTTTTGCCTCGTTTAGTTGTGAGCGTATGCGCTCACGCAGCCACGTGTATCTCACTTTATCCGCATCTGCTAGCTTAGCCCTAATTCTCTGCTCTAGAGCAATGTGGAATAGTTTGCAAGTACTGGTCTTTTCCTGGGCTAGATAATAGACTGTACGCGACTGGTTGGTAGTGATAGGTGAATTATGATGGTTCAAGACTTTATCAAAAGACACCGACTCTTTCGCAGAACTCTCTGCGTATCTACTCTAAGTTTTGTGCTTTGTAGCACTGGTATCGTCAGTGGTTGCAGTACTTGGCAAGAAAATGATTTCACTTCGCAGGCTCGAAGGCTTGTTGAGCAGGATAAATATAGTGATTTAATTGCACTTAGCGAGAAAGAACTGAAGGCCAAACCAAATGCTCCTGAGTTGTTTGCCTATCGCGGAGTGGCTCAACTAAGGTCGGGCAAAGGCGAACTAGCCAAAGCTGACTTGATGAAAGCGATTTCCCTTGATGATAAGGTCGGTTGGTATCATCGTGAGTTGGGAAATGTTTATTCGGATCAGGGGCAGTATAGAGATGCCATTGCTTCATTTGATAAGTCTTTGCGCCTAGATTCAAGTGGGCACAATGTGTCTGGTGTTTTTGCCGGTCGGGCTTATGCCAATCTTTGTTTGTCTGAGCTTGGCAAAGCTGTGGCTGATGCTGACGAAGCGATAAAGCTTGATCCAAAGCAGAGCTATAACTATTGCACCAGAGCCGAGGCCTATTCTGCCCTTGGTGAGTTTGACAAGGGATTTCTAGATGCTAATAAGGCAATTGAGCTTGATAGCAAATTTCCGGGTTCTTACCTGGCGCGTGCGACTTTGTATCTGGATAAGGGCGACTGCGAGCGTTCGTATACTGACGCACTCACGGTTCTTAGTCTCAATAATAAGTATTGGCGAGCTACAGAGTATCTGATTGCCATAAAACTAATTAAGGGTGACAATGTCGGTGCGCTTAAAGCTGCAGATCAGCTGATCGCTCAATTCCCTGATGCGGCTGTAGGGTACGCCGATAAAGCTTCGTGTTATTTCTGTATGGGTGACCTTGGGCAAGCTACCAAGTTGGCAGATAGGGCCTTAGCTCTTCAGCCAGACAGTCATAGAGCTTTGCAATTGCGGGCATTCGTGGCGGCGCGATTAGACGACGAGAAGAAGGCTTTTGATTTACTTGATAAAGCTGAGAAGCTTGAGCTAGGTGGATCAATCGTTGCTAAAGATCGAATCATATCGCTGCTTTTCCTCAAGAAGTATCAAGAAGCATTAGGCTTGTGCGATGCTACCATTGCGAATGAACTAGCGGATGGTAAACAATATAAGTCAGATACCACCTACCGCCTTCGCTCAGAAGTATATCGGAGATTGAAGTTGAACGAGCTAGCTGACGGCGATATGAAGAAGGCGCTTGCGCAAGGTTATCAGAAACGCTCAGTGCTAGAGCAGTATTTAAAACTGCTGTGATTGTGCTTCGTGGGCGTTAGAAGTTTTTGTGACTGCAGTTTCATTTCTAGTGCTGTAGTTTTGTTTATAGTGCTGCAGCTCTGGTTGTTTATTGTTGTAGACCAACGGCCGGGTCTTTGCTCATGGTTATGCTGGTATTGCCTTCAGTAATAGCTTGGGCGCGGGCCCGCAGCTCATCGGTTTGTTCGCGCATACCAAGATAATAGAGAACATAGGCATACCTATCTAAGTACGGCACCAAGGCCACCGAGTCAGGTCCGCTGTTCTGCTCTGCTAGTTGCAATGCTCTTTCAAAAAGTGGTGCTGCTTCTGCATATTTCTTTTCTTGTGTGTAAATATTAGCTAGAGCAAAGGCGGCTCTTGCTTCGTTGCCGTTCTTTGAGGGGGCAGCTTTCCAGAAGTCTTGGGCCCTTAGGTAAAGGGCTTCGGCCTCAGCTAGTTTGTTTTCTTGGAGTAGACATTTACCGAGCTTATCTAAGCGCGCATAGACTTGATAATTCTCTGGTGGTTGAATGCGTTCGGTAATATCAAGAGCATCCTTTAGATTGGCCTCAGCCTCTTCGTAGTCTTTGCGAGTGAGAGCTAGTCCACCAAGGCTGTCATAGCTGTTGGCTAGAGAAAGGTGGTGTGCCCCTAGCACAGTTGATTTGACATTTAGTGCGGCAGTGAAGAGGCGTTCAGCTAGAGACAGGTTTTCAGCGTTAGCGTCTTTGGCACTTGATTCAGTACTGTTAGCGCCATAGTTTGGTGCATTGTCTTTGCTGGCGTTTGTGGTGTTGTCGACAGAACTGCTCTTTGAGGCGTAGATGTTGCCAATTTCATCGCAAGCAATTGCCCATTCAATTAGTGGGTCGCGCATCACTGCTGACGCCTCTCCGGCCCAAGCTTGAAGCGGTTGACCGGCTTGTAGTGTCACTTTACCCTTGGCTTGGTTTCTGGCTTCATTGAGCTTGCCTTCAACAAAGGAAAGTATTTTTTCTGCTAGAGGGTTGGCTTTGGCTGCGGTTCCGTGTAGCAAGTAGAAGCGTACCATAGACGACATAGCTGGAATCAAGTGCTCGTCTTCGGCTCCGCTGGCTACTGTTTTTACTGCTAGTTCTTCTTCTAAGAGTGGCTCCGCTTCGCTGAAACGTCCGCGGATAGCAAGGAGGCGACCTAGTTCACCGGAACTCTTCGCCAGACGAAGATCGCCAGCGGGAAAATTGCGGGCTTTTTCCACAGCTTCTTTGAGTAAGCGTTCGGCGTCACCATATTCGCAATTGTATGCTGCTTTTTCACCTTTAGATTCAAGCAGATCCCAGCTATTGCTGGCGGTGCTTAGCTCTAATGTAGTTGTTTCTGCTGTTGTGTTGATTCTTCCGCTCGCTCTTTTGACGGCGTTTGTCGTTGCTGCCGTTGCTGCTGTGTTTGTTGGTACTCTATAGGGAATTTTGATGCTGCCGCCCTGAATATCTGTAGAGCTGTCAGCGCTGGTGTCGCCATTTGTGGCCATTGTAGGCCCTTCGCCCCTGCTGCTTTCTGTTGCGATGCCAGTTGTGGTGCCGGTTGTGGTGCCGGTTGTGGTGCCGCTCATGGTGTCAGTCGTGGTGCCGCTCATGGTGTCAGTCATGGTGCCGGTCATGGCGCCGTCCGTTGCAGGAGTGCCAGGTTGAGCTGAGCATGGTGTCATCGAACACTGAGCCGTCAGCGATAGGCTTAATGCGAATAATAGTGTTGATGCTTGACGCATTTGACTTTTAGAGAGATTGAAGTTGCTGGCGTGTCTGTTCATAGGCTCACTAATTGGTTACTTAGCAATAATAACGTATCTGCCACCACCGCGCAAAAAGAAACTATGCTTTTGTGGGTGCTGGTAGATAGATAAGAGATGCTATTTAGTGGCTTGCCACTAGTTTAATTATCGCGAAAATTCAGTCTTGACAGTTTTGCCTTTTTTACTCGTGAATTTATTAGTTTGTTTTTTAGCCAGGTTGTCAGTGTTTTGCTGGTTTCTTCAGCCAAGCCTGCAAATGATTGATCGGCGGACCTTTCGCTCCTCGAATTGGGTTCGGCTGTTTGCTTCGTTAGTCGAATTTTGACCGATATCGGTCAAAATTCGACATCAACCATGCTGCGGCCGACGCTTTCGGCTCTATACTCATGAAAATTTTAATGTGGGGTGTCTAGTGAATTCAGTATCTAATAGTCGGCTGAAGCGTCTAGTGTCGCCGCTACCCCTGAGTTTTCCCTTGGCTCTATGCTTTGCCGTATCTCTGTCCTTGACCAAAATTTCGTTGCCAGTTTTGGCGGCCCCTACAATTTAAATGCCTAGCTTTTTCAAAAAGTCTTTTGCGGCAGGATGGCTCTTGATGCGATCTGTGATGCCTCGCATATCTTTGTTGATGTTTTGATTGTTCATGCCGTACAAAGAGTAGGCAATAAGTTCGTGCACATCGGTAAGATAATCTTGAGCGACGCTATCGAGAACAGGACGCACGTTGGCTAGTCTGGTGACGCACCATTCGGTGTCTTCTACGCCGCTGTTTGTGGCCCTAAAGTTTTTCATCATTTCGATTTCGACGATTACTTCTTGGCTGATTCTAGGGCTGTAAAAGCGCAATCCGACAAGGGCTCGTTCTGCTCCTGGCGGAGGTGTGGCACCACTGGTGGTGACTGTGATTTCGCCCAAGGGTAGTACTGATGATTCGGTGCTTGTTGTTGCTGCCGTTGACTCAGTTGTTATCGGGACTAGTTTGTAACCGGTTAAACCTTTGAAGTAGTTCTGGCTGAAGCCGTGATCTTCAAGCACGCGTCTGATCACCGCACCGCGTTGGCCGGCGGGCGCATTGATGACGCGCCCTGGTATTGTGTAGGGATGGTTGCGCACATAGGTCTGCATGCGTTGATACGCTTCGTTTTTAAGTTTGCCCACTTCGCCACCAAGTTCATGGCTGGCGACGTTGAGTAAATCGCGCACGTTACCTGTTTTTTTTGTTGTGGTGCTAGCTGCCCCTTGATTGTTCCCGGCTGCGGCAATTGGGTTTTCGGCAGACTTCGAAGCACCAGCATCGCTGTCTGAAGAAGTAGCGTTCTCTGCCACGTTCTCTGCCACGTTCTCTGCCACGTTGTCGGCCGCGTAGGCTGGAGCTGTCAGCAAAATTGAAGTCGACTCATTGCCGTCACCGTATTGAATCGGTGCGCTGAGCGATCTGTGGATTGACTTTAGAAGTTCTTCTTTAATTTGTGTTTTGGCCATGGCTAGAGCGCCAGTGGCAACTTGCTTTTGGAAAGGCGATAAATTTGGTGTGCTTAAGGCGGGATAAACCAACACGTCTTCGAGCATATTGTCAACAGCACCATTAACGTCAACTCTTTTAGAGAATGCTTGACCATCATGGTTTTGCACGGCCAGCATTAGAGCTTGCAGAGCGTAGAGCGGCGTTGTTGTCCAGTACCAGTAGCCACCACCAGCGATGGTGGTTAGCAAGCCGACTGTTATTGCGATTGGTGCTACTTTGATCTTCAGACTGTATCCTCAGATTAGCAGCTTCAAAAAAATACGCCCGGTTGGATTCGAACCAACGACCTCCCGCTTAGAAGGCGGGAGCTCTATCCGCTGAGCTACGGACGCATATGCTCGCATTTGCCAGCCTTCATAGCAAATGCATAAACCAAACATTAGTCTGGAGCAAACATTATAACCTACGCCATAACCTACGGGGTTGCCTCATTGTTTTGGGGGTATGGGACGTATATCCAGCCCTCAAGAGCGATCATATCTATTGAAATCTGCCTGGGTGGGGCTGTTTGGCCTGGATTGAGGTATGCAATCGCCGCTCCCAGTGCGGCAACGACTGCATCAAGTGCATCGTCGCAAGCGAGGGCAAATTGCTCTACATTGGGTGGTAAGACAAGCTCTGGTACTGCTATTGCGATTCTGTTTACAGAGCGTAACTTCTCTCTGGTACCAGTGAGGTTGGTCAGTATAGATTGCCGCAGCTGCTTCGCTTCCTGGTCCTTACCTTTATATCTGCGCCAGGGGAGGCCCAGTGATTTGAGCACTGCGGCCGGATAGACCTCCATCACTGCTGCCCGGAAGGCGGTCTCGGAGTTCTGAGGGATTGGCGAAAAGCACTGCGGGTTCGCAAATGGTAAAACGTTGAAGCCGTGATTGTGCAGAGCGAGAAGCAATTGCATTCCTTGCCAAGTCATCTTGAGCATTCCCGGATTGATTTGATGCAGGGGGCTTTGAGCCTTTGGAGCGGTGGCATTGTCTGTCAGCCTTTTGACCTCCCCTCCCATGCCTGGTTTGGCCGATTGCAGCAAGGCGAGGAGTTCAGGGAAGCTCAAACTGCTTACGCATTCGGCTAATTTGAACCAAGTGGGTGCAGTCAGAGATTTGGGTGAAGTCAGCGATTTGGGTGAAGAAAGGGAACTAGGTGAATGCCGTGAAGAAACTGAGGCATTGGCCGCTAGTAATATTTCGGCGAAGGGTGCAGGAAAGGAGAAGGGGAAGTCAAGGCCGATGATCCAGGCTGGTGGCTCACTATCCTTGACTCCTGCGCTGCTGCTTTGGAGAGCGGAGGGCTCGCTGGCGGAGGGCTCGCTGGCACAGGTCTCGCTGGCACAGGGCTGGCTGGAAGAACATTTCTTGAGTGTCAGCAAACTCTCAAGCAGCAGGTCAGAGCCGACGTTCTCCAGGCTGTCAACAACTAAAGTGGAAGAAACGAGTTTGCCCCTGGCGATCCACGTGGCGTTTGGTTTGGTCTTGGCTGCGCTGTAGTCACATCCGACAATATTGGCCGTGCTCAACTTGCCTCCTGTCAACTGCTGGCTTAACCACAAAACGACATAGATATTGTAGAAGCCCTTATACTATAGGGGTCCTTTTTTTATTATTGCCAGGTGCCCGTTTCGTTCGTTTCTTCCTTCGTTTCTTCGATACTTTTCTTTCATGCGAGCAGTACCCAGTCGTCAGCGGTAACCAGTGTCAGAACAAGAGCTAACCAAATACGCCAATGCTGTCGGGCTTGTTTACGACTATAGCTTGCCTGTACGTTATCCTCTTGCGGCAGTCTGGCAAGTTGATGGCGAGACTGTTGTCACTTGCGCTCATTCTGTCATTCTCTATACTGAAATTCTTAAGGCACTACGGGTGCGCTTCCCTAGCAGTGGTCGCGAATACTCAATTAAGTCAGTGGTTTTCCATCCCAAAGTTGATAAGGCTGTGCTTAAAACAATGGCTAAGCACGGGCTTACTGACCCCGTAAACGGCTTGCCTTTGCAGAAGCACAACGTGGCTTTGCTCAAGCTGTCACCTAGTGCCAATGAGCTTTCTGCAGACGAGATTAAAGAAATCAATGATTCCTTCGAGCGCTTCGTGCCTGATCATGAGGCTGGGCTTGGCGGTAGTCTTGCCGAAATTGAATTGCCGCTGGTGGTTCAAACGATTACCAATGCACGAAAAGTAGGATCCGTCTCGATTCTCGATGAACGTAACCGTGTTGTGGGCAAGCTTTTTTGCCAGAATGGACGGGCCACACACGCCTACTACCATAATCTCGTTAACGAGATGGCGATCTATCAAATCATTCGGCACAAGTTCAATGGTAGCTTCTACTTCACTTCTGAAGACGAGCCTAGCTGGACGACCGTGACTGAAATTTCTAGGCCTATCGACATGCTTTTGATCGAGTCTTTGCGACGCACTGACGAGATGGAAAAAATGGTGTCAATTGTCGGTGGACCCTCTAGTTTGTTTACAAGAGTCACTCCCCAGCCTAATTACGACATACTGCCACCAGATTCTAGAGAAGCGACAAAGTTAATTTGGCCATTTCTTGATGGTGGCACTCCTTTGGGTCTGATGTGGCAGGTTGCTGGAATAGACGATTTTTCTATTTACGCTGCCATGCAAGAGCTTGTTAAAACGCGGCAGATTAGCTACTTTGAGGCTCCATTCCTTAAAGGTAGCGATATTGTTCCGCTGCCACTTGGAGTGAAGACTCCCCTTTCCCCTAATGATCTTGTAACTGCTCTGTGGGTAGAAGATGCATCTTTGGCACCACTTTTACGTCCCGGAACATTGCTTGGTAGTGTTAAAGATCTAGATCCATCCCATGTGCTGCACAATATCGGACTTCCATTTGAAGCGGCTGGTTGTCCTATTTTCAAAGATGGTACCGTGATTGGCATTCATTGTGGTGCGGTGCCACCAGATCCAGCTGTGGTGGCGCCAGATGGTGGCTTCCATCAGATGATTTGGGTGGAGCAAGTGATTGAATGTTTGAAGAATGCTGGGGAGACGACACTAGCCAGGAAACTCACTCTCTCAGGCAATGGAGACGAGACTGAAGTTTCTGGACGCTTCGGTGGCTGCCGTCAAGTTGCCCGCATTCAGTGTCCGAAATGCGGCCGCTCGTCAATGGACGAGCCTAATTTTTGCAAAGGCTGCGGACAGCGATTGATCCAAGATTCTGACTATAAAGGTCCGATAGCAAGAAAAACAAAGGCGCAGACAAGAGCTAAAACTCGACTAGTTGGAAAGACTAGAACCCGCACTGGCCCTCAGATTATTCGACCTGTGACTAATGCTAAGACTTATAACCCGGCTTTGCTGGCCATGACTTTAGTGCTTATATTTGCTGGTGGTGGAGCTGCTGCCCTCGCCATGATTCCCAAGCCAAATATAATTAATACTAGTCCTGTAATTTTGCCCAATCAGAGCCAGGCTTGGTTAGCTACTACTTTGGCTGAGTTTACTCCTGGGCCTGTAGTGATGCATGACAAGAATTATGTGTTTACTGGAAGGGCAAAATTTGGCGTTGATGTAATGGCTAAGCAGTCATTCTATATGTATGCTTTTCTCGTGCAGAATTCGGGCAAAGTGATTCTACATACTCCATCTTCGGCGGCTAATGATGTGATTCTTGACGCTGGAGCCCGTTACATACTTGTGGGTGATGGTTTAGAAAAAATCCCGCTGGCAAAGGCTGTCACAGCTTTTGGCTGCGACAACAGTGACGGTACTGAGAAAATCTTACTTGTCGCTAGCGGTATGAAGAGTGATTTGTTGACCATGAGCGATCCGCTGGCTCAAGAGAAAGCTATTGAGCAGTTTGTAAACCGTTCACTGCAGCTTCTAAGTTGTGACGAAAGTGGCAATGGAGTTATTGTTGATGCTAAGGAGCTAGGTGAGCATTTCTTTGACGACAATAAGCCTAAGAACGGCAAATTTGGTTCTAGTGGTTTGATGGGCCGTGAAGTCTATATTACCCAAGTGGACGTCAGGCACAAGAAAGACCTCACGCTTGATAGTCAATTGCCTAGTAATATCACCCCGGGTAATGCGAGTCCAACCAATATCAGCCCAACCAATACAACTCCGACCAATATCAGCCCGACCAATACAACTCCGACCAATATCAGCCCAACCAATACAACCCCGACCAATTAAACTAGAACAGTTAGAACGTCTTGCCTCCTAATTTGATTTTGATAGCAGTAGGGCAAGAGTATTCAGGAAACCCAGTAAATTTGTAGACAGAGGAGATGAACATGAAAGCGCTTGAGCTAATCAGAAAATCTTGCGCAGTTTCGCTGGCTGTGGCACTTGGGGTAGTGATTTCTACCGGTGTTTACGCCCAGGAGCAGAGCGGGGCAAAGGGTCTCTTCTTCGAACAGCTGGAGAAACCAACTGAGTCACTCAACACTGGCTTGCGCTACTGGATTGAGCTGAAGCGCGGCAATAACGTTACTCGGGTGAGCAATAAGTTTCAGTTTAAGACTAATGACAGCATTCGTTTTCACGTTCGCTCTAATATTGATGGCTATGCCTATATCTTGCTCTCTAGCGGCAGTCGAGGGGAGCAGAGCGTGCTTTTCCCAGACAATAGAGCAGCTGAGAACAACAAAGTAGACAGAGGCAAAGATTACGCATTGCCTTCAGACGGCTACTTAACTTTTGACGAGAACCCTGGTCTTGAAAAGCTGACACTGCTGCTTTCGCGTTCACCTATGGACGCACAGGCTTATCTGCAAAAGCCCCAAAAAGAAGTGACTATGATTGCTTCGGCTCAGACTGGTAGTAAAGACCTAGTGCCTGCTCGAATCTATGTTTCTTACAACGCTCCTAGAGTTGAGGCACCTGTTTTCTTGCCAGCCACGACTCCAACTAAGCCGGAGAAAGTGACCAAAGTAGAGAAGACCGAAAAAATTGCCAAAGTCACTCATCCAAAGGTTACTCACTCAGCTAAGAGCGAGCACTCCGAGAGAAATTCGCTGGCCTCTGCCGCTGACGATAAACCGAAAGCCGCACATCGCCCCGTGGGGAAGGTGAAGCGCGCAGTTGCAGCTAGTTCTTCAAGTAATGCTGCCGCTGCGTCT